>NZ_FYAN01000015.1:0-128268 GCF_900185665.1 Pannonibacter sp. I15F10I1
CGCACGTTGCTGCTGCGCGGATCAGGCAAAGCTTCAAAACAAGCGGCAAATCTACTCATCGCAACCTCCCGGGACGGAGAACTCATGAATCGATTTGCCTCAGTAAAACAACCCCTTATTCGACATACGCGATTCCCCTGCCCCTGGTGGGGAGGGGTGAGGGGTGGGGGGCTGAGCCTGCAAGGGGTTGAAAAGCAGAACTTTTCCTGAGGAAGCTGGAGAGGAGAAGCTGTCAGTAGTCAATGGATACTCTGCCAGCCGGAAAGGCTTCCCCTAACCCCTCCCCACGAGGGGGAGGGGGGCTGAAACGCCGTGCCGGAATGACCAGAACGCAGGCTTTCCTCAAACCATAACCGGGGAGCCTGACTGGAAGTCCATTGCAAACACTGCCGGCCCTTGCCGGAGGCCATGCAGATCAATGGTTTGCGGCGTTGTGAAGCGGGGCTTTCAGGCAGGCTGGGCCGTCCCGATCCGGGAGCCATCGGCCCCGAAGAGATGCAGCGGAGCGTTTTGCCAGAGGAGCGTGATGACGTCTCCTGCCGCGAAACGGTGCTGACCGGGTACGATCGCCAGAAGCTTCTGTCCCAGGGCCTCGGCATGGATGACGGTTTCCGACCCGAGCGCCTCGACCATGCGAACGCTTGCTGCAAGGCCGGATGCCGTGCCGCCAGCCGCAACCTCGATATGCTGCGGCCGGATGCCCAGCGACACGGTTTCCCCGGCCTTGAGAGCGGTCCCTTCCAGCGGTATGGCGATCAGCGTGCCGTCTGCGGCCCTGACCGTCAGGCCATCCGGCGTGCTGCCCGCCACCTCCGCCTCGATGAAGTTCATATGCGGCGCGCCGATGAAGCCCGCCACGAACCGGTTCGCGGGCTGATTGTAAAGATCGAGCGGTGTGCCGACCTGTTCGATACGCCCGGCGCGCATCACGACGATGCGGTTGGCGAGCGTCATCGCCTCCACCTGGTCATGGGTGACGTAGATCATCGTGGACTTCAGCCGGGCATGGAGCGCCGCGATTTCCGCACGGGTGGAGACACGCAGTTCCGCATCGAGGTTGGACAGCGGTTCGTCGAGCAGGAAGGCGGTTGGGCGGCGCACGATGGCCCGGCCGATCGCCACGCGCTGGCGCTGGCCGCCGGAGAGCTGGCCGGGGCGGCGGTCCATGTAGTTGTCGATTTCCAGCATGCGCGCGGCCTCTGCGATGCGGGTCGCGATCTCCGGCTTCGGCATGCCGGAATTCTCCAGCCCGAAGGCAAGGTTCTGGCGCACCGTCATGTGCGGATAGAGCGCATAGGACTGGAAGACCATGGCCAGTCCGCGGTCGGCGGCCGACACCTCGTTGACCCGTGTGCCGTTGATCTTGAGATCGCCACCGGTCACCTTTTCCAGGCCCGCGATGACGCGCAGCAGCGTGGACTTGCCGCAGCCGGAGGGGCCGACGAAGACGACGAATTCGCCTTCTTCTATGGCAAGGTTGATGTCGTGCAGCACATGCACCGCGCCGTAGGACTTCTGGATGTTGGAAAGTGTGATGCTACCCATGGGTCTATCCTATTTCAGCCCGGAGCCGGCAATGCCGCTGGTGATGAAGCGCTGGAGGAAGATGAAGACCAGCACGACCGGGATCATGGTGACGACCGTCATTGCCAGAATGTAGTGCCACTGCACGTTCAGCTCGCCGGAATAGATCGAGAGGCCGACCTGCAGCGTGTAGAGTTCCCGCCGTGAGAGCACGATGAGAGGCCAGAGAAAATCGTTCCAGCGCCAGACGACGGAGAAGATGGCAAGCACGGCGAGCGCCGGCGCCGTCAGCGGCAGCATGATGCGCCAGTAGATCTGCCATTCGGACGCCTTGTCCATGCGCGCCGCATCGATCAACTCGTCCGGGATCGTCAGCATGTACTGACGCAGGATGAAGACGCCGGTCGGTGTCGCCACCGTCGGCAGGATCACGCCCCACAGGCTGTTGAACAGGCCGACCGAGGAGATGATCGAATAGAGCGGCACCAGAATGACCGAGAGCGGCACCATCAGCGTTGCAAGGATCACCAGCATCGCCGCATTGCGGCCCTTGAACTCGTATTTCGACAGGGCGAAGGCGGCCATGGAGTTGACGATCAGCGTGATCAGCGTTGCCATCACCGTCACGAAGACCGAGTTCCACAGATACCGGAAGAAATCGAACTGCATGAAGGGTTGGGTGTAGTTCTCCGTGGCAAAGGAGACTTCGCGCACCGGCTCGCGGTCGCCGATATTGACCTTGATGATTTCGCCCGGCGCCTGCGGATCGACCATCTGGCTGACGATGCCGACACGCCGGACTTCCGCCAGCACCCGCGCCGAGCCGTCGGGAAGCTTTGCGTTGAACAGCGGCAGCGGTTTTTCGTAACCCTCCACCTGCACCTGCCGGGTGACATAGGGCAGGAGGCTCGGCGGAAACTCGGCAAGCGCTGCGGGTGTCTTGAAGGAGGAGAGGGTCAGCCAGACGGCAGGGCCGAACATCACGAGCAGGCCGCCGATCAGCCAGATCCAGGTGGCAATGTCCGTCCAGTGCCAGCCCTTGCCGCCCTTGCGGCGCGTGAGGAAGGCGATTGCGGTGCTCATCAGCGTTTCCCCTTGTTCTCGTTCTTGCGGGCGGCACCCAGCTGGATCAGCGTGAGCACCACCAGCACCAGGCCCATCAGGATGGAGGCGGCTGCGGCAAGACCGGCATTGCGGGGCAGCGAGACGAAGCCGGTTTCGTAGATGTATTGCGTGATGAACAGCGTGCTGGTGCCGGGGCCGCCGCCGGTCAGGACGAAGACCTCGTCGAACACCTGCACGGCCTTGATGAGAGCGAGCACGATCACCACCAGCAGGTTCGGCATCAGCAGCGGCAGGGTGATGCGCCGGAAGACACGCGCGGGTTTGGTGCCGTCCATCTCGGCGGCCTCGTAGAGATCCTTCGGGATCGCCTGCAGGCCGGCAAGCAGGATCAGCGTGTAGAAACCCATATGCGCCCAGATGGAAACGCCGACGACAGCGCCAAAGGCAAAGGTCCGGTCCGAAAGCCAGGTGTAGGGCTCGAAGCCGAAGGGGTAGAGCATCGAGTTCAGCAGGCCTTGCCGCTGCAGGATCCACCGCCAGATCAGGCCGACGACGACGGGCGACAGCAGGACCGGGAAGAAGAAGACGGCACGCCAGAAGGAGCGGCCGATCAGTTCGCGGTTGAGGATCAGCGCCGTGATCAGCGAGGCGAGGATCATCAGGCTGACCTGCAGCACGACGAACCAGAACGTGTTGCCGGCGGCAGTCCAGAAGGCGTCCTCCTGGCAGGACATCGGATCGAGATAGTTCGTGCAGTTGAAGATCTGCCTGTACTGGCCGGCGCCGACGAAGGTGCGTTCATCAAGAAACAGCGCCGTCCCGCCGGTGAGCGAGTAGACAAGGTTGATGACCAGCGGCAAAAGCACGAAAAGGCCGAAGATCAGCATGTTCGGAGCGATGAAGAAGACCGCCATGCCGCCGGTGCCGGTCTTTTTCTGCAGATAGCGGAGCGGCCGGTCGGCGAGCCCCATCAGCAGATGCACGGGCTGAAGCATCATCGAAAGCCAGTCGGTTTTCTGCGGCGGGGCTGGCCGCTTGGATGGGGGTGGTGGCTGCGCCATGGCGGCATTTCCTCATGCATCAGGCGCCGCGCGGCCAGGCGCGGCCAGACGCGGGCAGGGGCCGCCCACCCCTTTTGAACAGGGGCAGGCGGGTGCTTCACGGTCGGGTTTGACTCAGAGGCCGGAGGCTTTCACCTTTTCGGCGACATCACTGTCGATGCGCGCGAAGGCATCCTCCGCCGGCATTTCACCGGCCACCGCCTGCGCGATGCGGGTGACGACTGCGCCGTACATCGTGTCCGACCAGCGCCAGCCGGGCATCTTCAACGCCAGGTCGGAGGTGGTCTTCGTGGCGTTGACGAAGGTGTTCAATGCGTCCTTGACCAGCTGGCTATCCGAATTGAAGTTGACGCCTTCGGCGATGACGCCCTGGTGCGCCGGCAGAAACAGCGTGCGCTCGGAGAACTCCTTCACGATGTCCTTGCGGGCCAGGTAATCCATCACCTGGGCGACTTCCTGCGGATTCTTGGTGTATTTCACCGCCACGAGCGCCGCGCCGCCCGGAAGCCCGGTGCAGGCGGCCGGACCGCAGGGGCTGCCGGTCGCCACCCAGTCGAAATTGTCGCCGATCTTGTTGGCGAAGTTCGGCACCTGCCAGGAGCCGGCATAGTAGAAGGCGACCTGACCGTTGATGAAGTCGTCGGCGCCGGCGCGGTACGACTGGCCGGCGGCTGACACCCAGATGTCCTTCGACATGGTGCCGTCTTTCGACCAGTCGATGAACTTGCCGAGATAGGCCTTGGCACCTTCGTCCAGCGGCTGCGGCTTGCCATCGGCGCCGATGTAGTTGGCACCATAGGATATGGCCGGCCCGGTGATGCGGTGGCCGGAACGGTCCATCGCCATCGGGTAGGGGATCTGCTGGCTGGCTGCGACCTTCCTGGCAGCGTCCGCCCAGTCATCCCAGGTGGCTTCCGGGCCGGGCAGCGGCACGCCCGCCTGCTCGAACAGCGTCTTGTTGGCAAAACCGCCGGTCAGCGTCAGCTGCGTCATGAAGCCGGAGATCTGGTCCGATCCGTCCGGGCGCATCCAGTCGGCATTGGCGCCGAAGTTTTCGTCCCAATACTTGGCGTCGGCCACCAGCGGACGAAGGTCGAGCCAGTGTTTGGAAAGATCCTTGATCGAGGTGACGCGGGCGATATCGGGGCCGTTGCCGGCTTCCAGCTGCACCGGCAGCTGTTCCTTGATGACGCTGTAGGCGACATTGTCCACGATGACGTTGATGCCCGGGTTTTCCTTCATGAACCGGTTGATCAGGTCCTGGAACACTTCCCCTTCGATGCCGTCCGAATACCACATGATGCGCACATCGCCGGCATGGGCGGTGGTTGCCATCAGCGCCAGGGCCGATGCAGCAAGAAGTGATTTCAATGCCATGCTCTTTCCTCCTCCTTGTGGGGCAGATCCTCCATCCACCCCGGTTGCTCAAAGCATGATGGCCTCACCCTTCACGGTATAGTCTTCCCGGCGCAGGGTGCGGCCTTCCGCATTCACCGATCCATCGGCCAGGAACCTGACGGGACCATAGTCCGGATCGTTGACGGTAATTGTTCCATCCTCCGACATCTCTGCCGTCAAGTCAGCATAGCGCGCCTCCGCCGCGGCGAGATCTCCGGTTTCCGCCAGCCGCACGATCCAGCGTGTCTTGCGCCCCGCAAGCCTCAGTTCCGTGCCGGCTGACGGTCCCTCCCCGACCGGCAGAAGTTCGCCACTGCCGATCAGAACCGCGACGCCCTTGCCGCTGCGGGCCAAGGCCCGGTTTGCAGACACACGGCTTTCCTCGAATTCTGCACGCGGGAACCAGGCGTGTGAAAATTCCGGCTGGTCCTCATGCACGTCGAAGCCGACGATCGCCAGCCCGCGATACTGTTGCACTCTCGGCACCGTGCCACAACCGCCCCAGTAGGACGGGCGCCCGTAACCGAGCTGGATGACCTCGCCCGGATGGTTGATCCAGATCGCGGCTTCCGGCTTTTCGCCGATGCGCAGGTGCAGGACCGTCTCCTGATAGCCCCAGTCCTTCCAGCGGTAATGCACGGCGGAGCCCATGGCATAATGCTCACCCTTGTAGTGGTAGAGCGCGGCAAACCCTTCCTGGCCCTGGGCAAAACGCCATTCCTGGTGGGACGGCCCGCGATGGCTGGCAACCGCCAGCAGTTCGCCGGGCACCTCGAGGCCGTGGTCGCGCAGGCAGACGGCGAGCTGCGGCAGGGCATGGACCCGGCGCCCGTACCAGCCCTTGCCCCAGAGCAGGCGCGTCACTCCCGAGAGTTCCAGCGAGCGGCCAGCACACAGCGTATGTTCGTAGGAGCGCCCCTGCGCCGCGGTCATCATGCCATGATGGGCGGAGCGGGCGATGATCTCGCAGAGCCGGATGATGCCGGCCCTGGCCCGCGCGGCAATATCCTCGTCCGGGGCGAGCGCTGCGAGTGCTGTGAGGCCCTTCAGATCGATCGGGAAATAGGGGGCCGAGTTGAACTCCGCCATTTCCCAGTGCTCGAAGTGGTCGAGCCAGGCGCGAACCCGCGCGGCACCAATCTTCGACTGCTCGGCGCCCTTGCGGCCGGAGCGGACGAAGGTCGCCCCGGGGAGCAGATGGCCGGCGAGATAGCTGGCGGTATGGAACAGCAGGGCGTGGTTTTCGGAAAAATACCACTGCACGTCATTGCCCGGCTCATCCATCCAGTAGCGGAAGTTGAGGATGGCACGGTCGATGCGGTCGCGGGTCTTGCTGTTGATATCGTTGCCCCACACGGTGCGCGACCAGATGAGCGGCACCAGCGAGAAATCGGCGCAGTCGTGGCAGTCCTCGATCGAGGGCAGGATCTCCTCGATCATCGCGTCCGTATCGGCACCGGCCCGGCCGCTCGCGAGGCGGGCAAAGGCGCACACGGTATCACGCTCGGAATGGCAGGAGACCGTATCCAGCGTTTCGCGGATCCGGCCGGCAAGGGTGGCGGGCGCCGGACCCTGACGCTCCGCATGGCAGATTTCGACGCCGAGCGGACGTGCGGCCACGAAACCGCCGGTATCGAGGGCAATGCGGAAATGGTGGAAATCGGCGGGCACCTGTTCGGCGGGACCCAGATTGAGGCGGGTGGCTCCGGCCTCCAGCTTGAAATCAAGATCGAAGCGTTCGCGGGAGATAAAATCGCCCTCGATCGTGACATTGACGCCTACGGCCACCGGCAGCGGCTTGGCGAAGAGCAGCGTGATATCGCCGGAGAAATACGCGGGGCGGTCGAGATGCATGCCCTCCAGGGCAGCCTCGATGCTTTCGGCCACGGAGCCTTCGACCGGCACCGGCATCGCAACCTGGGCGGCCGGTCCGGCCAGATAGTCGAACTGGAAAAAATAACGGGCGTCGCGCTCTGCCAGATCGTCGAAGAACAGCGTCACCTCGTTGAGCCCGGCCTTCAGTGGCAGCTCGAATTCCTGCTTCGTTTCGAGATTGCGGCCATAGGGCGCCATCCAGCCGGTTTCCTGGCCGTTGAGGAACAGGACCGCGCCGCCGCAGGTGCCGAGCCGGATCCTGGCCGGGCCCGCTTCGGGCACCTCGATGCGGGTGCGGGCCCAGGTGGCGAGCCGTGTTGGGCGGAACCAGAAACCGGAGAGATCGACGCGCGGCGAACCGAAGGGCAGCCACCAGCGGGCGGGCTGAAATGCGCCGCGCACATCCGGGCGCTTGCCGCGATAGGTTTCAGCAAAGATCGTCCGGCAGGGATATTCGTGCGGAATGAAGTTCTTGTGTTTGGTGAGGAAAAAGAAGGGGTCCATCTCCCCCTTCATCGGCTGGTCAGGCGTGTCGAAACGCTCTTCCATCACCGGCCCCAGCTGCCAGTAGCGCACCGGCTCACCGGCGCTGAGGGGCTTTCGCATGTAGGTCTGTTCAGCCGTCATTTCAGATCCGCCACGGCCACCGGGGTTACATCGTTGTATTCCTGGTTTTCGCCGGTCATGCCCCAGACGAAGGCGTAAGGGCCGGTGCCGGCCCCCATGTGGATCGACCAGGCCGGTGAAAGCACCGCATCGCCATTGGCAACGATCAGGTTGCGTGTCTGGTCCGGCCGTCCCATCAGATGGATGACACGGTCTTCCGCACCCATGCCGAAGTAGCAATAGGCCTCCATCCGCCGTTCATGCAGATGCGGCGGCATGGTGTTCCAGACACTGCCTTCGGCGAGATCGGTAATGCCCATCAGCAGCAGGCATGAGGGCGCCACCTGCGGGTGGATGTACATGCGCAGCTTGCGCTTGTTGGAGCGTTTCTCCTCGCCGAGTTCCAGAAGCTTCGATTCCGCCCGCGTGATCAGGCGATGCGGATGATCTGCGCCCGCGGGGACCGAATTCATGTAGAAGCGCGCCGGTTGTTCCGGATCGGCGGACCGGACCTCGAGCGCCTGCGCGCCGCGCCCCACATAAAGGACGTCGCGATTGTCGAGATCAAAGGTCTCGCCATCGACCGTCACGGAGCCTGCGCCGCCGAGATTGGCAATACCCATCTCGCGCGCGGACAGGAGGCAGGGTGTGCCGATATCCTCGCCGGACCCGAAGCCGAGCGGCGATGTGACCGGCACCGCACCGCCGAGGATCAGCCGGTCGACGTGGGTGTAGACAAAGTTGACCTGGCCTTCGCGAAACAGATCCTCGATCAGGAAGGCCTGACGCAGGCGGTCCGTATCGTAGGTCTTGATGTCATCGGGGGAAGCTCCGTAGAGAACGCGCATGCTCATGCGGCCTTCTCCTCAGCATCCACGTGGCTCAGCGCCTCCGACAGGCAGAGGATCGACAGCGCCTGGCCATAACCGGTCGGCTGGATGGGGATGTCCTTGTAGAACTGCAGGTCGTGGCCCATGCGCGTGCCGTAGGAGACGTTCTGCACCGTGCCGCTCGCATCGATATTCTCCACCACGAACCCGACGGCCCTCAGTCCCGCTTCGCGCCAGGCCGGTGTGCCGAGGCCGAGACGATAGCCTTTCAGCAGGCCGTAGCCGATGCCGGCGGTCGCCGATGTTTCTTCGTAGGAGGCCGGGTCGTCGAGCAGCGTGCGCCAGGCGCCGCTTTCCGTCTGCAGCGGCAGAAGCGCATTGACCTGCGCCGTCAGCACGCCCAGCAGGAAATCCTTCACCGGGCGCGGCAGGTCCGCAAGGTCGAAGAGGTCGAGAATGCCGGCGGTGATCCAGGCATTGCCGCGGGCCCAGCGGGCGCGGGCGAAATTGTGCCGGCCCCGGAAGGTCCAGCCGTGGAACCACAGACCGGTTTCCACGTCGGACAGGTAGCGGGTGTGGACGAGGAATTGGCGTGCCGCCTCGTCCACCAGTTCCTGCCGGCCGCTTGCCTGACCGTAGGAGGCCAGGAACAGCGCGACCATGTAGAGGGTATCGTCCCAGAGTTCGCCGTCATTCACCTTGTCGGAGACGTGGTGCTCGAAGGCGCCTTCCTCCGTGCGGCCCATCTCCGCGATCACCCGGTCCGCCCAGGCATCGAGCGGCGCTTTCCAGCGGGCGTCCTGCGTTTCGCGCCAGAGAACAGAGAGACCGAGCATCGGCGCGGTGGTGTTGACGTTCAGCGGCGGCAGGCCTGCGGCGAGCCGCGTCTCGTACCAGCCCTCGATCAGCGCCTTGAGATCGTCCCGGCCAGTGAACTGCCAGAGCCGGATCAGACCGTAGAGGCCGACACCCTGCGGCCATTCCCAGCTGTCGAAGGAAATGTAGTCTCCGGCGGTACCATCGAGATTGGGCTCGTGAAAGCGGCCGTCGTGTTTCAAGCCGGTCATGCCGGCCACCAGCCGGTCAAGATTGGTGAGAATGGTTGCGCCATTCAAAGCCATGAAGTCCTCCCGCCTTCCGCCTCTCCCAAGGCGGTCATGTCTTGAGGCCCAAGCAGAACACTGAGAAAAAAGATTGCGCAAGCTGAAAATTTTTTGCAGTTTGCGCGAGGGAGATTGCCATGAACCTCAAGCCTCTGCCGGGAAAACGGGCCAAAAAGAACCGGCGCATCACGCTGGAAGATGTGGCGGGCGCCTGCGGCGTGTCGCTCAGCACAGCCTCGCGTGCGCTGGCCGGGGAGAAGGGTGTCCGGCCGGATATCCGGGAGAAGGTGCTCGCCGCGGCCAAGCAGGTGAACTATGCCGTTCCTGCCGCTCTTGCCGGACGGAAGGTCATCCTGGCTGCCTCCAGTGCGGCGATGATCGATTACGTCCGCAACCAGTTCACGCTCTATGTGCTGGAAGGACTGAAGGAACGCGCTTCGGCTCTCGGCCTTGAGATCGTCACGCGAGCCGTGACAGACCGGGCAGACGAGAAACAGCTGCTGCAAGACGCGCGCGAAGATCCGGAGACCGCCGGCCTGCTGTTCCTCACGGTCGATGACGAGGCGATGCTCGCGGCCACGCGCGATTTCCCGAAACCCGTCGTGCTGCTGAATGGCCATGATCCGCTGATGCGGCTCTCCAGCGTCACGCCCTGCAACCGGTCCGCGGCGCGGCTCGCCACCGATCATCTCATCCAGCTTGGCCACAGGCGCATCCTGTTTCTCATGCGGCCGGGGCGGCGCACGATCGAGCACCGCAAGGAAGGCTGGCAGGATGCGCTGCGGCTGAAGGGGCTCGATCATTCGGAACGCATGGTCGTGACGGTGGACGACTGGCTGCCGGAACTGGCGGCGCAGGCCATCGGGCAGAGGCTGGCTGAGAACGGACAGGACTTTACCGCCGTTGTGACGGCTGGCGACAGTCTCGCCGCCGGTGCCATCATGGCGATGCAGAAGGCGGGGTTCTCGGTGCCCGCAGATATCTCGGTGGTCGGCATGGACGACCTGCCGCAGGCGGCCTTCATCAACCCGCCGCTCACCACCATGCACCTGCCGATGCGCGAAATTGGGGCCGCGGCCCTTGACCTTCTGAGCGACAGTATCGCAGGCCGGATCAATCCCGTCCGGCGGATCGAACTCGCCTGTCATCTCGTGGAGCGAGCCTCCACCTGTCCCCCACCGGCTGCCCCCTAGACCATATGGCCCGCCTTGTTGGCAACCTCACAAGACTTCTGAAAAAGCGGTGGTTCAAGTAACGGCAGGCACGCAATCTCTGCCAGCCCAAACTCTTTGAGCTTAGATGCCGCCGAAGGTTTCAAGCGATACTTTTCCGGCCTATTGCAAAATATATGAGACAAGATAATGAATAGGTGGATCTTGTTTCCGGGATTTTCTATTTTGTCTTGTCTTGGTGAATAAAGCCAGAGGGAAACTGCGCACCAAGACAAACAGACAGAAAGTGCCTGGATTTTATCTGCGGGTATCAGCTTGGAGGGGGGCTGCATGCTGCTGGAACGATCTGCCACGCCACAGGCGTGTCCACCTGCCGTTTTGACGGCAGATGATCCGGTTCAATTTGCCCAGCTCACGCCGGGGTGGCCGGCGGAATATGTCCAGCTCTCGCCCGGGCGGCTGTCCGCTTCGGTTCAGGTGCTGAACCTCAATCATGTCCAGCTTCTGCGCGAAACCGTGGACCAGTCGCTGCTGAAACGGGGGCTGGCCTCCTGCCGTTCGCCGCTGGTCTTCGCCTTTCCCCTTGCCGCCGAAGGCATCGCCAAGGCGGGCGGGCGCGACATCCCGGCCATGGCCGGGCTGCTGGCGGACGGAAGCGGCCACCCGGATGTGGTGACGTCAGGCTATGTGGATCTCGCCTGCCTCGCCTTTGACGACGAATGGTTCGGCCAGGCCTGCCTGCTGGCGGGCGGCGGAGAACTGGCCGAGGCGCTGTCCCGCCACAAGACCCTGTTCATCGCGCCCGAAAAGCTGACCGGGGTGCGGGCGCTGTTCGGGGCAGTCATGGGCTTGGGCCACGCGCTGCCCGGTGCGGCCTGCATCCGCGCCGGGGAGGATCTTCTCCTCTCCGTTCTCGACCTTGTCACCCTCTCCGGTTTTCAGCCCGGACCGGCCAGCCGGGCGCATGTGCAGGTCACCGATGCGGCGCTGGAGCTGGTGCTGGAAGGCGGGCTTGAAGCCTGCTCGGTGCTGGAACTGTGCCAGCGCCTCGGGGTCAGCCGCCGCTACATGCAGCTTTGCTTCACGAAGGTCTACGGCAAGAGCGCCGTGCAGGTGCTGAAGTCGGTGCGCCTTGCCAGGGTGCGCGAGGCGCTGGTGGCCGCCCGGAAAGAGGTCCGGCGTGAGACCATCGGCGATATCGCCGCCCGCTGGGGCTTCTGGCACTGGAGCCACTTCAGCCGGGACTACAAGGCCCAGTTTGGCGAATTGCCCTCCGAAACGCTGGGGAATTCCGGCATCACTTCCGGAAATACTGCGGTTTTTGACGAGGGCGGCAGGGAGAGTGCCGATCTCGGATAACGGCGTTCAGCCCACTGTGTCTAGGTTTTCCTACTTAACCGGAAAAACACAGTGGGGAACAATGAAGGTTAAAGATATCGCAGGAAAGACGGTTCTGGCGGGTGCAGCTCTGCTTGCCGTTCTGTCCGGGGCTCAGGATGCATCGGCGGTGGAAGGTGGAGCCACCATTACGCCCTTCGGCCTGTTCGACTTCGGCGCGGGCATGTCGCCGCCGCCGACACCTTACGGCGCTTTTGGCCTGCAGGTGATGCATTACACCGCCAACAAGGGCAAGGATGTCTTCGGCAAGGACAATGGTGTCGATCTGCAGCTGGACGTCACCTCCGTGACGCTGTCCTACATCAAGATGACCGAATTCAAGCTGCTGGGCGCCGCCTATGGCTTCGGTGTCGCAGTGCCGCTCATGAACCTGAACGGCTCCTTCGATGTGGGGCAGAAGATTGCGGACAAGGATTTCAACATTGGGGATGCCGGGTTCATCCCGCTGATCCTGCAGTGGGATCTGACGAAGAACTGGTATGTGAACACCGCGTTCCAGATTCAGGCGCCGACCGGCCACTATGACGTGAACAATCCCTTCTCGGCCGGTGTCAACCACTGGACCTTTGCACCCACTGCCGGTGTGACCTACCTGTTCGACAGCGGCTGGGAAGTCTCCTCGCGCATCGAGATTTCCTTCAACACGGTCAACCGGGCCACCAATTACACCAGCGGCATCGAGTACAAGCAGGAATTCGCCGTGGGCAAGTCGCTGGGTGCCTGGACGATTGGCGCCGGCGGCTATGCCTATCAGCAGCTGACCGACGACAAGGGGCAGGGCATCGTCAAGGGCAACCGCAGCCGCGCCTTCGCCGCAGGCCCTGCCATCGCCTGGTTCGAGCCGGGCCTCCCGGCGGTCAACTTCCATGCCTACAAGGAATTTGGCACACGGAACCGGCCGGAAGGCTACAACCTGTCCTTCCGCATTTCGCACGCCTTCTGAGGCAGGATGGCGGCTGTCACCTGACAGTATCAGGTTGATGACAAAGTAGGCATTCTTCTCTTTCGTCATGGCCGGGCTTGTCCCGGCCATCTGCAGACAATCGATCTGTATAGATCCTCGGCACAAGGCCGAGGATGACGATGGAGAAGCTGCAGATTTGTCAACAGCCTGCAGAACGCCGTCTTGCCGTCCCGCACAGTCCTTGAAAACAGGAACCCCGCCGCAGGCCGCAAAGCCTGCGGTGGGGTTTTTTTGTCAGCCGAGTTGCGCGGTCAGCGGGTCGTAGGCATAGACCCAGGCCGGGTCCTCCGGCTCCTTCAGCCAGGTGTTGGCGTTGGAGATGGTCTGCACTTTCGTGGCGCGGTCACGGCGGGTGGCTTCGTAGAGGGCGAAGGCCTCGCGGTAGCCGCTGGTGCCGGTTTCCTCAAGGCACCGGGTCAGCACGGCGGCATCCTCGATGGCCATGCAGGCGCCCTGCGCCATGTGCGGGCGCATCGGATGGCAGGCATCGCCCAGCATGACGAGGCGGCCACGGCTCCACAGGTTCAGCGGATCACGGTTCCAGAACGGCCATTTGGTCACGGTCTCCGTGGCATCGATCAGCGCCTGCACCACCGGGTGCGAGCCGCCGAAGATGGCTTCCATCTCCTCGCGGGAGCTGTCGACGAAGCTCGTCTCATGCTCCCAGCCATCCACCGGCACGCCGGTGACATAGTAATATTCGCTGCCATCGCCCTTGGTGGCATAGGCCATGATGTGGCGCGAGGCTTCCCACCACCACTTGACGCAGGCCTCGAACTGAAGCCCCGAGGCGCGCAGCTTGTCCATGTTGACCAGCGCCCGGTGCCCGACCCAGCCGGAGAAGCGCGGCTTTTCCGGCCCCAGCAGCATTTCGCGGATCATGGAATTGATGCCATCGGCACCCACCACCAGCCCGGCGGCGATCTTGCGGCCGTTCTCGAAGGTCAGCAGAACGTCGCTCTCGCGCTCCTCGATGGCAATCAGCTTGTGGCCGAAATGCACCCGGTCCTGCGGCAGGGCGTCGATCTGCACCGCGTGCATGTCGCCCCGGTGGATGGTGATGTAGGAGGCGCCATATTCGCGGCGGCCATAGTCGCCCAGCGGAATGCGCGAGAGATAGTCACCCGTGTTGCCATCGCGGGAGAACCAGAAGTCCGGGTGCGAGCCGATGGACTCCAGCGTCTTCTCGATGCCGATGCGGCGGAAGATCTTCATCACGTTGGGGCCAATGTGAATGCCCGCACCCAGCCGGGTGAAGACCGGTGCCTGCTCGAACGTATGCACCGAAAACCCGGCCCCGGCCAGCAGCGCCGCCGCAGCCGCCCCGCCAAGCCCGGCACCGATGACGGCGATTTCCACCCTTTCAATTGCGTCTGTCATGGGTCTGTCCTCTCTGTGTCAGATATTTGTTTGTATACTAACAATATGGGTATGCGTTGACCTTGGTTCCGTGTGTTTGGGGGGCACTACTCGTTATGGCTTACCTTCTTGGCACGGCGTTTCAGCCCCCCGGACTGATGACAAACCTTCGGCCTCTCCGTCGTCATCCTCGGCCTTGTGCCGAGGATCTAACCAAATCAATGGTTTGCAGATGGCCGGGCCAAGCCCGGCCATGACGAAAAGGAGAGCACTTGCTTTGTCATCGGCCTCTGAGTTGCCGCCCCCCTCCCCCTCGTGGGGAGGGGTTAGGGGTGGGGGGAAAAGCCTTTCCGGCTGGCAGAGTATTTATTGATTTCATACAGCTGCTCCTCCTCATGCCTTTTCGGGTATCTGTCTGTCTTTCATATCGTTTCCGGCTCAGAGCCCCCCACCCCTTACCCCTCCCCACCAGGGGGAGGGGGGGCGGAGATGCCCTGCCAAAAAGCTGGTTCAGCATGGGGGGAGAGGGGCGCTGCGGCCATTGGAGACTCTCCTCTCTCCCCTCTCACCATGGCGGCAGGTCCGGGGCGAAGCGGTGGCGGAGGTAGGTGGCGAGCGCCTCGCGGTTGCTGGCGGTCAGCTCGCCGTGGAAGGAGGGCATGTCGCGCAAGGCAAGGCCATCGGGGGCGCGCACGCCTTCGTCCAGAACCGAGTAGAGCGCGTCCGGCTTTGGCGCGCGCAGGGCGGCTGAGCGGCTGAGGGGTGAGAGCGCCGCTGTGACGGTTCCGGAAATGGCGGGCTCATGGCAGACGGCGCAGGCGCTGTCATAGATGCGGCTGCCCGGTCCGGGCGCGGGAGAAGCTTCCGCAACAGGGGCCAGCGTAACAGGGACCAATGCTGCCTTCGGATCGCCTTCACCCAGAGAGGCGAGATAGGTGGCCATGGCGCGGATGTCGCTGTCCGGCAGGGCGGTGAGGCTGGCGGTCACCTCGGCCATGGGGCCGGAGGCGGTGGCTGCCTCCGAGTGACCGGTCCGCAGATAGGCAAAGAGCGTGTCCTCGTCCCAGCCTCTTGCGGTGGCCTCTGCCCCGGCGAGCGCAGGCGCGTACCAGCCCTTGATCATGGCGCCCGTCAGCTCCGGCATTTCGGCCCCGGCGGCATTGCGCGGGGCGTGGCAGGCGGAGCAATGGCCGGCGGCTTCCACCAGATACTTGCCCCGGTTCCACACCTCGCCTTTGGCCGGCTCGGGCATGAAGGGCCTTGCATCGTGATAGAGCAGGTTCCACACGGACAGCGCCGGGCGCAGGTTGGCGGGGGCGATCATCTGAGCCTGCGGCGTTGCCTGACTGACGGGCGCAAGCGTCTGCAGGAAGGCATAGAGCGCCAGCATGTCTTCGCCCGACATCTTCGCAAAAGAGGTGTAGGGGAAGGCCGGATAGAGATTGTGCCCGTCGCGGCTGATGCCGTGGCGCATGGCCCGGTCGAAGGCCTCGAAGCTCCAGCGGCCAAGGCCGGTGTCCGGGTCCGGCGTCAGGTTGGTGCTGTAGACGGTGCCGAACGGCGTGACCACAGGCCGCCCGCCCGCATTGGCGATGCCGCCTTCCGCCGTGTGGCAGCTGGCGCAGTTGCCAAGGGCAAAGACCTGCCGTCCGCGCTCCAGCGTTTCCGCCGAGAAGGAAGCGGGAGCGGAAGGGGCCACCGGCGCAATGGGCCGGTTAAGCGGCAGGGCCACCGCGCCGAAGGTGAGCGCGCCGCCCAGCACCGTGCCCAGCCCCAGCAGCTTGCGGCGCAGGCTGTGGTTCTTCTTGCCCGGTGCAGAAGCAGGGGCGGGCAGGGCGGCTGCACCGTCAAAGCCATGGGCGGCGAGGGCGCTGCGCATCTTTTCCGGCGTGAAGGGCACCTCGCGCATGCGCACGCCCGTGGCATCGAAAATGGCATTGGCGATGGCGGCGGCGCTTGGCACGGCGGCGCTTTCGCCCACACCCAGCGGCGGGTCTTCCGGCCGGGCAATCAGCATGGTGCTGATGTCCGGCACGGCGGGGAAGGTCTGGATCGGATAGGCCGCCCAGCTCTGCGGCGTGGGGGAAATCTCGTCGAAGGTGACTTCTTCCAGCATCACGCGGCTGGCGGTCTGCACCGCGTTGCCGTGGATCTGCTGGCGCACCCCGTCCGGGTTGATGACAAGCCCCTGATCCTGCCCGATGAAGATGCGCGTCAGGGAGACTTCGCCCGTTTGCGTGTCCACCGCCACATCCACCACCCAGGCGGCCGAGGCGGCGGCAACGCCGGGGAAGGTGCCATGCACATAGGTGGCAAAGGCAAAGCCCTGACCATAGGCCATGCGCCCCTCGCGCCGCAGGCGCGGGCCGCTGCGGGCGGACCAGCCGGCCTCTGCCGCCGTGCGCCGCACCAGATCGGCCTGCCGGGGATCATCGAGATGCCGCAGACGGAAATCGACCGGATCTTCCCCCGCCTCGAAAGCCATTTCGTCGATGAAGCTTTCGTGGGCGAAGGTGTTCGGCAGGGCCGAGACGCCGCGCATCCATGCGGCGCGCACCATGGGTGCCATGTCATGCACCGTGATGCGCTTGTTCGGCACCCGGTAGGGCGGAATGATGGTGCGGTCGCCCATGTCGGAAGGGCGCGGCTCGGGGCTGACGCGCCCGGTCAGCAGCAACGCCAGATTGGGCCCGCGGTTGGAGGGATACCAGGTGTCGATGGCATAGGCGTGCAGGCTGCCCGCCTTCATGCCGCCGTGCACTTCCATCAGCTGCGCCGCGCCCTTGGGCTCCCACAGGTGCTCCTGCGCCCGGGTCAGCTGCACGCGCACCGGCTGGCCGATGGCGCGGGAGAGCAGCAGCGCGTCGCCGCACACATCATCGGCGCAATTGCGGCCATAGCAGCCGGCGGCCTGATAGCGGCGGATCTCGATGGCTTCCGGCGGCAGATCCACCAGCACGGCGAGATCACCGCGCAGCATGTGCGGGTTCTGCGTGCCGGACCAGACCACCGGCTGCCCCTCCGCCCAGTCGGCAATGGCGCAGGACGGGCCGATGGAGCCGTGCTCGTGATAGGGCCAGACATAGGTGCGCTCACGCGCCACATCGCATTCGCCAATGCCACGGGCGAAATCGCCGGTCTGGTCCAGCGGGCGGGGCGTCGAGGGATGGTCCTTCAGCGTCTGGCGCAGGCTGGCCATGTCCGGCAGCTCCGGCGGCATGCGCCAGTGCACGGGCAGGGCCTGAGCGATCGCCTCCGCCTGATCGGCCCGCTCCGCCACCACCGCCAGAAAATCCGCCTGCCGCACGATGGCGATGAAGCCCGGCATGCCCCGCACGGCGGCTTCGTCATAGCCGGTGAGGCTGTGGCCGATGAAACTGCCGCTGTCGCGCCCGGCATAGGGCGGGCGGATGACATGGCCATGCACCATGCCGGGCACATCCACATCGTGGATATAGGGATGCTGGCCGCGCAGCTTCTCCGGCAGGTCGCGCCGCCCGGTCTTCCGGCCGACGATGCGGTACTCCGCCGGGGCCTTGACAGGGACGTTGCGGTCCAGCGGCAGATCGAGGCTGAGGCCCTCCAGCAGCTGGGCATAGGTGAGGCTCTTGTCCTGCCAGTAGGCGGCGCCTGCCTCCAGCCGCAGCTCATCCGCCGGGGCGTTGAAGCGGCGGGCGGCCTCTGCGGCCAGCACCGCACGGGCCTGCGCGGCGGCAAGGCGCAGCGGGATGGCGGCCACCTGAATGGTTTCGGAGGCAATCGTCGGCCCCTGATCCGGCGTCAGCGCCGTATCGCCCAGCACCATGCGGACGGACCCAAGCGGCAGATCCAGCTCTTCGGCCACGATCTGCGCCAGAGCGGTCTCGATGCCGGTGCCAAGATCCACATGGCCGTTGAAGCCGGTGGCGCTGCCGTCTGCCGCAACATGCAGATAGACGGCGCGGCCATTGGGCCGGTCCTCGTGGATGATGAGGGCAGGGGCGGCGGGGCTCATGATGCGCCTCCGCGCAGGAGTTCGGCAGCGCGCTCGACGGAGGCGATGATTTCCAGATGGGTGCCGCAGCGGCACAGGTTATGGCGCAGGGCTGCGCGGATTTCCTCGCGTGAGGGGCTGGGATTGTCTGCCAGAAGGGCGGTCGCGGTCATCACCATGCCGTTGAGGCAATAGCCGCACTGTGCGCCCTCACATTCCAGAAAGCCTTGCTGCACGGGGGAAAGCGCGCCGGTGTCAGCATCGGCGAGGCCTTCCAGTGTGGTGACCTCGCAACCTGCGGCGCAGGAGGCGCGCAGCACGCAGGCGCGGGCTGGTCTGCCGTCCACCAGCACGGTACAAGCCCCGCACTGGGCCATGCCGCAGCCATACTTCGCCCCCGTCAGCTTCAGCTCGCTGCGCAGGATGTCGAGAAGCGTGCGGTCTTCCGGATGCGGCAGCACATGGCGTGCCCCGTTCACGGTCAGGCAGAACGTGTTGGTCATGGTACCCTCTGGATCGCTCTCTCGGGGGAGCGTTGACATGAGTTGAGCAAAAAATTTGTATGTATGCAAACGAATTTTTACGGGATGATACTTATTTTTGCGCAAATGCTGTGCAGGCGGCAGATTTGCCCAATGCCGCGCCGGGGCGCGGCCGGCATCCGGGCTGACACGCATGCGAAACTGCAACCTTTGCTGCGGAACTCGTGATAAGGCAGATTCAAACAAAAAGGACCGGCGGGGGGACTGCGGGCTGATGACAGCATCCGGAAATGACAGGGCCAGCGAGAAGGCCTATGTGCTGGACGAGCAGGCGGGATTCCTGCTGCGCCTTGCCTATCAGCGGCATATTTCGATTTTCACGGAGCGGATGACCGGCGGGCTGACGCCGACGCAGTTTTCCACCCTGTTCCGCCTGCGCGAGGTGCGCGGGCCGGTGTCGCAGAATGCGCTGGGGCGGCTGGCGGGCATGGATGCGGCGACGACGAAGGGGGTCGTCACGCGGCTGATCGCGCGCGGGCTGATCCGGCTGGAAAAGGACGGCGAGGACAAGCGCCGCCATCTTCTTTCCACCACGCAGGCGGGCCGCGATCTGCTGGACGAGATTGTGCCGCAAATGCGCGCCATCACCGAGGCAACGCTTGCGCCCCTTTCGCCGGAGGAGCAGGCAACCTTCCTTGCCTTGCTGAAGCGGCTGATTTAATTATTCATCCGAATAATATGAGCGTATGAGTCAGCAATCTTTTGCCCTCTGATTGGGGTGGTCTTTACACGGGGTGGCCAGTCAGGCAGCAGTTCGTCTCTCTCCTTGAGGAGGCAATGGTGGCTTTGGGCGCGCGGAGGAAGAATGCACCGGCATGATGGGCTGACGGGATGACGGCAGGACCTCTCCGCCCCCCTCCCCCTCGTGGGGAGGGGTAAGGGGTGGGGGGCTCTGAGGTTGCAAGGGATTGGAAAGCAGAACTTTTCCTGAAGAAGCTGGAGAAGGGAAGCAATGGATACTCTGCCAGCCGGAAAGGCTTCCCCCCACCCCTCACCCCTCCCCACGAGGGGGAGGGGGGCTGAAGCGCCACGGCGGAATGGCCAGGACGCAGGCCTCAGGGGCGCTGCGGCAAGAGGAGGGCGCTTTCCTTCTCTGGCCATCCAATGCAAACACGGCCCTCCGGTTGGGGTCAGACACGAGACATGAGGAAATCCGCGTGGCGGAAACCAGCAAGACACCTCCGGCAGATGCAAAGGCAAAGTCCAGTGCAGGAAAGCGGTCCAAGCCGCGCGGGCCGGGGCGTCCGGCGCGGGGCGAGCAGGCGGGTGCGGCACCGGATCTGAAGGACCAGATTCTTGATCATGCGGAGCTGGCCTTTGCCGAGGCGGGCTTCGAGGGCGCGAACCTGCGCGATATCGCGGCCCGCGCCGGGGTCAATCAGGGGCTGATCCGCTACTATTTCGGCTCCAAGGTGGATCTCTTCGACGAGTGTTTCCGCCGCCGGGGCGGGGTGCTGGCCGGGCACCGGCATGTCAATCTGGACCGGCTGCTGGAATTCACCGAAACGCCCACGGTGGAGGATGTGGTCTTCGCCTATCTGAAGCCCCAGTGGGACATGAAATATTCCGGGCCCAACGGTGCCGCTTTTGTCGCCATGCAGGCCCGGCTCCATGCCGAGCCGGAAGAGCACGCGCTGCGCCTACGCCGCGAGGTCTATGACGCTTCGGTCAAGCGCTACATCGCGGTTCTTTCCCGCATCCTGCCGCATGTGCCGAAGGATATCATCAGCGTGCGCATGGCCTTCCTCGTCGGCGCCTATCTCTTCATGCTCAACGACCTGGGCCGCATCGGCGACCTCACGGAAGGCCACCTCACCGCCTTCGGCAAGGACGAGATGCTCGACCATCTGGTCCGCTTCCTCTCGGCAGGCCTGCGCGCGCCGTTGTGATTGGGCGGGGGTTTTCCGCTCCTCCCGTTTTTTGAGCGGCAGTGTCTGCAACGGACTGTCAGTCAGGCTCCAGTTCCTCTCCCCCCTTGAGGGGGAGATGCCCCCGGCAGGGGGCAGAGGGGGGTATCTGACTATCCGCTTGTTACGAGAGTTCCTGCTGTGCTGCGCCGCCGCTACCCCCCTCTGTCAGCTTGCGCTGACATCTCCCCCTCAAGGGGGGAGAGGAGCGCTGCGGTAAAACGAAGGCACAACCCTCCTCTGTGCGCCCAATCTAAGCACTGCCCCTGGTGGGGGTAAGGGATTGAAGAAACCTGGTATTTTCATTTCAGCGTGAGGCGGGGGAGACGAGAGCCCATCAAGCTGCGCTCCTGCGTGAAGACCCCCACCCCTACCCCCTCCCCTCAAGGGGGAGGGGAATGGAGAGGCTGTGCCGCTGTGACCAAATTGCGTGTGCCGCTCTGGCTTTTTTCACCGCTGCTGAATGATGGTGCAGCGCGATATGGCGGCACGGTGAAAAAATGGGCTTGTTATTATTCAAATGAATAATTAACGTGGCTTCCAGTGAATGGAGGGAGCCACAGGCATGAAGACCTACCGTATCGGGCAGATCGTCCCGAGCTCGAACGTGACGATGGAAACGGAAATCCCGGCGCTGCTGCGCATGCGCGAGCAGATTGCGCCGGAGCGGTTTACCTTCCACTCCTCCCGCATGCGCATGAAGCACGTGACCAAGGAAGAGCTGGCGGCGATGGATGCGGACAGCGACCGTTGCGCGCTGGAGCTTTCCGACGCCCGCGTTGACGTGATGGGTTACGCCTGCCTCGTGGCGATCATGGCCATGGGCCTTGGCTATCACTGCCAGAGCCAGACCCGCCTGCATGGCGTGACGGTCGAGAACGGCAATGCCGCGCCGGTGGTCACCTCTGCCGGGGCGCTGGTCGAGGGGCTGCGGGCCATTGGCGCGAAGAAAATTGCGCTGGTTGCGCCCTACATGAAGCCGCTGACGGAGCTGGTCGTTGCCTATATCCGCAATGAGGGCATCGAGGTGAGCGACTGGCGGGCGCTGGAAATCCCGGACAATCTGGCCGTTGCCGCCCATGACCCGATGAACCTGCCGGGCATCGTCAAGGGCATGAAGACCGATGACGTGGACGCGGTGGTTCTGTCCGCCTGCGTGCAGATGCCCTCGCTGCCGGCCGTGCCCATGGCGGAAGCCATCACTGGCAAGCCGGTGCTGACGGCGGCGATTGCCACCACATGGCAGATGCTGAAAGCGCTGGATCTCGACACCCGCGTTCCCGGCGGCGGCACGCTGCTGTCCGGCGCATATTGAGGGGGCGATGATGGCACGCGGCTACAACGTTCACGCCAATGGCATCCGCCAGCATCTGGTGCATCACGCCGGCAACGGGCCTTCGCTCTTGCTCATTCCGGGCATCACCTCGCCGGCGGTGACCTGGGGCTTTGTCGCCGAGCGCCTGACCGGGGCTTTCGATGTGCATGTGCTGGACGTGCGCGGCCGCGGCCTGAGTGAAGCAGGGGCGCTCGACTATTCGCTCGATGCCATGGCGGAAGATGCGATTGCGGTGGCGGAAGCCGCCGGCCTCGGCAAGCCGGTGGTGCTGGGCCATTCCATGGGCGCCCGCACCGCCATCCGCGCCGCCCGCAAGGCGCCGGAGGCCTTTTCCGGCCTCGTGCTGGTGGACCCGCCGGTCTCCGGCCCCGGACGGCGGGCCTATCCTTCGGCCTGGAACTGGTATGAGGAGTCCATCCTCATGGCGCAGAAGGGCTGTTCGGGCGAAGACATGCGCCGCTTCTGCCCCACCTGGACGGACGAGCAGAACGCGATCCGCGCCGAGTGGCTGCACACCTGCCAGCTCGACGCAATCCGCACCGCCTATGACGGCTTCCACACGGACGACATCCACGCCGACCTGCCGCATCTGCGCCTTCCCATGCGCCTTGTGGTGGCGGGCGGAGCTGCGGTGATCGGCAAGGAGGACATCGCGGAGATCTGCCAGCTTTCGCCGGGCATCGAGGTGATGATCGTCGAAAAGGCCGGGCACATGATCCCCTGGGACGATCTGGAGGGCTTCCTCTCCGCCGTCGTGGATTTCCGGGCCTAAGCCCCAAGAGATAAGAAGAGGACACAGCACATGGACCACGCCAGCTTTACCGAGATCTGCCTGCATCAGCTGAAGATGTCGGGCGTGCATGAGGGCGAGAAG
This sequence comes from Pannonibacter sp. I15F10I1, assembly GCF_900185665.1. Lineage (NCBI taxonomy): Bacteria > Pseudomonadati > Pseudomonadota > Alphaproteobacteria > Hyphomicrobiales > Stappiaceae > Pannonibacter > Pannonibacter sp. I15F10I1. The sequence continues at coordinate 22,988 of NZ_FYAN01000015.1, forward strand.
CTCATCGTCCTGACGCAGGGCAGCGACCGGCTCGACTATGCCGATGCCTTCATGGCCGCAGGCCAGCGTCTTGGCGCGCTGATGTATCACATGCGCCTGCCCGCGCCGCTGCCCATGAGCGGCTGGAACGTCGGCGTCACCGGCCTGGCCGCCATGCCCGATGCGGTGGAAGCGCTGAAGGCCTGCGACATGCTGATCGACTGCGTGTTCCTGCTGTTCTCGCCCGAGCAGATGGCCATTCAGGCCGCCGGCACGCGCATTCTCACCGCCGTGGAGCCGCCGGAGCTGCTGGCGCGCATGCTGCCGACGAAGGAAATCCGCGAGAAGGTGGAAATCGCCGGGGAAATGCTGGCCAAGGCGAAGGTCATGCGCATCACCTCGCGCCATGGCACGGATGTGACCTACAAGCTGAACACCTATCCCACGGTGACGGAATATGCCTGCACCGACGAGCCGGGCCGCTGGGACCACTGGCCCTCGGGCTTTGTCTTCACGGGCGGGGATGATGACGGCGTGGACGGACAGATCGTGGTGGCGCCGGGCGATATCCTGCTGCCGCAGAACATCTATGTGCGCGAGCCCATCATCTACACCATCGAAAAGGGCTTCGTGCGCGACATTCGCGGCGGCCTCGATGCGGAGCTGGTGAAGTCCTACATGGACGCCTTCAATGATCCGCGCGGCATGGGCATGAGCCATGTGGGCTGGGGCATGAACCCCCATGCCAGGTGGCACAACATGGTGCCGGGCGCCTTCCCCGGCGGCATGGGCATGGAGCCGCGCAGCTTCTACGGCAACGTCATGTTCTCCACCGGCCCGAACAACGAACTGGGCGGACCAAACGACACCGCCTGCCACCTCGACATCCCGATGCGCGGCTGCTCGCTGTTTCTCGACGATGAACCGGTGGTGATCGATGGCGACATCGTCGTGAAGGACATCCAGATGGCGCGGGGCTGATTGGCCTCCACCCCCTCCCCACGAGGGGGCAGTGTTTACAACGGGCGGCCAGGCTGGCTCCAACTCCTCTCCCCCCCTTGAGGGGGAGATGCCCCCGGAAGGGGGCAGAGGGGGGTAACGGACTGTCCAGTCATACGAGAGGTAATGCCGTATTGCGGCGCTGCTACCCCCCTCTGTCTGCTGGCGCAGACATCTCCCCCTCAAGGGGGGAGAGGGGGCTGCGGCAAGAGGAGAGGCCGCAGTCTTTGAGCTGCGGGAAGCGTCCAGCCGAAGGGGGGCAAGGACATGACACAGCAGGAAGAAACATATCAGGCGGCCGGGTTTGGCCAGCCGGTGCCGCGCGGCACGAGGCCTGCCGTTCTGGTGGTTGATTTCACCTACGGCTTCACCGACACCGCCTATCCGACGGCGGCGGACATGAGCGCGCAGATGGCCGCCACACGGCGGCTGACGGATATCGCCCGCGCCAAGGGCTTTCCGGTCATCTACACCACGATTGCCTATCACCCCGGCGAGATTGCCCTGCTGCCCTGGCTGCGCAAGGCGGCCGGCATGGCTGCCCTTCTGGAAGGCAGCCGGCTGGTGGAGATTGACGCGGCAACGGGCATTCAGCCGCAGGACCCGGTGATCACCAAGAAGGGCGCTTCCGCCTTTCATGGCACGGCACTTGCTGGCCTGCTGACGGGTGCGGGCGTGGACACGCTGGTCGTCACCGGTGCCACCACATCGGGCTGCGTGCGTGCTTCCGTAGTGGATGCGGTGCAGAGCGGCTTCAACGTGCTGGTTCCGGCCGATTGCTGCGCCGACCGCGCGGCGGCCCCGCATGACGCCAACCTTTATGACATGGGCCAGAAATATGCCGACGTGACCGATGCGGCGGACATTGAAAGCTGGCTCACAGGTCTTGCCCCTTCCGGGCGCTGAGCCTGTCACCTGATGTGCTCCGGCGGACGGCCGGGGAACTTGCGGGCGCCGTGCAACGCCCGTTCAAACCGCCGGGTACAAGGCGGAGAAAACAACCCACCAATCTCTAGAGGGAAGTCACCACATGTCGAAAGCTGCTCTATACTTGATAGGCGTGGTCGTCCTCGCCTGCTACGCCATACCCTATACGCTGCTCACCAATGTGGCGGAGTGGTATGGCTCGTTCCTGTTCTGGTGCGTGGCGGGTGTTGCCGTCATCGTCCTCAACATTCTGGCGACGTCCAGCTTCGAGGAGGACGAGGCATGAGTGTGACCCTTGTCGTCTGGGGACTGGTGATCTACGTCCTCGCCTCCTTCGTGGTGGCCTATATCTCGCGCTCGGGCGAGTCCGCCAGCATGTCCGAATATTTCATCGGCGGGCGCTCCATGGGCGGCGTGCTGTCGGCGCTGAGCTACTCGGCCACCACCTATTCGGCCTTCATGATGATCGGCCTTGCCGGTCTCACCTTCAAGGGCGGCGTTGGCGCCCTCGGCTTCGAGATCATTTATTTCGCCGGCGTGTCGCTCGTCGCCATCTTCGGCCCGCGCTTCTGGGCGGTGGGCAAGAAATACGGCTTCGTCACGCCCTATGAGATGCTGGGCACGCGTTACGGCAGCCGCTGGGTGGCCGTGGCGGCCGGTCTCGTCAGCCTCGTGTTCCTCATCCCCTATTCGGCGGTGCAGCTGTCGGGCGTGGGCTACCTCCTGTCGGGCATGACCGGCGGCGGCATTCCCTTCCTGTGGGGCGTGGTCATTTCCATGGTGCTGGCCATCATCTTCTCCTATGTGGCCGGCATCCGCTCGGTGATGTGGACGGACAGCCTGCAGGCGCTGATGATGATCGTCGCCTCGGTGCTGGTCTGCGGTCTGGTGCTGATCGAGCTGGGCGGCTTCTCCGGCCTCTTCGGTGCCATTCAGGCCACCAAGCCGGAGCTGCTGCAGGTGCCCGGACCCGGCCTCTTCAGCTTCACCACCTTCCTGGGGTTGACCATTCCGTGGTTCTTCTTCGCCATCTCCAACCCGCAGGTGAGCCAGCGCCTCTATATGCCGGCCTCCCTCAAGGCGCTGCGCCGCATGCTGGTGATCTTCCTGTGCTTCGGCTTCGTCTATACGGTCGTGTCGGTGCTCTGGGGCTTCTCCGCCTTCGTCGCCTTCCCGGAGCTGGAGAAGGGTGACCTTGCCACCTCCACCCTGCTGGCCTCGGATCTGGTGCCGCCGGTTCTGGGCGTCATGGTCATGGTCGGCATTCTGGCGGCTGCCGTCTCCACCATCGACTCGATCCTGCTCACCCTGTCGTCGGTCTTTGCCCGCGATGTGTGGAGCAACGTGACGGGCGGCGTCAGCGACGCGCGCCAGCTCTTCATCGGCAAGCTGATCATCCCGTTCATCTCCATCGTCTCGCTGGTCTTTGCCGCGATGGAATTCTCGATGATCGCCATCCTGTCGGTGGCAGCTTCCGTCGGCCTGCTGGTCACGGTTCCGGCCATCATCGGCGCCTTCTTCTGGCGGCGCGGCACGGCGGCCGGTGCGCTGGTCTCCATCCTCGGCGGCGTTGCCTTCGTGGTGTGGATGTACCTGACGGGCAACAAGCTCTTCGGCCTCAATGCCGGGGTGCTGGCCCTGCCGGTCTCGACGCTCCTGTTCATCGCCGTCAGCCTCGTCACCAAGCCCAACATGAAGGCTGCCGACGAATTCGTGGAGGCTTCCGTCTCCTACAAGAAGGGCAAGCTGCCGCAGGGCATGCCCGCCCCGGCGGAATAAGCACGCAAGACCCACGCTAAAAGACAGGCGGCCCCGGCATCCGGGGCCGCCTTTTGCCTTTGTGAGGGCATCGCGTTGGTTTCCCACTGAACAACGGTTGGCGTGAACAGGGGTAGTACACTGAGGCTGCCCGTGCTCCGTCAGAGATGACAAGTGTTTTTCGCGATCTGCTTCTGGCGGCCTGCTCCCAGAGGAAATCGCCGGAGAATGCTATATGCTCCCATCTGACCGGTGAGGTATGCGCCATCATCGCGTCCTCCACGATCTTACCGGTCGAACTTAGATGCGCGCGCGCGTCGGCCAATAGGTCGAATTCCAGTACACGATCGCGGCGATGAAGAGGTTGAGGCCGGACGCACGGTATTGCTGGTCCTCATGGCTGCGATCGATGATACGGCCCTGCCTGAACGTGCAGATAGCCTGCGTAAGGGCGTGACGCTGTTCACTCTTATTCAGGCCGGCCTGGCAACGCTGGCGCAGTGTAGGATTCTCCAGCCAATCCAGCATGAACAGGGTTCGGTTCAACCTGATTTTTCTGGAGACGTTTTGAGAACCGCTTCAGCCGCCAGTCCAATTCCCGGCCCCGCTGCTCCAGCCAATCGTCAGCAGATGCGGGCAGCCCTAAATCTTTGACGACCGGCGCTGCCATTTGCGGAGGCAGGAGATAGCTGTCGAAGCGGCGATATGACGAGGAGCGCTCTACCCAGACGTTGCCCGACCGAAGCCGCCAAGCTGCTTGGCCTTGGTCGCTCAACTGTCTACCGGGAATTACGACGTCTCGGCATTCAGAGAACTGCCTGATACATGCGTTTGCATTCAGCTCAGACATCCCGAACGCACTTGATTAATGTTCAAAAATCCAACCATCTTTCGCAGGTCACGATGGAACAGCAAAATTCATACCGAGCCCTCACCAGAATTCCCGGTCTGAGCCCTCTCATTGTCGCCGCTACCCTCTCGCGTCTGGCCAGACGCATGTTCATCCTCACGTTGGTGCTGTTCGTGCTGGCGCGGTTCTCGTCACCGGCACTGGCCGGCTGGCTGACTTTCGCGGCAATCGTGCCGGGCCTGATGGTTAGTCCAATCGCGGGCGTTCTGCTTGATCGCGTCGGTCCGACGATAGCTGTCAGAATCGACATGATTGCCAGCGCCATATTCATTGCCGCAATCGGTGTCGTGAGCTGGCTCAACTGGACGACGCCACCGGTCCTGTTCTTTCTGGTGATATTGTTTTCCCTCGCCGGTCCGTTGGGCGCAGCTGGCACCCGCACCCTGTTGCCTCGGTTGGTTCCGTCTCACGCACTTGATCGAGCAAATGCGCTCGATACGGCGATCTATGCCGTCGTTGATGTCGTCGGGCCAGCGATGGCCGGCATCATTGTTGCGTGGCTTGGTCCTGAAAGTGCGATGTCCGTGATCGCCCTCTTCTATGCAGGTGCGGCAATATGCATGTCCCTCGTACCGCTTCTTTCAGGTCTGGCGTCAAGGCAGGTGTCGTTCATGCGGCAGACTTTGGAAGGTATCCAGATCGTCGCTCGGCAACCGACACTGCGCGGCCTTGCCATCTCTTATTCGATGTATCAGATCACCTGGGGCGTTCTGTATGTCGTCGTTCCGGTTTTTGTCGCCAACCATTACGACGTTTCCATTGGAAGTTCGGTGACAGGCTTCCTATGGGCTGCGATGGGCGCTGCGGGCGGGATTGGTGCGCTATTCGCCGGGCACCTGCGAACGACCGGTCGCGAGCGTCACATTATGGCGATCGGAATGGTAATTACGGCCTTGGCGGCATGGCCCGTGGCAGCTGAGTTTGGGTTTGGCGGGCTGGCGATCGGCCTTATGCTTGCTGGCGTCATGTCCGGTCCGATCGATGTTGCTCTTCTGACGCTTCGCCAGCGTCGAACCGACCCACAACAACTCGGCCGCGTCATGTCGATTTCGATGAGCCTGAATCTGGCCGGCTTCCCTCTGGGCTCAGCCTTGGCCGGCATGGTGATTACGTCATCGCTGTCCACGACATTCATTCTGGCGGGCATCGCCTCTGTCGTTGCGGCTATCGCGACGATATCGATCCCCTCCGACACCAAGGCCGTTGCCTGATCAAGCGTTGTTCAGCGGTAAACCGACGCGATGCCCTCTTTGTGTAGTCCGTCACCGCCCGGCGGGATTGGGCTTAAGCTTCCGTTAACCTAATATTTCTTGCAGAATCGGCGGGGCTGAGGCATTTCTGACGGTATTGAGGTCGCGCTCGAATGCGAAACCGTCAGGAGATCGAGATGCTCGCAGGCGAGATGGATAGCGCCAAGGACACAACCGCCAAGATCGGGGACTTCACCCAGCGCCTGTCGGACAAGCTCCAGTCCATGCGCGAGATGACCTATCCCCCCGAGGCACGCAAGTCCTATGGCCGCACGTTTTCGACGCTGGATCTGGTGCGCCTGCTCGGCATTCCGGAAAGCACCTTGCGCGCCCTGACGCTGGACGGCAAGGGGCCGCAGCCGCTGCGCGCCGACAACAACCGGCGCATCTACACCATCGAGCAGGTGTGGGAGCTGCGCAAGTATCTGGCCGAACAGCGGCCGGACGATGCCTTGCGGCTGTTGCCGCACCGGCGGGCCGGTGAGCATCTGCAGGTCATCGCCTGCGCCAATTTCAAGGGCGGCTCGTCCAAGACCACCACCTCCGTGCACCTGGCCCATTATCTGGCGCTGCAGGGCTACCGGGTGCTGTGCATCGATCTGGACCCGCAGGCCTCGCTGACCACCACCTTCGGCATCCAGCCGGACCGGGACCTGCGCTCCGGCGAGGACGAGGACGAGCGCACCGACACGGCCTATGACGCGCTGCGCTATGACAACAACCGGGTGCCGCTGAAGGACGTGATCCGCAAGACCTATTTCCCCGGCATCGATCTGGTGCCGGGCAATCTGCGCCTGATGGACTTCGAATATGACACGCCGAACGCGCTGGTGAACCGCACCACGGACGAGCTCGGCCTGTTCTTCCAGCGCCTCGATGCGGCCATCCGCACGGTGGAGGAGGACTATGATCTGGTCATCCTCGATACGCCGCCCTCGCTCGGCTATACGACGCTCGCCTCGCTCTATGCGGCAACGGGGCTGATCATCACCGTGCATCCGGCCATGCTGGACATCTCCTCCTGCGCCCAGTTCCTGAAGATGATTGCCGATGTGACGGCGACCCTTTCGGAAGGGGGCGCGCGGTTCGAGCATGATTTCGTCAAGTTCCTGATGACGCGGGTGAACCCGAACGACGCCCCGCAGAAGATCATGGCCGGCACCATGCGCAGCCTGTTCGGCAAGGATGTGCTGGTGGCCGAAGCCGTGGAATCCACCGCCGTGGCTTCGGCCGGCGTTGCCAAGAAGTCGCTCTATGAGGTCGAGCCCGGCGAAGTCGGGCGCGAGCCGCTGAAGCGCGCACTGGAAAGCGCCGATCAGGTGAACGGCGAAATTCTGGACCTGGTCAAGTCCGTATGGAGGCGGCAGGGATGAAGAAATCCATCGTCAAGATGATGGCGGAAGCGGCCAAGGCGGCTGAAGCCCAGAAAACGGCGGAGGCGTCCGCGCCTGCCGCGCAGCCTGCATCTGCACCCCAATCCGCGTCCCAGTCTTCTCCCCCGGCCGCGCCCGCAGCGGAGGGTACGCGGATGGTGGCACCTGTCGTCAGCTCCATGGGCCGCGCCCTGTCGCAGCTGAAGGAAGACAGCATCGTTGCGCTGGACCCGGGCAAGATCGACCCTTCGCCCTTCCGCGACCGCTTTGCCGCCGATGAGGAGGCCGCCGAGGCGCTGGAGGAGCTGAAGCTGTCGATCTCCTCCGAAGGGCAGAAGATCCCGGTTCTGGTGCGCCCGCACCCGGCGGCGGAGGGGCGCTATCAGCTGGCCTATGGCCACCGCCGCCTTGCGGCCGTGCTGGCGCTGATGCAGGAGAGCGGCCGTCCGGAGGCGGTGAAGATCCGCGCCTATGTGCGCCCGCTGTCCGACATGGACCTGATCCGCGAGCAGTCGCTGGAAAACGGCGTCCGCGAGAACCTGACCTGGATCGAGCAGGCCTTTTGGGCGCAGCAGCTGAAGGAAGCGGGCTTCAAGCAGCGCGACATGCAGCCGGTGCTGGGCGTGACGGAATCGACCGTTTCCACCCTGCTGAAGGTGGCGGCCAGCGTGCCGGAGGACATTGTTCTGGCGATCGGCCGGGCGCGCAATGTCGGCCGGCCGGCCTGGACCGCCTTTGCCAAACTGTTCGACGATGCCAAAGCTGCCCCGCGCATCCGCGCCATTCTGGAGGCCAAGGCCTTCCTGGCGGGCGATGCGCCTGCGCGCATGGCCCTTGCGGCGAAGGCCGCGCGCGGCAAGGGCGCAGAGAGGGCGACCGGCCAGACGGGCGAACAGGAAATCCGCTCCGGCAAGCGCCTTCTGGGCAAGCTGAAGACGGGATCATCCGGCGTGACGCTGACCATCCCGAAGCAGGAAGCGGCCTTTGGCGCCTGGCTGGGCGGGCAGCTGGAGCAGCTTTACGCGGAGTTTGAAAAGGACGCCGGCGGCAGCAGCGATAAAATCTGAGGGCAAATCTATCCCTCACCCGGCAAGGTGGGGGTAAGATCACGCCAGCAGGACCGCAGCACCGGACTATGACAGCGACCCGAAACACGGAAAGGAGCAGGAATGACGCAACAGGCCAAATGAAAAGGGACCATCTGGCGGCAACCAGATGATCCCCGATTTCACGGTCGAATGGGACTTCGCCCACACGAAACCTTGCACCCTTTTCTTGTAGGCGAAAAGCGAATCACGTTCAAGACCCGGTCTTGAGCGCACAAGCACTTTTGTGCCCGTTTCCCCCGTTCTGACCTCCATCTTGTTCACCGTCCGGGCGTGACGCTCGCGGCGGATGGAGGATTTCATGTCCACCACTTCGATCGCCACCTTCCGCAAGGTGACGCCAGGCATTCTTGCGTCCGCCGTTCTGTCGCAGCAGGAAGGCCGTCCGGTTGTCACGAAGCAGGATCTATCCCTCGTTCTCAAGCGAGTCGCTCCCGCTCTGGGCATTGATGGCACGTCCTATCACGTGCTCGACATTCTGCTGGGCCTTGTGCAGGCGGAGGATTTCAAGGCCGGCCGGCGGCCCGTGGTTGCCATCTCCAACCAGCGCCTGTCCGAATACACGAGCCGCCATCCGCGCACGGTGATCCGCTGCCTGAAGCGGCTGGTGGAAGCCGGGATCCTTGCCTACCGCGACAGCCCCACGGGCCGGCGCTATGTGCAGAAGGACAATGCTTCCGGCCATATCGAGGCCTATGGGCTCGATTTCACCCCGGCCTGCGTCAATCTGGAGAGCTTCCGCGCCGCAGCCGATGCGTTTCAGGCGCAGATCAAGGCCGATCAGGCCGCCCGCCGGGAACTGACCCGTCTTGCCCGTGCCATTGCCGATCTGGATGATGCCTGCGAGGGCCTGGAAGGCTTCAGGGCCTGCGCCCAGACCATCCTTGAGGAACGGCACACGCTGCTGGGCTTCAGGCTGGAGCGGATGCGCGCCCTTTATCAGGACGCTCTGGACTCAGCCGCTTCTGATCATGCAGCTTTTTCTGAAAATATGTCATCCACGGGTGACATTCCCGTCACCTCCTTATCTATTACAAACCGTCCCGACTCTTCAAAAAGTAACATCAATCGGACTCGCCCTAACGGGCGAGACATAAACACGAAGACTGACAACGGCTCCGCCGTTGAAATGGCTCTTGAAAAAGAGCATTGCGGCGATCCTGCCCGTGAGCAACCGAAACTGCGGCAAGCGGCAAGGGCTCGGGGGGCGGGCCGGGAAACCCAGCGGGACAGGCAGCAGGGCAGGGCGCAAGGGGCCTCCCATCATGGTTTGCTCGATGATGTGTCGGCGGGTCTCGTTGAAAGCGCCTGCTCCGAGCTTCAGGCGGTTATCCGTCACAGGCTCACCTCCTGGCCTGCGATCTGCGAGGCGGCAGAGGAGATTAGGGTGCTGATCGGTGTCAGCCCCTCGGCCTATGCGCAAGCGGTGGAGCAGCAGGGCCGCTATGTGGCGGCGGCCTGCCTTGCGGTGGTGGCAGAAAAGGCGCTGCGCGATCCGGAACAGATTTCCCGTCCCGGCGGCTATTTCCGTGCCATGATCGAGCGCGCTGGCGAAGGCCGCCTGCATCTCGCCCGCTCGCTGTTCGGACTTGCGGCGGAGAGGCGGTCGTGATGCGCGGTCGTCAGGTGCCGAAGATGGTGATGTCTGAGAGATTGGAGAACGGTATGTTCGTTCGTACACAAGCCGATACAGGTGCCGTCTCTGCCGAGCACGAGCTTAAGATCATCGATGGCATCAAGCAGAGTATCGGCGATGCAGCCTCTGGCCGAGTCGTCCCGCATGAGCAGGCCATGGCTGAGCTCTATGCGGTGATCGGCGAAGCAGAAGAAAAGTGAAGCGGCCCCGCATGTGGGCGTGTGCAGCGCTGAATTGAACCCGTCCGGACTGGCCAGCCTCGTGCGGGAATTGATCTGTGAAGGCACGAAGATGCAAAAACGGCAGGCCCGTGGTCAGGCCTGCCTTGCGGTCGTGATGCGGGGAAAGGGTTTGCCTGGGGCACTGCCCTTCCCACCGCACCGTCCCGGCCTCCGAGCCGGGACCTGTAAGGATGGCACCGCCTTTTCCAACCGTAAGGATGCCTGCACGGTCTTTGCCCTGGAGGCACCGCTGCACTGCGTCCTTAACAGGACCCGGCTCGGAGGCCGGGGCGGCGCGGTGTGTGGCGGACGGCAGGAAACCGGACTGAACAGGGTGTGGCCCTTGCATCGCAAGGCCTCGTGGACTGCGAGGCATATGCAAAAACGGCAGGCCTGTGGTCAGGCCTGCCGTCTGATCGTGCCGGTTGTTTGCGCTCAGCCTCAGAATGTGGCGGAGAGCGACAGGTAGAAGGTGCGGCCAGCTTCGTTGAAGGTGTTGGCACCGGCACCGTTGCTGTTGCCTTCGCGAAACTGGCGCTTGTCGAAGATGTTGTTCACGCCGGCGTTCATGCGGAAGTGGTCGTTGAGATCATATTTCATGCCGGCATTGACCAGCGTGTAGGCGCCGCGCGCTTCCGGGTTGGTCACTGCGCCGCCGGTGGTGGCGGTCAGCGTCGGGGACTCCGTCTTGCCATAGTGGGTGGCGGAGAGGATCAGCGTCAGCTTTTCCGTCGCGGCCCAGTCCAGCGAGGTGTTGATTGTGTATTCCGGGATGAGCGAGAGGGGCTGGTTGTTCCGCTTGTCCTTGGACTCGATCATGTAGGTGGCGTTGGTGCTCCAGGTCAGGCCCTCCATCACCGGCACGGCGAGGTTGCCTTCAAGCCCCTGCACCACGGCTTCGGGCACATTGTACCACTGGAAATACTGTGCCGTGCCCGAGCGGCCTTCCGGCACGATGCCGGAGGCGATGCGGTCCTTGTAGTCATTGTGGAAATAGGTGATGCCGGCATTCCAGCCGTTGTCATCATTGTAGTTGATGCCGATTTCCTTGTTGATGGCGATTTCCGGGTTCAGGTCCGGATTGCCGACCACAAAGCAGCCGTTGCCAAGGTTGGGGAAGTCGATGGGGCAGCCGTTGCCACGGGTGAAATACACGTAGTTCGGGTTCAGCTGATAGAGGTTCGGCGCCTTGAAGGCGCGGGCGATACCGGCCTTCAGGGAGATGTTCTGCGTCACCATGTAGGTGGTGTTGAGGCTGGGGCTCCAGTTGCCGCCGAAGGAGCTGTGATGATCAAAGCGGATGCCGGGCGTTAGGGTCCAGTCTTCCGTGATCTCGATGTTGTCTTCCAGCATCAGGCCGAACATCTGCGCGCTGACATTCGGGTCACGCAGCGCCGGATCGGACACCGTGCCGGGAACTCTTGCGCCGTTCAGCCCCTGCAGGATCGACACAGGATCGTCCATCCACTCGCCGCGGAATTCGGCACCGGCCGTCAGCATCTGCTCGAAGCCAAGGTTCAGCGGAATGTTCCATTCGCTCTTGGCCGTCACATTGTCGAGGGTGATCGTGCCCCAGGTGGAATTGGCCTGGATCGAGCCTTCCGGCCCGCCTGCCAGCCCCTCCGACAGGCGCCGGTTGAGTGTGCGCTCCCACTGGACATAGCTGCTGGACTTGCCGAAGTCATAGTCGCCGAAATGGGTCAGCGACAGGCTGCGGCGGGTCATCGAATTGGTCTCGGTGCCGAACAGGCTGTCGCGGACCGCAGGCGTGATGGTGCCAAGCTGGCTGTCTCCGGCAAAGAGATTGCCCTGCCGGCTGTAGGAGCCTTCCAGATCGAAGCGGTGATCGTCACGCGGGGTGAAGGACAACAAGCCCCGCACGTCCTTGTTGATCACCCCTTCACGCCCTGCGGCCACGCTGCCGCCGGGGATCGTGGCACTCGCATTGATGTCCGCATCATCCGGCTCGGTGCGGGCATAGCCGGCATTGAGGCGGAAGGAGAGCCAGTCGAGGATCGGGCCGCCCACGGTCACATTGGTGCGTGCCGTGCTGCCCTCTTCGGAATGCTGCGGCAGGGCGAAATAGGTGGTGACGGAGCCGCTCATCTTTTCCGGCCGCTTGGTGATGATGTTCACCACGCCGCCAGCCGCGCCCGATCCATAGCGCGCAGCTGCGGGCCCGCGGATCACTTCGATGCGCTCGATCATCTCGGCCGGCACCCAGTTGGTGTCGCCGCGCGTGTCGCGCTCGCCCGCACGGCCCATGCGCACGGAATTGCGCGACAGAACCGGCTTGCCATCAATCAGGATCAGCGTGTTTTCCGGGCCCATGCCGCGCAGCTCGATCTGGCGCTGGTTGCCGCGCTGGCCGGAGGAGGTGGTGCCGGTCAGGTTTGCGCCCGGCATCTTGCGCAGGATTTCCGAAACGTCATTGGCAACCGGCGTGCGCTGCAGATCGCTGGCGCTGATCACGGAAACGCCCGGCGCCTGCTTCAGCTGCTCTTCGGCCGAGAGGACGATCTTGTCGAGAGAGGTGGTGTCTGCGGCTTCCTGCGCCAGCGCGGAAGGTGCCTGCATCAGCACCAGAGCCAGCGCACTTGCCCGCAGCAGGTGGAACTTCAGCCCTTCTGCCCCGGCTGCCGGTGCCGTCCGCCCGAAGGCGCCCTTTTTGATCATACGCATGCTTCACCCCAATATATGAACTTTGACGTCATATTTTCGATGGGGCGGTCCGGGTCAATCCCGCAGAATTAGAAGCCTTCCAAATTGCTCTGATGGCAAATCAGAACGGGATGCAAGGTCACAGGCCTGCCGGGCGCGCGGGCGGCAGAAAGGCGCAAAAGCTTGCGGCGCAGCGGAGCTGATTTCTCCGGTGCGCCGCTGTTGTGGCCTGGGCCATCATGGATGGCCAGGCGGGGTTTTCCTCAGGCTTCGTTCAGGCGGCCTTCAGCAGGTCGCCATGCGGGTCCAGCACGAACTTGGTTGCCGCACCCTGATCGAAGATCTCATAGCCCTGGACGGCATCATCCAGCGGAATGATCTTGGCATTCACGATGTCGGCAATCGGCAGCCGGTCATGGAGAATGGCCTGCATCAGCTGGCGGTTATACTTCAGCACAGGCGTCTGGCCGGTGTGGAACGACTGCGCCTTCGCCCAGCCGAGCCCGAAGCGCAGCGACAGGCTGCCCTGCTTTGCCGCCTCGTCCACCGCGCCCGGATCTTCCGTCACATAAAGCCCCGGAATGCCGATGGAACCGGCGGCACGGGTGATCTCCATCATCTGGTTGAGCACGATGGCGGGCTGCTCGCCGCCCGCGTGGCCCCTGGCCTCGAAGCCGACGGCATCAATGGCGCTGTCCACCTCGCTGGTGCCGACCACCTGGGCGATCATGTCGCCCAGCCGGTCGCTGGCGGACAGGTCGATCGGCTCAAAGCCCATCCTGGCGGCATGGGCCAGACGGTCCTTGTTGAAGTCACCGATCATCACCACGGCAGCACCGAGGATGCGGGCGGAGGCGGCGGCGGCAAGGCCGACCGGACCGGCACCGGCCACATAGACCGTCGAGCCGACGCCGACGCCTGCACGGACCGCGCCATGGAAGCCGGTCGGCAGAATGTCGGACAGCATGGTCAGATCGCGGATCTTCGCCATGGCCTGGTCGCGGTCCGGGAACTTCAGCAGGTTGAAATCCGCATAAGGCACAGTGACATAGCGCGCCTGTCCGCCGATCCAGCCGCCCATGTCGACATAGCCATAGGCACCGCCCGCGCGCGAGGGGTTGACGGTCAGGCAGACGCCCGTGTCCTGCGACTTGCAGCAGCGGCAGCGCCCGCAGGCGACATTGAACGGCACCGACACGATGTCGCCAACGTCAAGCATCTCCACGTCGATGCCCTTTTCGATGACCTGGCCGGTGATTTCGTGGCCCAGCACCAGCCCCGGCATGGCCGTGGTCCGGCCGCGGACCATGTGCTGGTCGGAGCCGCAGATGTTGGTGGAAATGACCTTGAGGATGACACCGTGCTCGATCCGGCGCCCGTCCGGCGCTTCCAGTTTCGGATCGTCAATATCACGAACCTCCACCTTGCCCGGCCGCATGTAGACCACACCTCTGTTCTTGCTCATTGTGTCTCCTCCTCCTTGTGATGCGGGGCCGCCCGCTCCTCTGCCTGCTGTCAGGCCTTTGCGCCCTGTGTGACAGTCCAGCGGCCATTCCCTGCCTGCCGGCGCGGCCGGAAGGTCATGAACGGGCTCTGGACGGCATAGCAGCTGAAGGTCTCCTCCCGGGATGTCCGCAACTGACGGCTTTCATGCACACCGCTTGCCGGGCGGCGCTGTTCTCGTGACATGCGGGATCTCCCGTCCGCATGAGAGACGCAGACCTGAAGCAGAGCACCCGCGCGGGGAGTGTGATATCGAAAACGCGACACCAAGATGGCGTACAGCGACGGGTTGTGGAATGGCAGCCCCAAAAGCGGGGGCGAGAGGGCAGGGGGGCGAAAAGGCGCTCACAGTTTTGCGAGATAGTCCTTGAACCGCCGCCCGTTCTGCGGGCGGAAGCTGTTGCCCGTCTCCCTGATCCCGCAGATCCGGTCCAGCCGGAAATTCCGGAAGTCTTGCCGCATCTCGCACCACGCGGTCAGGAGCCACACGTCATCGAAGAGTGTCAGCCCAAGAGGATGAACCTGCCGCTGGCTGCTGCGCCCCTCAAGGTCGCGATAGGCAAGCTCCAGGATCCGCCGCTCACGAATGGTCCGCCGCAGAATGCTGCTCCACTTCGCTACACCACTGTCACCGGGCCGCTCGCGGGTGATGGCCAGAAGTGGAAGGGCCTGGAACCTCTCGCCCCCTTCGTCTCCCATGGCATTTGCAATCTTGCCCGAAACCCGCTGGGCAGCATCGCGCAGATCTCCGGAGTCCCGCGCCATCACGAGACGCAGGCCGAGCATGATTGCTTCCATCTCGTCGGGGTCGAACTGCAGCGGCGGCAGGAAGTAGCCCCTCTCCAGCTGATAGCCGAGGCCGGACTCGCCCCTGACAGGCGCTCCCATCGCCTGAAGACTGGCCATGTCGCGGTAAATCGTGCGCAGTGAAACGCCGAGTTTCTGGGCCAGCGCCTCTGCCGGGACAGGATGGCGTGCGCTGCGCAGCTGATCGAGGAGAGCGAAAAGCCGGAGAGTTTTCATGCTGCACCTTGTACCATACCCCTGACAGAAAGTGTCAGGGGGCATTGCTAGACAGAGGCTTCTTCAACCTGCACGGCGCAAGGAGCTAGAACCCATGACCAGACAATGCATCGAAGTCGTCACCTACAAGACAGGAGACCCGGCCGAGGCCAGCCGGCAGCGTGAGGCCGCACGCCAGCGCGTTGCACAGTTCTCCGGCTTTGGCGGATGGCTGCCGCTCACCGGTGGCAAAGATCAGACCGGCCGGGTGGATGTTGTTCTCTGGACCAGCCCCGAGGCTGCGGAGGCCGCAGCTGAGGCCGTGGGCACATCGGAGGACTTTGCCGGCTTCAGGGCGACGATTACGGAGCTTGGCGCCATGGGCCACTATGTGGCGCCTGCCAATGGGCTTGTCTTGATGCAACCGGGGTCCGGCGTCGAGATCGGGCGGTTCCGGTTGCGTCAAGGCGTTGCGGAAGAAGAAATGCGCGCGGCTTATGACAAGATGATCGCAGATCATTTGTCCCGTCAGCCCGGCTGGCTCGGACAAAGGCTGATCCGCCTGCAGGATGGCAGCTTCATCGATGCCGCTTTCGCCACCACGCAGGCCAGGGCGCAAGACATCTGCAACGCCTGGGCCGGGAACGCCGATTGTGACGCCTTCCTGAGCATGGTTGAGCCGGTCAGCATGGAGTTCGGGGCGATTGCCTAACCCTTGATCGCGGGGCCATTGCGCGAGCCATGCCTTGCAGAGCGCAGGGTGTGGCTCGCCGGACCGGTGACCGGCGGCCGGCGGCCGCGAAATCTGCCCGCCGCCGGCAGTGTCATTTTCTAGAAGCCGATCACAACCGAAGGGGCGCTGCGTTTTGCTTCGCCGTGATAAACGGCTTCAATATTGTTACCGTCGGGATCGAGCACAAAGGCGGCATAATAGCCAGGGTGGTAGGCTCTTTCTCCCGGAGCGCCGTTGTCGCGCCCGCCATTGGCCAGGGCAGCCTTGTAAAATGCGTCCACCATCATGCGGTCTCCGGCCTGAAACGCAAGATGATGCCGCCCCGTCAGAACCCCAAGGGCGGCCGGGCTGTCTGCGGCGCTGACGACCAGCTCATCAGCCCAGAAATATCCCTCGTCCGTGGTGACAATCGGGATCTCCAGAACGGCAAGCACGGCTTCGTAGAAGCTCTGGCTGGCTTTCAAGTCACGCACGACGAGCTGAATGTGGTCAATCAGCCGGCCGCGATGCAGTTGATTTGCTTCCATGGTCGTTCTCCCTACTCCATGCAGTCTGCGTCAGCACCGGAGAAACGGCCTCCGGGGCCTCACGCCTTGACGATCCTGTCCCGGTGCTCCGTCACGGCCTTCGTGGCGTTGCGGGTGTCGATGACAAGCTTGCTGGCGCTGACGAGGGCCTGATAGTCGATGCAGTCATGGTCGGTGGCGATGATCACCGCGTCGAACTGCCCAAGGGTTTCCGCGCTCAGGTCCAGCGATTTCATGCCCATCAGCGGCTTGTGCTTGCGGGTGCTGGGCAGGGCGGGGACGTAAGGGTCGTGATACTCGACGGTTGCCTTGCGCAGCTTCAGCCGCTCGATCAGCACCAGCGCCGGGCTCTCGCGCATGTCATCGACGTTCTTCTTGTAGGCCGCCCCGATGATCAGCACGCGCGAGCCGTTGAGGCCCCTGGCAAAGCGTTCGTCGAGGGCTTCGGCCGTGCGGGTGATCACGTAATCGGGCATGGCGGTGTTGATCTCGCCCGCCAGCTCCACGAACTTGGTGGTGATGGCAAATTCCCGTGCCTTCCAGGTCAGGTAGAAGGGGTCGATCGGGATGCAGTGGCCGCCAAGGCCGGGGCCGGGATAAAAGGGCATGTAGCCGAAGGGCTTGGTCTTGGCCGCCTCGATCACCTCCCAGATGTCGATGCCCATGCGGTCGTAGATCACCTTCAGCTCGTTGACGAGGGCGATGTTGACCGAGCGGAAAATATTCTCGCTCAGCTTCACTGCCTCCGCCGTTGCCGCCGAACTCACCGGCACGACGGACTGGACGATGGCCTGATAGAGTGCAATCGCAATCGCCCGGCTGTCCGGGTCATCGGCGCCGACAACCTTGGGGATGGTCGAGGTCTCATAGTTCGGGTTGCCCGGATCTTCCCGCTCCGGCGAGAAGGCGAGGAAGAAATCGCGGCCAGCCTCAAGCCCCGATCGCTCCAGGATGGGCTTCAGCACCTCATGCGTGGTGCCGGGATAGGTGGTGGATTCCAGGATCACCGTCTGCCCGGCCTTGAGATGCGGCAGCAGATGCTCCGCCGTGCTGACGATGTAGGACATGTCCGGCTCCCGGTGCCGGGTCAGGGGCGTCGGCACGCAGATCAGGATGGCATCGGCACGGGCCAGATCCGCAATATCCGAGGTGGCATGAAAGCGCCCGCTCTGCGCAATCGCCGCCACGTCCGCATCGGAAAAATGCCGGATATAGGACTTTCCCGCCATCAGCGAGGTGATCTTGGGCGGATCGATGTCAAAGCCGGTGACCTCGAACCCCGCCCGCCAGAAGGCCCGCACCAGCGGCAGGCCCACATAGCCAAGCCCGATGATGGCCACGTTGAACCGCCGCTCCCCCAGGGCTGCGAGCTTTTCCCGGGCGAGCGGGCTCACGGAAGGCGTCGTGTCATGCTGCGGCTGGACGGGCGTGGTCATCGGTCTGTCTTTTCCTGCAAGCGCCGGGGCACAGGCCTGCCGTCCGCACGGGAACCGGAGGCCGGATCTGATGACACCCTGATCCACTGCCCCGCCTGTCTTGTCAATGAACTGCGTCTCATGCCAGCCCCGGTTATCACGACGCTGCGAGGCTGGTGCGGCATCACCGCCGTGGCATGACATGGGCACGCGCCGTTTTCTTTCTGGATCCGCAAGAAATATCAAGCGGATGCGCTTACGGCCATGCTAGCTGTCAGTGACGGAAGGCATGTAACTGGTGTGTGTTTCCGCAGATGTCCAGTGCAGCAGGGGTGCCTGAATGTGCTGGTCATGTTTTCAGTAAGTTATTTTTCTGCATGTCATTAATGACTGACCGCAGGCAGGTGTAGCTCTGTCCTGCCTGCGGTCTCTTTTATACCTGTGACTGCGGTTTTTATGTCTGACTGCCTTCAATCAAGGTCAAACTCAAGCAGCGTGCCATCGGAGCTGAATTCGGCTTCGAACTTGCGGCCTTCTGCCGTGCGGCCTTCCATTTCGATCTTGCTGCCGAACTCCAGCTTGCGCAGCGTTGCGCCGTGGGGGAAAGACGGGTTTGCCTTGACCGCATCGGGCAGCAGCGCACTCACGGAGGCAATCGGGAAGCCGCCGTTCTTGCTTTCGATTTCTTCCAGCTCGCCGTTTGATCTGAATTCGGCTTCGATCCAGGTGCCATCGGCAAGGCGGCCCCGGAGTTCGCGGCCATGCTGCATCTGTTTGTCTTTGACCGACACATCCGTCAGGCCCATCATCCCGATGAGCTGGCTGTCGCTCACCTGCGCTGTGGCCGGGGTGCAAAGCAGGGGCAGGGCGGCGGTGATGGACAGTATGGCGGCACGAAGCTGCATGGCAAATGGCTCCTTTGAAGCGCTGCAGCCCGAGGCGGCTGCAGCCGGGGTCTTTGTCAGATAGCCGTCCAGATAAGATCACTTTGCGGCTCGCGGAAGGCAAAGCGGATGAAGTGGCTGCCGACAACGTCCTGCAGCCGGTCGAGGGCGGCGCTGTCTGCGGCCGTGACGTCCATGGTCAGAACCGTGCCCTCGGCCTTCAGCGTGCAAACCCCCATCGGAAAGGTGATCTTGCCCTGTTCCGTGTCGAATTCGGCCGGGATCTTGTGCTGGAAGTGCTTGCAGAGCTGCTGCAGGTAGCGGCTCGCCTTGTCAGTTTCCACAATGCAGCGGCGGGTGGAGAGGGTGGTGGTTTCAGTCGTCATCAGCTTTGCTCCACGGCAAGGGCGGCTGCATCGATGGCAGCGGCGATTTTCTGGGCGGTTTCCGGGTCAATTTCGCCGCTGCGCATCCGCAGGCGCAGGGCGGTCTTGAGGTTTTCCATGGCCCGGACAACGGGGGCAGGGGCAAAGCCGCGCCCCATGCCGCCACGGGCCCGGGTCATGAGTTCGCTGGCCAGGGCCTTGTTGGCGGTGAGGAAGGCCTCGCCTTCGGGGGTGATGCTGTGGCGCTTGCGTCCGCCCGCTTCCACGGTGATGGCGCTGTAGCCCATGTCCTCCAGCCAGCTCAGCGTTGGGTAGATGACGCCGGGGCTGGGGCTGTAGCTGCCGGCAAACCGGTCCTCGATGGCCTTGATCAGCTCATAGCCGTGCCGCGGCTCTTCGGCGATCAGCGCCAGAACCAGAAGCCGCAGTTCGCCATAGTCGAACAGGCGCCGGTGTCCGCCGCCCCGGCGGTGCCCGCCGGGATGGCCTTCGTGCAGGGTGTCGTGTGTGCCGTCATGCGGGCCGCCGTGGGGGGCATGGCCGCGGTGACGGTGGGGATGTCTGTGTCTCATGGCTCTAGATATATTTCCGATATATCGAAAGTCAAGATATATCGGGATTTATTCTGAAGGCAGGATTTGCCTTTGAAAATTGCCGCTGCAGACCTCTGACGATCCTGAGGCCTCTCGTTTCCCCTCCCCCTTGAGGGCTGCTGCATGCACACATCGTGTAGAAAGATGTCGAGGGCATTAATACAGGGCGGCAGCCGTTGTTTCAAAGGCACGGCCTATCTGTTCCCCTCCCCCTTGAGGGGAGGGGGTAGGGGTGGGGGTTAACAGACTGAAAGCACGGGGTATTTTCATTGAAGATGTGCTGGGTAAAGACAAGTCCCAGTCAAGCAGCGCTCCTGCGTGAAGACCCCCACCCCTACCCCCTCCCCTCAAGGGGGAGGGGAAACGAGAGGCTTCAGCCAGAGAAATAAGCCTCTGCAACTGCTTACCTTTTCCAGCATAAAAGCAGAGCTTGCCGCCTCTTTTTATACGATGTGTGAATCCGGTAGCCCCTCAAGGGGGAGGGGAGCAGATAGGCCGTGCCGGAGAAACCAGAGCGCAGGCTTTCCTCAAGCCATAACCGGTGAGCCTGACTGGCAGTCCGTTGTAAACACTGTCCCCGCTCTATGGCTTTCGCACGCTGGCGGCATCGGAGCCGGCCGGGCGGAGCTGGCGCGGGCGGTTGCGCCAGAGGGTGGCGGCGTCCTCAAGGCAGGCGGAAAATTCCGCCTCAGGCGCCCGGCGCAGGGTCATCAGGGCGAGCGCTGCGGTTTTCACGATGACGGCTTCTGCTAGGTCATCGCGCGCCGCGCCCGTCCACACGGCCAGCCAGTATTCCTGCTGGGTGAGGGCGGCGGGGATCGGCATCCGGCTCGCGGGCGTCGAGGGCAGGGTGAAGCGGGCCTCCTCGCCGCCGGTCAGGCGGAACACCGGCGTGGGGCGGTCCGGCGTGACCTGCGCAAAGTCGCGGTTGGCGCCGGTGACGGCCGCGTCCAGACAGCCGGTGAGGGCGGCTGCGGTGCGGAACAGCTCCCGGTCCGAGGTTTGCGCCGCACCAAGCATCGAAGCGGGTGCGCCGCCCGGATTGAGCACATGCACGGCGGTGTTGACCGGCGTGCGCATCTCGAAGGCCGGATAAAGGGCGAGCAGGCCCGCGAGCTGCGGGCAATAGGCGGTGACGGGCAGATAGGCGATGCCCTCCTGCGCCAGCGCCTGCCTTGCGTCCTCCAGACTGTCCGCCACGGGAATGGCGCCATCCTGCGCGGCCTGCAGCAGCAGCCTGCCCGAGGCCACGTTGCTGCCAAAGCCATGGATCAGCACCCTGTGCCCGGCAAGGGCCACCAGGCGGGCGGCATGGAGAAACCACGGCACGGTGCGCAGCCGGGGAGAGAAATAGGCGGGCCAGTTAAGATCCGCCATCGCCGTCTCCACGCTCTCCCCCGTCTCCGCCGCGCCGCCGTCTGCTGCATGCAGCTGGACCGCTTCTGCAAAACCTGCCAGTTCCACCGCCGTCAGGCCCCGGAACTGCATGGTGGCGAGCAGGGCGCCGGTCTGGAACGGGTCCGCCTCGCCCCGCAGCACGATGCCGAGGGCATCACGGCCTTCTTCCTGCGTCAGAGGACGGGTGCGGCCCGGCCCTGCGGCAATGCCGGCAATGTATTTGGCCAGCCGCTGGCTGGGGGCCGACGCCTGGCCGATCATCGCCATCCGCTCGGCAATCATCTGCGGCGAGGGTTCGCCTGCCAGCCTGTCGAGCGCACTGGAGCCGGGTGCCAGCGGGGTTGCCTGAGGCTGGGTTTGATTCTGGGCCTGATTCTGGTTCTGAGGCTGGGAAAACGCCCGGGCGGAGTTGGACCCCGGCCCATGGTGGCTGCCCCAGGGCAGGGCGGATGCACTGTCCGGCGTGCGGGCCAGCAGCAGTTCGGCATCATTGGCCAGCCCGCGCACCTCCAGCCGCAGGGCTTCGGCAAAGGGCGTTGGGCGCATGCCCTGGCCTGTGCGCTCCAGCAGCGGGTCGCCGTAGAATTCGCGCAGCTGTGCCAGCATCCGGCTCATGGCCGAGACCTGCATCCCCATGCTGGCCGCCGCTGCCGACACGCTGCCCTCCCGCAGCAGCGCATCCAGCGCGATCAGCAATTTCATCCGGCCAATGTCCACCTGTGTGCTGCCTTCTGCCCGAGCGCTTGATTGAGGAGGGGGATTTGCGTTTTTCGCAAATTGGAATTGCTCAAAATGATGCGCGTTGACCCTTGGCAGCAGTCTCTACATAAGTGGATTTAGAAACTCAACTTATGTTGTTCAGGCAAGGCGCTGCCGCCGTCACACTGGCGTGAGCGCTGCTGCTGCGAGGTTCAGGAAATGACGCATATGTTCTCCATGAAGCGGCTGGCTGCTGGCCTTGCCAGCGCTCTGGTTCTCTCCGCCGCGCTGACGGGCGTTGCCGCTGCCGAGGTCAAGGTGACCCACGCCAAGGGCGAGCTGACGCTGCCTGCGGTCCCGGCCAAGGTGTTCGTCTATGACATGGCCGCGCTGGACACGCTGACCGCGCTTGGCGTTGAAGTGGCCGGGGTGCCGGGCGGCAACAAGCCGGGCCATCTGGCGCAATATGCCGGTGACAAGTACCAGAAGATCGGCTCCCTGTTCGAGCCGGACTTTGAAGCCGTTGCCGCCGCGCAGCCGGATCTGATCATCGTTGGCGGCCGGTCTGCCGCGAAGTATGAGGATCTGGCGAAGATCGCGCCCACCATCGATCTGTCGGTGGACTTCGAGGATTTCACCGGCTCGGCCCTGAAGAACGTCCAGACGCTGGCCGCCCTCTTCGGCAAGACGGACAAGGCGGACGAGCTGACCGCGAAATACAAGGCGTCCGTCGAAGAGCTGAAGGGCAAGACGGCAGGCGCCGGCAAGGGCCTGTTCATCCTCACCACCGGCGGCAAGATGGCCACCTATGGCAAGGGCTCCCGCTTCGGCCAGATCTTCGGCGAATTCGGGCTGGAACAGGCCGATGATAACATCAAGATCGGCACCCACGGCCAGCCGGCGTCCTTTGAATATATCCTCGAGCGCAATCCGGACTGGCTGTTCGTGCTGGACCGGGATGCGGCCATCGGCCGGGAAGGCGATGCCGCCCGCCAGCTTCTCGACAACGAAATCGTCCGCCAGACCACGGCCTGGCAGAAGGAACAGGTGGTCTACCTCAATGCGGCCAACTGGTATCTGATTGGCGGTGGCATCACCGCCATGCAGGATACGGTAGACCAGCTGAACGCGGCCTTCAGCGGCAAGTAATTTCCTCTGATTGCCAGCGTGTCAGGCGGCTGCGTCTCCTCCGGGGCGCAGCCGCCGCAATCCTTTCAGGACCCTGCCTTGAAATTCCTGCTGCCAGCCTCTCTCCTGACCCTCGGTCTTGCGATAGCCAGCCTGTTCACCGGTGCCAGCCCCGTCTCCTTCTGGAGTGTGGTCAGTGGTGCGGGCGATGAGCGGGCCTTGATGCTGCTGGCCGAAAGCCGCATTCCGCGCACCATCGCCCTCATTCTGGCGGGCGCTGGCATGGCCGTGGCCGGAACCCTGATGCAGATGCTGGCGCGCAACCGCTTTGTCGAGCCCTCCACCGCAGGCACGGTGGAATCGGCATCGCTGGGCATGCTGCTGGTGCTGTTCTTCGCGCCGGACCTGCCGGTCATGGCCAAGATGCTCGTCTCCGGCGGTTTCGCGCTGGCGGGCACGTTTCTCTTCATCGCCATTCTGGAGCGCATCCCCCTGCGCTCGGCGCTGATGGTGCCGCTGGTGGGGCTGATGCTGGGCGGGGTGATCAGCGCCGTCACCGCTTTCCTTGCCTACCGGTTCGACCTGCTGCAAACCCTCGGCGCCTGGACCAGCGGTGATTTTTCCGCCGTGCTGCGCGGGCGTTATGAGGTGCTGTGGCTCAGCCTGGCGCTCACCATCGCCGCCTATGTGGCCGCCGACCGCTTCACCCTCGCCGGAATGGGCGAGGATTTCGCCGTCAGCCTCGGCCTCAAGTACCGGCAGGTGCTGCTGCTGGGGCTCTTCATCGTCGCCATGGTCACCGCCGCCGTGGTGGTGACGGCGGGCGTCGTGCCTTTCGTCGGGCTGATCGTGCCCAATCTCGTCGCCATGGCCCTGGGCGACCGGCTGCGCCGCACCCTGCCGCTGATCGCCGTCACCGGTGCGCTGCTGGTGCTGTTGTGCGATCTGATCGGCCGCACGGTGAATGCGCCGTTCGAGATCCCGGCAGGCTCGGTTCTGGGCGTTGTGGGCAGCGTGTTCTTCCTGTTCCTGCTGCTGCGGAGGCGCTCCCATGCGGCTTGAGCGCCTGTATCTGACCGGCGAAAGGCGGCTGACGCCTGCCGGTGTGCTGCTGCTGCTGGGCGTCCTGACGCTCGCCGCCGCCACCGCCTTCATGACGCTTGGCGTCAAGGCCGGCTGGTCCTTCATCCTGCCCTTCCGGGGGCAGAAGCTCGCGTCGCTGGTGCTGGTGGCCTATGCGGTGGCCGTGTCCACGGTGCTGTTCCAGACGCTGACCAACAACCGCATCCTGACGCCCTCGATCATGGGCTTCGATGCGCTTTATGTGCTGCTGCAGACGGTGCTGGTCTTCACGCTCGGCTCGGCCTTCGTGACGGCCATGGACCCGCGCCTGCTGTTCGTCGGCGAGGTCGCCATCATGGCCGGCTTCTCGCTGATCCTGTTCCAGCTGCTGTTCTCCGGGGCCATCAAGGGCCTGCATCTGATGATGCTGGTGGGCATCCTGCTCGGCGCCCTGTTCCGCAGCCTTGCCGGCTTCCTGCAGCGGGTCATTGACCCGAACGAATTCGTCGTGCTGCAGGACCGGTTCTTTGCCAGCTTCAATGCGGTGGATGGCACGCTGCTGGGCGTCTCGGCGCTGCTCATTGCCGGGGCCAGCCTTGCCGCCTGGCGGCTGGGGCATACCTTCGACGTGATGGCGCTGGGGCGGGACAGCGCCATCATGCTGGGGGTGGACCACAGGCGGGTGACGCGGCAGGTGCTGATGATCATCACCGTGCTTGTCTCCGTGTCCACGGCGCTTGTCGGGCCGGTCACCTTCTTCGGCCTGCTGACGGCGAACCTTGCCTATCTGCTGATGCCTTCCGGCCGCCACCGGCATGTGCTGCCTGCGGCGGTGCTCATTGCCATCATCTGCCTTGTGGCGGGCCAGACGGTGCTGGAGCGGCTGCTCAGTTTCAGCACGGCGCTGGCCATCGTCATCGAATTTGCCGGCGGGCTGTTCTTCATCTTCTTTCTGCTCAAGGGGGCGCGGCGGTGATCCGGATCGATCAGGTCAGCAAGAGCTATGGCAACACGCTGGTGGTGGACGGGGTCACCCTCGACCTGCCGAAGGGCGGGCTCACCTCCATCATCGGCCCCAATGGGGCGGGCAAATCGACGCTGCTGTCCATGATTGCCCGGCTCACCACGATGGATCAGGGCAGCGTGCTGGTCGATGGGCTGGATGTGGCCAACACCTCCGGCGAGGTGCTGGCCCGGCGCCTGTCCATGCTGCGGCAGGACAACCAGATGACGGCGCGGCTGACGGTCACCGATCTCGTCTCCTTCGGCCGCTACCCCTATTCAAAGGGGCGGCTGACGGCGCAAGACCGGGCCGAGGTGGACAAGGCGCTCGCCTATCTCGGCCTCACGGACCTCAGCCACCGCTTTCTGGACGAACTCTCCGGCGGCCAGCGCCAGCGGGCCTTCGTCGCCATGGTGCTGGCGCAGGACACCGGCTACATGCTGTTTGACGAGCCGCTGAACAACCTCGACATCAGCCATTCCGTCGCCATGATGAAGCTCTTGCGTCAGGCGGCGGACGACTTCGGCAAGACGGCGGTGGTGGTGCTGCACGACATCAACTTTGCCTCCTGCTACTCCGACCATATCGTCGTCATGCAGAACGGCCGCGCCGCGCTTCAGGGCACCCCCTCCGAGATCATCCGCCCCGAAGTCCTCACCGCCATCTTCGGCTGCCCCTTCACCGTCCAGGAAATCAACGGCAACCGGATCGCCGTCTATTTCCGGTGAGGGTGGCTGGTTGCATAATCTTCAGGTTTTCGGGCTACGAATCGAAGGGTGATTTGTATCTGGCCATTGCTGGAAAGGAGCCCGATTGTGTCCGAGCGCGCATATTTTGGACTGCCGGAAGAGGTTCATTTCTGCAGCAAATGCGTCATCTCCAACCAGCGGCCCAGTTCGACGGTAGAATTCGGCAGCCAGCGGACCGACCGCAAGGCAACCATCGCCTTTGAGGGCGGGATTTGTTCCGCCTGCCGCTATGCGGAGCAGAAGGAACAGGGCATTGATTGGCAGGAGCGCGAGGCGCGGCTGATCGAGCTGCTGGCACGCTACAAGCGCAGTGACGGGCGTTATGACGTGATCGTGCCCGGCTCCGGCGGCAAGGACAGCGCCTTCACCGCCCATGTGCTCAAATACAAATACGGCATGAACCCGCTGACGGTGACCTGGGCGCCGCATAAATACACGGATGTGGGCTGGCGCAATTTCACCAACTGGATGCACGAAGGCGGGCTCGACAACATCCTCTACACGCCAAATGGACGGCTGCACCGGCTCCTGACCAGTCTTGCCTTCCGCAACCTGCTGCACCCGTTCCAACCCTTCATCGTCGGCCAGCGCATCATCGGCCCGGCCATGGCCAGCCGCTTTGGTGTGGAACTGGTGATGTATGGGGAAAACCAGGCCGAATACGGCAACAACATCGACGAGAACCGCAAGCCGGTGATGGATCCGGCCTTTTATTCCAGTGGCGATCCTCTGGACATGAAGTTCGGCGGCGTCAGCATGCGGGATATCATCTCGGAGCATGGTTTCACGCAAGGTGATTTTGCACCTTACGTGCCGCCCACCCGGGATGCCCTGGAGAAGGCGGGTGTCGAGGTGCACTACCTTGGCTATTACCTGAAGTGGGACCCGCAGGAGTGCTACTATTATGCGGTCGAGCACACAGGGTTTCAGGCCAATGACGAGCGCACCGAAGGCTCCTACTCGAAATACTCCAGCATCGACGACAAGATTGACCCCTTCCACTACTTCACCACGCTGATCAAGTTCGGCATTGGCCGGGCGACCTATGACGCGGCGCAGGAAATCCGCAACGGCAAGATCACCCGTGAGGAAGGCGTCAATCTGGTTCACAAATATGATCAGGAGTTTCCGGCGAAGTATTTCCACGAGTTCCTGGACTACATCAGCCTGAGCGAGGCAGAGTTCTGGGAAACCGTCGATCAGTTCCGCTCTCCGCATCTGTGGGAGAAGCGAGGGAGCACATGGGCACTCAGGCATCAGGTGACATGAGATGGCGAACGGCACCGGCAAACCCTTGCGCGTTCTCCATCTGGCGAGTTTCGCTGGCAATATAGGCGATCTGGCAAATCACGCCGGCGCCCGGCACCTTTGGCGCGGCCTTGGGCGGAGCCTTGATATCACCGAGCTGGAGATCCGGGAGTTTTACTGGAAGCAGCGCAGCTTCGATGATGCGTTCATCGAATGGGCCAACAGTTTCGACCTCTTTCTGGTTGGTGGCGGCAACTATTTCGAGCTTTGGGTCGAGCATTCGGCAACTGGCATGTCGATTGACATTACGCCGGAACGGCTTGCGAGGCTTACGGTTGCAACGGTCTTCTACTCGCTGGGCGCTGATATAGGGCAAGGCTACAGCCCGGTGACGCAATCCCGGTTCCGGACGTTCATGGACCACGTGCTTGGGCATCCCGGTTTCTTCGTTTGTGTCAGAAACGACGGGTCTTCGGCTGCGCTGGAACAGGTTCTTGGCAGCTCGTATGCTTCTCAGGTGCCGGTGATGCCTGACGGAGGGTTTTGGGCCGGAGAGGCTCTGGGAATGGTGGCACAGCAAGGCGCCGGTACTGGCCCACTGATTGGCATCAACATTGCCGGAGACATGCTTGAGCGGCGATTTGAAGAAAAGGCGGCAGCAGAGCGCTTTCTTCCGGCGCTGGCCCGTTCAGTAGAGAATATCCTTGAGGGGCATAGCGGGTTGCGCATTGTCCTCTTCCCGCATATCTGGCGGGATGTTCAGCTGATCTCCGGATTGCTGCCCCATATCAAGGATCCCTATCTGCGGCGGCGCATCCGCATTGCAGCACTGGATCCCACAGCGGCGGGGCTCCCTGAATTTCTGCAAGAGTACAGCCGTTGCCAGCTCATTCTGGGTATGCGCTTTCATGCGAACGTTTGCCCTATCGGAATGGGTGTTCCTGCCGTGGGACTGTATAACTATCCGCAGATTGAGCTGCTTTACGGCGAATTGGGACTGGCGGACAGGATCATCGATGTCCGGAAGGAGGGTTTCAGTACGCGGATCGAAGCAGAAGTCCAGCGTCATCTTCAGGCACCTCAGACGGCTGTTGACCAGACCGGGCGGGCCCTTGCCGGGGTCAGGGCACAGGCGCACGGGACCCTGGCACGGCTGGGCGGGTGGCTCGATCAGGTACTTCCCTAGATTTGCCCCGGCTGCCTGGAGCTGACCGGGCGTGCCGCCGAGTGAAAGTGGCCGTCCAAACCTGTGCACCTTTGCAGCTTTCCGAGGGGCTGGATGCAATTGTCCATTGCATCGCGATTCCCTGGATGGACATAGTGGCTCATGACGCGAAAGATCCTCTTCCTCACCGGCACGCGGGCGGATTTCGGCAAGCTGAAGGCGCTGATCCGCGTGATCGAGCGTTCGGACGTCTTTGAGACCGGTATCTTCATCACCGGCATGCACACGCTGCAGCGCTATGGCTATACGGTGGACGAGGTCTACCGCTCCCTGCCCGAGCACCGTTTGCAGGATGGCACGCGCAGTGTCTATGTCTTTCACAATCAGGTGCAGGGCGAGCCGATGGAACGGGTTCTCGCCAACACGATTGACGGCCTGTCCCGCTATGTCACCGAATTCCGTCCCGACCTGATCATTCTTCATGGCGACCGGGTCGAGGCGCTGGCGGGGGCCATTGTCGGCTCGTTGCGCAACATCCTTGTGGCGCATATCGAGGGTGGCGAAGTGTCCGGCACAGTGGATGAACTCATCCGCCATGCGGTCAGCAAGATGTCGCATCTGCATTTCGTCGCCAACGAACAGGCGCGCCGGCGCCTGATCCAGCTTGGCGAGGTGCCGGGCAACATCCATATCATCGGTTCACCGGACGTGGACCTGATGATGTCGCCGGATCTGCCGCAGCTGGAGGAAGTGAAGCGGTACTATCAGATTCCCTTCGGCCCCTATGGCATCGTGCTGTTCCATCCGGTGACAACCGACCTTGCCGATACGGAGAGCTCTGCGCGCGCGCTGGTGGACTGCCTGCTGGCGTCGGGCCGCGACCATGTGGTGATCTACCCCAACAATGATGACGGCTGCGAGCTGATCTTCCGTGAATACGAGCGGCTGCGCGGAAATCCGCGCTTCAAGCTCATTCCCTCGATGCGGATGGAGTATTTCATCACTCTGCTGCGGCACGCGAGGTTTCTGGCCGGAAACTCCAGCGCCGGCATCCGCGAATGCCCGGTCTTCGGGGTACACACAATCAATATTTCCTCGCGTCAGACCGGGAGGGCGTCGGCGGATTGTGTGGTGAATGTGCCCGGTGATGCGGCAGCCATCGGCGCAGCACTGGCCGAGGCCTGGGCCAGCGAACGGCACTATGAGCCGGATCATCATTTTGGTGCAGGCAACAGCGCAGAGCTTTTCCTGAGTGTGATCAGCATGGAGGAGTTCTGGCAGGTGCCGACGCAGAAACTGTTTCAGGATATCTGACCGTCATGCTCAGGTTGATTGCCCGGCTCGATATCAAGAATGCAGATGTCATCAAGGGCATACACCTTGAAGGCCAGCGCAGGATTGGAAATCCCCTAGATATTGCAGGGAAATACTACCGGGAGGGCATCGACGAGATCCTGTTCATGGACTCGGTCGCCAGCCTCTATGACCGCAACAACCTGTTTGATACGGTGGCTGAGGCCTGCCGCACCGTGTTCGTGCCCATCACCATGGGCGGGGGTATCCGTTCGCTGCAGGACGTGGAAAAGGCGCTGGCGAGTGGGGCAGACAAGGTGGCTGTCAACACTGCGCTGCTGCGCAATCCGGAGCTGGCCAACGAAATCGCCCGGGTTTATGGCAGCCAGTGCCTCGTTGCCTCGATCGAGGCCAAGCGTAGGCCGGACGGTTCATGGGAGGCCTATGTCAGCAACGGCCGCGAGCCCACGGGCCGGGATGTGCTGGACTGGGCGCGTGAGCTGGAAGACCGCGGGGCAGGGGAGGTCATCATCACCTCTGTCGATCAGGAGGGCACGCAGCGCGGCTTTGACACCGGGCTTTACCGTCAGGCCGAAAAGCAGCTGCAAGTGCCGCTGATTGCCTGTGGCGGCGCCGGCAGCATTGCCCATTTCACCCAGCTGGAAGCGCAGGTTCAGGTGCAGGCCATTGCCACCGCTTCCGTGCTGCACTACGGCAAGGCCACGATTGATGGCCTCAAGGCGGCGTTGCCGCGCACCACAGCACGCAGGAAGCCCAAAGATGCTGGCAATCATTGACTACGGCATCGGCAACATCCGCAGCGTCCGCAATGCGCTGGATCATCTCGGGATTCCTGCGATCATCAGCCGCGATCCGGCAGAGTTGCGCCGGGCAGACGCCCTGCTGCTGCCCGGCGTGGGGGCCTTCGGCGAAGGCATGGCCCGCATTGAGACGTATGGTCTGCGCCCTCTGTTGGACGAGGCCCATGCGGCTGGCAAGCCGCTGCTCGGCATTTGCCTTGGCTTCGAGTTGCTGATGCTCTCCAGCGATGAGATGGGCCGGCATGATGGTCTGGGCTATGTCCGCTGTTCCGTTTCGCGCCTTCCGGTAAAGGCAAAGCTGCCGCATATCGGCTGGTCACGGGTGGCAACGGGTCCGGCATCGGCGCAGCCTTGCCGCCTGCTGAAGGGGCTGGAAGGCGAGAGTTTCTACTTCGTGCATAGCTATGGCGTGCATGGGGATATGGGCGGGGAAGTTCACGCCACTGCCTCCTATGGCGGCCTTTCCCTGATGGCGCTGGTGGAAAAGGGCAGTGTCTTCGGCACCCAGTTCCACCCGGAGAAGAGCGGCGAGGCGGGGCTGGAGCTGCTGCGTAACTTCAGCCTTCTCTATTGAGGTGACCATGGACACACGGCCCTTTCTTGCCATCATCACTGCGCGTGGCGGCAGCAAGCGCCTGCCGGGCAAAAACCTGCTGCCGCTCCGGGGCAAGCCGCTGATCGCCTGGTCCATTCTGGCAGCGCAGGCCGCTCCTTCCGTGGGCGCCATTTACGTTTCAACCGATTGCGCGGAGATCCAGTCTGTGTCGGCTGGCCTCGGCGCCCGTTGTCCGGACCTGCGAAGCCCGGAGCTGTCCACGGACACGGCCACCAGCGCAGCGGTGGTTCATGACGTGCTGGACCGGCTGGCGCCCGAACTAGATGCTTATGCCGGTCTCGTGCTCTTGCAGCCCACATCCCCCTTGCGCCAGGCGCAGGACATAGAGGCTGCCATAGCCCTTTACCGGCAAGGCGGGGCGCAGGCGGTGGTGTCCGTCTGCGAGGCTGAGTGTCCTGCCCCATGGGTGGGGCAGCTCTCCGAAGACGGAATGCTGGACAGTTTCGTGCGGCCCGAGTTCAAGGGCAGGCGCAGTCAGGACCTCGGGCTCTGGTACCGCTTCAACGGGGCCGTCTATGTGATCGGCTTTGCGGCCTTCCGCGCCGAAAACGGCTTCATGCCCAAGGGTACACGCGCCAGCATCATGCCCCGTCACCGCTCCGTCGATATTGATACCGCAGTTGATCTGCGTATCGCCGAGGCGCTGGCCGATTGGCCATCAGACGGCACTTATACCGGCGCTTGATGAGATTGACTCATTGAACACCGGTTAAGCCCGTGCTGAGCTTGAACATTTCCAAGGCGTGATGCGTCAGCATCTCGGCGCCTTGGTATGGGGGAGTCCAAGCCTCTCACTCGCCCCTTTCATCCTCGATCAGATCCGTGCCGGTCATGTCCTGCGGGGTGCTGCCGAGGGAGGCGAG
Organism: Pannonibacter sp. I15F10I1; assembly: GCF_900185665.1. NCBI lineage: Bacteria > Pseudomonadati > Pseudomonadota > Alphaproteobacteria > Hyphomicrobiales > Stappiaceae > Pannonibacter > Pannonibacter sp. I15F10I1. Next base: position 54,896 of record NZ_FYAN01000015.1, read on the forward strand.
GGTGAGGGGGGTGGTCTGACCGGTGGGGGAGAACAGCCCGCCGAAGATCGACCAGCTGCTGACCACGCGCGAGACGGTGCCTGGCTGGCCCGCAATGCCGGGGATCTGTGCTTGCGGGGTGGAGGGCAGGGGTGTGGGCTGCCCCGGGCCAGCGGGGGGCAGGACCACCGGACGGGGGGCGATGCCGGCCAGCGCCGTGGCGGTGCTGCTGGCGAGGGTGTAGTTCATGGCGTCCGCGCCGCCGAGGCTGAGGCCGCTGATCAGCACCGTCTTGCCCGTGCCCGGCTCTGCATCGGCGAAGACGCCGTTTGCCGTTGCCACGCTCAGGGTGTCGCCCGTGACCATGCCGTTGAAAAGCGCGACTGATGTGTCGAGCGTGGCAGTCACCGTGCCGTCTGCCGTCTTGTTGAGGGCGGCAATACCGCCGATGCTGGAGATGACGGCCTGGGTCACATCCCCCGTGACGGTGCCGGGCGTGATGCTGACCGTGTAGTTTCCGGCCGCCATGCCGCCGAGGGTCAGGCCCGAGACGGTGATCAGCTTGCCGGTGCCCGCATTCTTGTCTGCATAGAGGCCAAGGGCGGTGGCAAGGCTCACGTCATCGCCGAGGATGATGCCGCTCAGCTGCGCGCCGGTCAGATCCAGCGCCACCGCCGTGGTGCCGTCATAGATGCGGGTGAGGCCCGAAACGCCGGTGAGGGTGAGCGCCTTCGGCGTGATGGTAGCCGCCGTTGAAACGTTGAAGCTGTTCCCCAGCGCATTGGCCAGCTCGTAATTGCCAGCGTCTGCACCGGCCAGAGCCAGGCCAAAGACGGAGATATCCTTGTTCGTGCCCGCCGACGGGTCGAGGAAGGCGGCTGAGCCCGTGAGGGTGAGCGCGTCCCCGCTGACAAAGCCCGTCAGGACTGCGCCGCTCGCATCCAGTGTGGCGGCATCGCCCCCGTCATAGACCTTGCTCAGCGCGGAAAGCCCGCTGACGGCGGAGATGACCGCCTTTTCCACATCGCCCGTGACCGTGCCGGGGGTGACGCTGACGGTGTAATTGCCCGCTTCCGCGCCGGTCAGCGTCAGGCCCGAGATGGTGATGATCTTGCCGTTGCCCGCGTTCTTGTCCGCATAGGCGCCAAGGGCGGTGGCAAGGCTGACGTCATCGCCCATGACCACGCCGTTCAGCCCGGCAAAGCTCTGGTCGATCGTCACTGCCGTGGTGCCGTCATAGGTGCGGGTGAGGCCGGCAAGGCCCGTGACGGTGATGGCTTTCTGCGAGATATCTGCGGCGGCCGCGAGCTGGATCGTGTTGCCGATGCTGGCGTCATATTCATAGTTGGCCGCATCGGCACCGGTGAGGGTCGAGAGCGTGACTTCGACCGTCTTGCCCGTGCCGGCAGAGGCGGTGAGGAAGGCGGCGGTGCCGTTGAACGTGAGGTCATCCCCGCTGACCATGCCGGTGAGGATCACGCCGGAGGTGTCGAGCGTTGCCGTTGTGGTGGCATCATAGACCTTGCTGTCCACGGCAAGGCCGCTGATGGATGTGATCACTGCCCGTGTGACATCAAGCTCCACCGCCGCGTCCGTGAGCGTGTAATTGGAGGCAAGGCCCGTCCCGTTGCCAAGCGTAAGCCCGTTTGTGTCAGCGGTGAAATACTGGTCCGCATTCCTGCTGGCGAGGGTCGCCGCGCCACTGAGGCTCAGTGTCTCGCCATTGGCAAGGTTGCCCAGAACGATATCCGAGGCCGAGAAGCTGGTGCTGCCGTTGTAGGTCCGCGAGCCTGTGAGGCTGACGGCACGCGGCGTCACCGTGACGCCGCCCGTGCCGAAGGCGAGGTAGAAGTCGGCCACCGTCAGGCCGCCTGTCAGGTCGAGTTCGACCATGTTTGGCTCTGACCAGGCGTAGGTGCCCGCATTCGTCGTGCCGGTGATGGCGCTGCCCACGTCAACCGAGACGGAGATGCCGGTGATGCTGGTGGTCAGGCTGCCCTGAAAGCTGCCCGTGTCGCCATAGGCGCGGGAGAGATCTCCGGATACCTTGATGTAATTGTCGTAGAGCGCCTGCGTGGACAACGCCCGCAGCTCCGGCAGACCGCCTGCCTTGGGCGAGCCCCAGATGCTGGCAAAGTCCCAGCCGTCTTCGATGTAGAGGAAGGGATCGAGAAGCTCGGTGGCCGTCTTGCCACTGCTGGCGAAAGAGGGTTCCGGGCCTGCCGTGGCGGCGTTGTAAAACACGTTGGACACATTGCTGCCGCTGCTGCCAAACAGTCCCTGGTTTCCGGAAACGCTGCCTGTGGCGTAGCTGTAGCTGATCGTGCCGCTGTTGTTGCCAACGAGCGCGCCACCCTCTGTTCCCGAGACGTTGCCGGTGGCATAGGAGTTGATGATCACGCCATCGCTGCCGGTTGTCCCCACCAGCCCGCCCACCTGAAACCTGACGGTGGAGGCATTGCCGGATGCATAGGACTGGCTGATGGTGCCGCTGTTGAGGAAGCCCACAAGCCCGCCGAAGGCCCCCAGCACTCCCCCGCCGAGAACGGCGCCGCCGCTGACGTCACCGCTGGCAAAGGAGCGGGTGAGGGTGGTCTGAAACATGGTGCCAACCAGCCCGCCCGTCGCGCCCGTGCTGCCGGCCACCGTCGCGGAAGACCAGAGGCCGGAGAGGGTGGAGTTCGCCGCCCAGCCCACGGCACTGCCAACGCCGGAACCGCCGGTGACAGAACCCGTCACGCCGAAATTGCTCAGGCTGGCGCCTGATGTCAGCCCGAACAGGCCGATGGCCTGTGTCGAGGGCCGGTTGATATGAAGGTTGGAGACCGTGTGCCCCAGCCCTTCAAAGGAGCCCGAGAAAGCAGTGGTGAAGTTGCCCAGCGGAGTGAACCCCGCGCCGCTGTTCCAGCCCGATGTGGCCGAGGCGTCAATATCGCTGCCGAGCACATAGCGCCCGGCAAGGTTGCCGGCGATGCCCTGCAGGTCCGTGCCCGTGGTGCTGCCTTCCGCGCCGAGGCTGGTGATGATCGTGTAGCTGTTGACCGCGCCGTCGCTGCCCAGCTTCGTGGCGAAGCTGCCGGTGGAAGCAAGATTGACGGGGGCGCTGACGGTGTAGGCGGCCGTGTTGCCCGCCTCTACCGCGCCCTGGCCATAGTGCAGCGCCAGCCCTGCCGTGGCCGTGCCGTTCAGCGTGGCGTTGATGGCAATGTTCCGGTCGGCCCTGAGGGTGAGGACATTGGCGGCCCAGTTGATCCCTGAGGACACGGTGATATCGCCCGCATCCGCTCCCGCGGCGGCGGTTGAGACTTCCACATTGCCGCTGGCAAGGCTTGCCTCAATGACGGCCGCCATATCCGCGTCGATGTTGATATCCGTGGGGTCGATCAGCCAGTCGCCGCCGTCCGTCTCGACCTTCAGCGTCTTGTCGAGCTTCACCTTCTTGGCGGAAGTCTCGACGAATTTGGCCTTCAGCGACCCGCTGGCGTTCGTTTCATCGCTGCCCAGCAGCAGGATGCGGCCATTGCGCGATCCGATGGCCTTGGCCTCCACCGTGCCGGTGTTGTTGACGATACCCTTCTTCGCCTCCGAGGCGCCCCTGGCGGTGAGAATGGCGGTGCCGCCATCGGCCTTGATCAGGCCGCTGTTTTCCGCCAGCGCCTCCATGGTGGAGGCCTTCACCTCCACCGAGATCAGGCCGTCGCCGTCAAAATCCAGCAGCACATCCGTTCCGGCGGCAAGGGCTGTGTCCCCCGTGATCGTGCCGCTGTTGCGCACGGTGGGGGCGATGAGGGCGACAACCGCGCCGGACACTTCGCCCGCATTGGTGACGGAGCCGCCGCTGCCGGTGAAAGTGAAGTCATGGGCCAGAAACCGGCTGTCGGTGATGCCGAGCGTGGAGGCGACGAAGGCTCCCGTCTGCACCCGCCCGCTGGCGCCGATGGCGATGCCGTTGGGGTTGATCAGGAACACCTGGCCATTGGCATTGAGGTTGCCGAGGATCTGCGACGGGTCTTGCCCCGTGACGCGATTGAGCGCCATGGACGAGGCGCCCGGCTGCACGAAATTGACCGTCGCGCCGCTGCCGATGGAAAAGCTGTTCCAGTTGGTGATCAGCTGATTGCTGGTCTGCGTCACCGTCATGGTGTTGCCCGAGGTGCCGATGCTGCCCGTGCCCGCCGCGATGGTGCCGCCGGTGGGCAGCTCCTGCGCCTGCAGCAGGGAGGGGGGCAGGATCAGCCCGGCGCCAAGCGCACAGGTGGACAGCAGCAGGGTCAGATGACGCCGGCGCGGGGAAAGAGAGCCAGCCGGAGAGACGTTGTTACGGGAAAGCTGCATGGCACCAGTCCTCATGCTGAGGCTTCGGGAGGATCATGCCTCCCGCCCAGAAACTTCTTTTGCCGCACTGGCGTGCGAAGGGTGTGGCCGCCTCAGAAGCGGATGGCCCCCGTCAGCCAGAACTGATTGTTCAGGGACTTTCCGTCCGTGTTGCTGCCGTCCGCCGGGCTGCGGCCGGGGTTGTCCCCGATGGCATGGGCCCAGGTGGCCGAGATATTGAGGTTCTCGCGCGTCCAGCGGGCGTAAAGCCCTGCACCGCCAAGGCCATAGCTGTTGCAGGCGCAGGCATTGGCGAGCGGTATGCCCCGCTCGAAGCGGTTCACCACCACCTGTCCGGCATCGGCAAAGGCGGCCAGTTGCACGTTGCCATATCTGGCATCCACCGGCAGGTCGTAGCGCAGTTCCACGCTGCCCAGCACGCCCATGTCGCCGCGCCCTTCACCCACCGGATAGGCACGCACCGCATAGGGCCCGCCGAGGGAGAACTCCTCGGACGAGTCCAGATTGCCATCGGCCAGCTGGCCATAGCCCCGGGCAAAGAGCGAGAAGGCCCCTTGCAGCTTCTGCACCCGCGCCGCGCTGGCATTGACCTTGTTGAAGGCCCCGGCGGTGCGCAGGCCCGCCCGGTCTGCCGCCTCCGCCGAAGGCTCGCCGGAAAGATCCACCGTGCCGGTGGTCCAGCTCAGGGACAGGGCCGTCAGGCCGCCGCCCAGGAATGCATCGCGCGCTTCGCCCGAGACACCGAATGTGCCGGAGACGGACTGCTTGTCCGAAAGCCGCCCGGCGCGGCTGTCATCCACCAGCGACTTCCAGTTCACCCCGGCCGAGGTGGAGACGGAAAGCCTGCGCGTGGTCATGAGCGCATAATCCAGCGTTGCCCCGGCAAAGTCCGCCTTGCCCTTCAGCCCCAGCAGGCGGCCCGTGTCATCCACGTTGCGATAGGTCAGGTGGCCATAGCTGGCGCTGAGCGTGAAGGGCGAGGCCCACAGCGGAACACTGGCCGACAGCGACCCGAAGCGCTGGCCTTCCGAGCCCGACAGCGTGACGCGGCTGAGGTCGCCGTAGCCGGTGGCGTCAGTCAGCAGTGCCGTGCCGGTGCCCTGTATCCGCCCGGTGGACCAGGAGCCGAAATTGTCGGCGGACAGGCTGCCCGAGAGCAGCGGGTCCTGCGTGGTATCGATCACAAGCCGCGTGGTGCCGGGTGCTGCGCCCGGCATCAGCCGTGCCCTTGCGGTGACGCCGGGATGGGCATTCATCCGCAGAAGCGCGCTTTCCAGCTGCGCCTGCGTCAGATCCTCGCCCGCCGTTTCCTGCTCCAGAATGGCGCGCAGCCGCGCTTCGGAGGCCCGCATGCCTTCCGCCCGTTCAAAGCTCGCCTCTTCCAGCCGGCCTTGCCGGATCTCGATGGTGATCACCCCTTCGGTGATGTCCTGCGGCGGCAGGATGGCGCTGGCCAGCAGATGGCCTTGCGCCTGCAATGCCGCCGTCGTCTGGCTCGCCAGCGCCTGAATGCCGCCGATGCCAAGCCGCTTGCCCTTTCCGGCCGCGATGATGGCCGCCTGACTGGCGGGCGGCAGAAGGTCCGCCCGGCCGGTAAAGCGCAGGCCGGTGACAAGGATGGTCTGGCCTTCGTCCGAAGCGGTGACCGGCCGCCCTTGCGGGCTCTGCGCCGCCGCCTCCGCATCCATCCCCGGCAGGGGCCGCTGCATGTCCAGCCGCCTCTGTTGCTCCCGCAACAGACTGCCCGCATCCTGCGCGGCAGCAGGCATGCCCGCGCCGCCCATTGCAGCCACCAGCGCCGCCGCCGCCAGAGGCCGCGCCACACCCCGCCGCCCGGCGCACCGTTCCGTCAGTGTTCCCCAAATCGTCACAAGCAGATGATCCCCGTCCCGGACCGGCCAGCCAGACCATGTCTGACACCTGTTCACCGAAACTGCCGGAAACAGCCCTGACTTGCATGTCCAAACTTTGCATGTATCGGCAAAACTGCGGTGCCGGGGGATGATAATGCGGAACACCGCATCCGAGCCGGCGACGGCATCGCATGGATACAAGTTCCATAAGATAGATTACGCGATAAGTCGCGGTGGAGGTAAGGTTAATGGGACGTTATGAGAGAGACGCGGCATTCGCCGGTCTCTGACTGGCCATCGCAAGCGCTGGAAAGGCGGCCGCTGCACTGAAGCGGTTATTTCTGACAGCCCCCGCTGACCATGAGTGCGAAACTGACTAGAAGCGTGCTGACGTTGCCCCCCTGCCCGCGGTTCCAACGGCGTGGGAGATGGCGGAGGCGAGGTCCGTAGCGGATCGGGGTTCTGCCGCAGGCGGCGGGATGACGATGGGGCTGGCGGCGTCCTTCTGTCAGGGGCCGCCGAAGGATTTGCGCTTCAGCAGCGGCTGGGCGTGGTCAATGAAGGCACGGGTGGCTCTGCTGGCGGTCTTGCGGGGCTGAAACACCATGTGCACCGGCACCGGTTCGGTTTCGTAGCGCTGGAGAACGGCAACAAGGGACCCGTCCGCAATCTGCCGCGCGACCTGATAAGACAGGGGCCGGACGAGACCCAGACCGCGCTCTGCCGCCGTGATTGCGGCTGCCGCGCTGTTGAGGGAAAGCCGGCATGCGACCCGGACCGAACGGACGCGGCGGGACGAGGGGCTTTCACGGTAGCGCCAGAGTTCATGCGTGCCGGCCTCGTTCAGGCCGATGCACACATGGTGCTGCAGACCGGAGGGATGATCCGGCGCCGGATGTCTCTCCAGATAGGCCGGTGCGGCGCAGATCAGCGGGCGCACTTCGCCCAGTTTCACCGCGCTCAGCGAAGAATCCGGCAGGTCTGCCAGGCGGACGGCCACGTCCACACCCTCCCCGGTCAGGTCCACCATCCGGTTCAGCAGCAGCACACGCACCTGCACATGGGGGTGGGCCTCCAGAAAGCTTTCGACCACCGGCATCACGTGCAGCCGGCCAAACAGTTCCGGGGCGGTGATCACGATGCTGCCATGGATTTCGGCCTCTTGCGCCGGATGGTCCAGGCGCCCGAGTTCATCCAGAACCGCCATATAGGCCGTGGCATGACGGGCTCCTGCCTCCGTCACGGCGAAGCGGCGCGTCGTGCGGTCGAGCAGCCGTTCACCGGCCGTTGCCTCCAGTTGCGCAACCGCGCGGGTCACGGAGGCCGGAGAGCGGCCCAGCCTGCGCGCCGCCGCCGCCAGAGAGCCTGCTTCCACGGCTGCTACAAAGATCGACATGGCTTCAAGACGGTCCATCAGAGTTTCCAATTCTGCAATCAAGACTTTCAGATTGGCCATATTATGCCGGAACTTGAAACACATTACCTTCTCCGGGAACACAAAATGGAGTTGGTGATGTCCACGAGATACAAGTTCCAGACGGCCGGTGGCGTGGAGGTTTTCTACCGCGAGGCGGGCCCCGCCAATGCGCCGGTCATCCTGCTGCTGCATGGTTTTCCCACGTCCAGCCACATGTTCCGCGATCTGATCCCGCTGCTGGCGGACCGGTACAGGCTTGTCGCGCCTGATCTGCCCGGCTTCGGCCAGACCAAATCCCCGCCGCGCGGGGCGTTCGGCTACACGTTCGACCGGCTTGCCGGTGTCATCGAGGCTTTCACCGAGGCCCTGTCGCTCGACCGCTATGCGCTCTATGTCTTTGACTATGGTGCGCCGGTTGGCCTGCGGCTGGCCCTGCGTCATCCTGAGAGAGTGACGGCGATCATCAGCCAGAATGGCAATGCCTATACTGATGGCTTCAGCAGCGAATGGGGCCCCTGGGAAGACTATTGGCGCGTTGACAGCGAAGCGAACCGGGAGGCCTGCCGTCCGTCCCTGTCACCGGACACCATCCGGATCTGGCAGTACGGAACCGGAGCAGACCCGGAACGCCTCTCCCCCGATGGCTATGAACTCGACATCGCCTATATGGCGCGGCCGGGTGCCGAAGAGATTCAGCTTGATCTGATCCGGGACTACCGCAGCAACGTGGCCCTCTATCCGGACTTTCAGTCCTATTTCCGCGAACACCGCCCGCCCCTTCTGGCGGCCTGGGGGCGCCATGATCCGGCCTTCATTCCCGCTGGTGCCGAGGCCTACAGGCGCGACCTTCCGGATGCGGAGATCCATCTGCTGGATGCCGGCCACTTCGCCCTTGAGACCCACGCAGATGAAATCGCGGTTCTGATCCGCAATTTCCTGGGGCGCGTCCTTCCCGGCTGAGGGGAACCACAGATCGGGCCTTATCATCACCGCCTCCGGCAGGGCCCGGCAAAAATATCTGTTGCGGGAAAACCGCCCGTTCCGGGGCGCCTTGACAGGACGGCTATACGGACGGTGCGGCCATGCAGCCGTCAAGCGGCTATGGTAGATGATCAAGGGGATGACTCTTGCCGGAGTGCGATTGATGGGACGTCTGCCTGATCCGATCGAAACCTATATTGATGCCTATAACCGCAAGGACGTCGAGGGCATGCTGATGTGCCTCGCCGGGAACGTGGTCTTTCAGAACATCTCCGGCGGCGAGGTGACCGCGGAGGCGCTGGACAAGCAGAGCTTTGCGCAGATGGCGAGGTTCGGCGCATCCGCATTCGAGACCCGGCAGCAGAAGGTTGTGAACGCGATTACCGTGGCGGGCACCACACTGGCCGAGATCGACTATACGGCGGTCGTGGCAACCGACCTGCCGAACGGATGGAAGGCTGGCCAGAAGCTCGCATTCTCAGGCGCATCCGCCTTCCGCGTCGAAGGCGGAAAGATCATCAGCATCGTCGATGAAAGCTGAGGTCTGGCGCCTGCCGGCAACCTCTGCCGGGTCGATCACCCCGCAGCCCGGTCGAGCACTTCTTCGGCCCACTGGTTCAGGCTCTTGCCGGACAGTTCGGCGGCCTGTGCGGCCTTGCGGTGAACCTCGGGGCTGATGCGGAACATGACCTGCCCCGAATAGGATTTCTGCGGCTCCTTGCCGATCCTGGCGCAGGTTTCGATATAGTCCTCGACAGCCTCATGGAAGGCTTCGCGCAGGCCTTCCACCGTGTCAGCATGAAAGCCCACCGTATCGCGGATGCCGGCAATGCGGCCGGTCAGGATGCCGTCCTCGTCGTCATACTCGATCCGGGCTGCATAGCCCTTGTAAGTCATGGTGTTGCTCATGGCCTGACCCCGATCCGGTCCAGAAAATCGCGTGCATCGCGCACCTGGTACCGCTTTGCTTCCTTCGCGGGATGCGGGCGGTAAGCATGCTTGCTGTTCGGCGAAAAAGGCTAGGAAATGCCATCAAAAATTGCAAGGGTGCTCGTGTCTGTGCCGTCAAGATCATCCGGCCATCTGCAAGCCATTGACTTGTGCAGATCCTCGGCACAAGGCCGAGGATGACGGATGGAGAGGTTGCAGGGCAGTGAACATTCTTCGGGTTTTTGATAGTTGCTCTCAATGCGCTTCACTCGCCGGGAGCGGTTTCAAGCCGGTTTACGCCCGTCTCCGCAAGGCCAAGTATGGTATAGCCATCGTCACGCAGCTTTCACAAGACTACGGTTAGTGGGCACCTGACACTCTTGAGGAGACACCGGCGGGCGATGACCAGCGGAGCGGGTACGGAAGAGGCTGCGAGGCCGGAGGGGACGGCCAAAGAGGTGTTCGGGGTTTTCCTGAAGCTGGGGCTTACGTCCTTCGGCGGGCCCATTGCCCATCTTGGCTATTTCCGCGATGAGCTGGTGACGCGGCGCGGCTGGCTGACGGACCGGGCCTATGCAGACCTTGTGGCGCTGTGCCAGTTTCTGCCGGGGCCTGCCTCCAGTCAGGTGGGCTTTGCGCTGGGGATGATGCGGGCCGGCTGGCTGGGGGCGCTCGCCGCCTTCACCGCCTTCACTTTGCCCTCGGCGCTGGTGCTCTTCGTCTTTGCCATGACGGCGGCGCGCATTTCCGGGCCCTTGGGCACGGGCGCGCTGCACGGGCTGAAGATCGTTGCCGTTGCCATTGTGGCGCAGGCGGTCTGGGGCATGGCGAAAAACCTCTGCCCGGACAAGGAGCGTGCGGCCATTGCCGTTGGCGCCGTCGCCCTGCTCGCCCTTTTGCCCGGCGCTGTTGGAATGGTTGCAGCAATCCTGCTGGGGGCCAGTGCCGGTCTGGTGCTTGGCCGGGGGCAAGGGGCAGCTGCCGCCCCGCCTGCCCCCCTGCCCGTCACGCGGCGCGTGGCCCTTGCCGCGCTGGCCGTCTTTGCGGCGCTGCTGGTGCTGCTGCCGCTGCTGGCGGGGCACAGCCAGAGCCTTGCGGTGATGGACAGTTTCTACCGCGCCGGAGCGCTGGTTTTCGGCGGCGGCCATGTGGTGCTGCCGCTGCTGGAGGCGGAGGTGGTGCAGCCCGGCTGGGTGACGCCGGATGCCTTCCTTGCCGGTTATGGCGCGGTGCAGGCGATGCCGGGGCCGCTTTTCACCTTTGCCGCCTATCTCGGCGCGGTGCTGGGGCCTGCGCCCAATGGCCTTGCGGGGGCGGGGCTGGCGCTTGTCTTCGTGTTCCTGCCCGGCTTCCTGCTGCTGGTGGGCGCGCTGCCCTTCTGGGACCGGTTCCGCACCCTCGCCCCGGCGCAATCGCTGATGCAGGGGGCCAATGCCGCCGTGGTGGGCATTCTGGGCGCCGCGCTCTATACGCCCGTCTTCACCAGCGCCATCGGCGGGCTGCCGGATTTCACCCTGGCCCTCACCTGTTTCGTGCTGCTCGTGGCCTTCAAGGCCCCGCCCTTCGCCGCCGTTGTGCTGGCCGCTGCAGGCGGAGCGGTGTTGACGGTTCTGGCATGAGAAAAAGGATAAGCCGATGCATGCAGATGATCTTCCCGTCACGGATGCCTTGATCCATGCGCTGCTGGCCCAACAGGCCCCGCAATGGGCGCATCTGCCGGTCTCCCGGGTGGCCTCCGCGGGCACGGACAATGCGCTGTACCGGATCGGGGAAGATCTGGTGCTGCGCATTCCCCGGCGCCGGTCCGCGGTGGAACTGGTGACGAAGGAGCTTGACTGGCTGCCGCATCTCGCCCCCCTGCCCCTCACCATTCCCCGGCTGCGCACCCGCGGGCATGCCGGGCCTGAGATGGGCTGCGAATTCGGCATATTTGACTGGATGGAGGGCGAGGTTGCCACGCCGCAGAACATTGCCAGCGTGACGGACGCGGCGGTTGCGCTGGCCGGGTTTCTGAAGGCGCTGCACCGCAAGCCCGTGGAGGGGGCGCCGCTGGCCGGGCCGGTGAACAAGCTGCGGGGCATCCCGCTTGCGGATATGTCCGCGCAGACCTTTCCGGCAATCGAGATGGTGCGGGACGAGGTGGATGTCACGGCGGCCGTGGCGCTGTGGGACAGTGCGCTGGCGGTGCCTTTCGAGGGGCCGGCCGTGTGGCTGCATGGGGACCTGAAGGCGGACAACCTGCTGACCCTCAAGGGACAGCTCTCCGGCGTGATCGACTGGGGCCTTTCGGCCGTGGGCGACCCGGCAGCCGATTATGCCACCGCCTGGTCCTGGGTGGATCCTGCCGCGCGCGATACCTTCCGCCAGACCCTGGAGCTGGACGAGGGTGCCTGGCTGCGCGGCAAGGCCTGGGCGCTTTATGGCGCCGTCATTGCCCTCAGCTATTACCGGGGCGGCCGGAACGAGCCGCTGTGCCGCCAATGCCGGCTCACCCTGTCCCGCCTCGGGCTGTTGCTCTGATCCAGCGTTTGACCCGGCCTTGCGCATTACGCCTTGAAGAGGCGCCGGCGCCGCGGGCTTGGGCCTACACCCAGCCCAGCAGCCGCCACCACAGATAGTCGAGCGGCAGAAGCAGCAGCAGGGTGATGGCGGTCAGCGGCAGCAGCAGCCGGGTGAGATGGGTCAGCCGCTCGCCCGACATCTGCATGGCGATGATCAGCGGCGCCACCTGATAGGGCAGCAGCACGGTGGAGAAGCCGGGCACCTGCGTCATCAGCACCGCATCGAGGCTGAAGCCGCTGGCCGTTGCAAGGTCCTGCGCCATGGGCGTCAGCACCGCCGGAGCGCTGGGAACCGTGGCCACGAGACTGGTGCCGAAGCTCATCAGCGTCAGCGACAGGAAGTTGACGAGGCCCTGTGCGCCCGTCTGTGCCCCTGTTTCCGCCGGGGCCAGAGGCAGCACCGCCTGCAGCCCCTGCCCGATCAGGGTGCCGAGGCCCGACTGGTTGACCAGCGTGCCCACGGCCAGCGCACCGGCCACAAACAGCAGCGTGCCGAAATCGGCGGAGGTCTTGAAGGACTGCGGCGGCACGATGCCGATGCCCGGCAGCATCAGAATGATGGCTGCCGCAAGGCCGATCCAGGCCGGATTGATGCCATGCAGGCTGTCCGTCGCCCAGAAGCCAAGAGTGACCATCAGGATGATCGAGGTTTTCAGCCGCGCGGTGGCGGCATTTTCGGCCTCAGGCTTCTGCGGGGCGGCATCGGGCATCTGGCCGCGGGTACGGCTAACCTTCGCCGGAAAGAGCTTCAGCACCAGAAACACGATCAGCGCCGACTTGACGATGCCCAGCACCGGATAATGCAGCAGCAGATAATCGACATAGCTGAAATGCGTGCCGTAGATGGTTTCGGCCGCGCCGGACAGCACCATGTTGGGAATGTTGGACGGCAGGATGGCAAAGCTCGGCATGTTGCAGCCGATGGCCAGCACCACGGCAATGCCGATGCGGCCATTGGAGCCCGGTTCAAAGCCGCAGCGGGCGGCCAGCGCCATGCCCGCCGGAATGAGCGCCACGGCGCGGCCGACGGAGGACGGCATCAGGAAACCGAGGAACATGGCGATCAGCACCACCCCGCCGATGAGGCGCAGATAGCTGCCGGTCAGCATCGGCGCGAGGACGGCGGCCAGCTTGTCGCCCAGCCCTGACAGGCTGATGGCACTGCCGATGACGAAGCCCGAGACGATCAGCCAGATGGCCGCCGAGGAAAAGCCGGAGAACACCAGCGGCGCGGGGGCGAGTTTCAGGATCAGCGCCGCAGCGAAAAAGATCAGCGCCGCCAGATAGTTGGGCACGAGGCTCGTCGCCCAGAGCCCGAGCGTGAGGAGAATGATGGCCAGCATCTGCCCCTGAACCGGGCTCAAGGGCGCGGGCGGAAACAGGGCAATCAGCAGCGAAACGGCGATGAGGCCAAAGGCGAGCGCCTTGCGCAGGGGAATGGGGCTGGTCACGGCGGAACATCCTGGTCTGGTGCGGGAGGCCAAACTAGCTTCTGCGGCCGCAATGCGTTAGACCATCATCATGCCAATTGATGTCGCTGACACGCCAAATGTCGCCCCCTCCCCCACGGCCTTCGTGATCGACCCGGAGCGGCCGGTGCTGGCCCGGAGCGAAAGGCTGGCGCCCGGCTGGGCCGTTGCCCCGCACAGCCACCCCCGCAGCCAGTTGCTATGGGCGGTGCGCGGCGTGCTGCGCGTGTTCAGCGCGGACGGGGTGTGGATCGTGCCGCCGTCGCACACGGTCTGGATCCCCGGCGGCGTGCCGCATCACACCGTCTCGGAAACGGAAGTGGAGATCCGCAATCTCTACGTGGACCCCAGCGCGCTTGAGGGCCGCCCTGCCCTTTCGGGCAGTGCCTGCAGCGTGCGGCTGATGACGGGGCTGATGCGCGAGATCATCCTGCGGCTGTGCAGCATGGCGGGCAACGAGATGGGCAACGAGGCGGCAGGAAACGAGGCAGGTGGCCGCTCCAGTCATCACCGGTATCTTTGCGCCCTGGCGCTGGATGAGATCACGGTGCTGGCCGAAGCCCCCATGCATCTGCCCGGCGGCCACGATCCGCGCCTGCTGCGGGTGACGCGGCATCTGGTGGCCAATCCGGGGGATGGCCGGTCTCTGGCAGAGCTTGGCGCCATGGCGGGGGCCAGCATCCGCACGCTGGAGCGCCTGTTCCATGGGGAAACCGGCCTCACCTTCCGGCAATGGCGCAGCCGCTTGCGGCTGCTTTCGGCGCTGGAACTGCTCAATCATGGCCACAGCAGCACGGAAATCGCCCACCGTCTGGGCTATGGCAGCGCCAGCGCCTTCTCCGCCGCCTTCCGCAGCTACTTCGGCACCCCGCCCCAGAGCTTTCTGGCAAGGGGAGGGTTGCTGGTGGACCGGGAGTAAGGGGCCGCCGCTGGACCGCAGTGATGCACCGGCATGATGGCAGGGCCTCTCCGCTCCCCTCCCCCTCGTGAGGAGGGGTAAGGGGTGGGGGGCTCTGAGCCTGCAACTATATGAAAAATATCTATTTTCCTGATGATACATCAAGAGAAGCGATCGTCCGGAACCAATGGATGCTCTGCCAGACGGAAAGGCCATTCCCCCCACCCCTCACCCCTCCCCACGAGGGGGAGGGGGGCTGAAAGGCCGTGCCGGAGTAGCCAGATCACAGGCTTTTCCCAAGCCGGATGGACGGGGTGTGGGGAGCGGCCTTGAGCCGGTGTCTCACCTCATGCGCCCGGTCAGGGTGGCTGTTGCGGTGGCCTCACGGCCTGCCTGCCGGGCCTGGTCTGCGGCGGCGGCAAAGTCGTAGGGGATGGCGTGGAAGGTGGCGGCCCAGCCGTCCGCTGTGCGCTCCACCATGGCGTAGCGGGCATGCGGCGTGCCGGCTTCCATCACATGCGGCACGGGGGTGTCATCCGCATAGGCGGGCACGCCCACACTGCCGGGATTGACGATCAGCACCCCGTCCACCCAGGCAAGGCGCGGAATGTGGGTGTGGCCGCAGAGTACGACACGGGCGCTGCCGATGCCGGCAATGCGGCTGGCGATGGCTCCTTGCGTGTCCAGCACGGGAAAGCCCCGGCTGACATCTTCCAGCAGATAGTCAAGGTCGCCGCCCGCCGGGCTGCCATGGCAGGCGAAGACCTCGCCATCGGCAAGCGTCAGCGTCTGCGGCAGGCTGGCGATCCAGTCCATATGCGCCTGCGTGATGCGGGCTCTGGCGAAACTGTCGGAGGCCCCGGTTCCGCCCTCCAGCAGCTGGCGCTCGTGGTTGCCCGCAAGGGTCATGGCCGCAAGGTGCATCTGCCGTTCGGCGCTGCCGTGGGGATCATAGGGGCCGGAAACAAGGTCGCCGAGATTGACGATCGCGTCCGGCTGCTGCCGGGCGATGTGGTCCAGCACCGCATCGAGGGCAATCAGGTTACCATGAACATCGGAAATGACGGCAATGCGCATGCGATCCTCCCCTCTCCCTCAGAATACGCGGATCTCGTCGTCCGCGCTGCTGGCATAGGTGGCAGCGGAAACGGCTTTCTTGCGGGGGACGAGGGTGACCCTCAGATCATCCGGCAGGGAGGCGGTGATGATGTCGCCCACCCGGCCGATGCTGAGCAGGGACAAGCCCGCCTGCGGGTCCAGCTCATAGGAGAGGTTCACCTCCTGCCCGGTGGAAGGCTCGCCCCGGGCGAGCGGGCCGGTGAGATAAAGATGCAGGAGGCCGAGGCGCATCAGCCGCTCCTTCTGGGCGCGCAGAAGGTGGATGACCTCCGTCGCCGAAGGCTCGCGCCGGTTCAGCCCCTCCGTATAGTTGGTGAGCAGCTCGTTCAGAAGCTCCTGCACCTTCAGCCCCCGCTGCGCGGCGACGGCCTTGAACCTGTTCCTCAGGCTCACCGGCACGCGGGCGGAGAGAAAGGCGGTCTTTTCAGGTCCGTCTGTCATGCGGGGCAACCCATGAGCTCAGGATGCCGGCACATCCCGTCTTGAGAAAGCTTAGGCACTGAAGAAACTGGAGAAAACCAGTCTGTGCACAAACGCACAGTAGGCCCCTCCCCTGCCCGCTGTCCAGAGGAGAGACGGCGCGCAGCGCCGGATTTGCGCAAGCGCTTGAGCCGCTCGCGAAAGGGAAGGCTCTTCCAGAACTGGCACGAGGTGTTTCTAACAAGAATTGTTGGATCTTGTTATGCGTGGTAAAATGGCCGCAAAGGAAGGCTACACCCATGCGCACCCTGACCGTATCCCTCACCCCGCACCAGGCTGCGATGATGCAGGCGGCCGTTGACAGCGGCGGCTATGCTTCAAACAGCGAAATCGTCCGCGAAGCCCTGCGGTTGTGGGAGCAGCGGGAAGAGGTTCGCCAGCTGGAGCTGGCTCGCTTGAAACAGGCCTATGATGAAGGCATGGCGAGTGGTGAAGGCCGCCAGCTGGATGCCGGCGGGCTTCTGAACGAACTGAGAGCAGAAGCGCGCAAGCGTGGCTAGGGCGGTTTTCCGTCCCTCTCCCCCCTTGAGCTACTGCATGCACACATCGTGCAGAAAGACGTTCAGGGCTTTTGCAACAGGTGATAGCCGTTGTTTCAACGGCGCGGCCTATCTGTCCCCCTCCCCCTTGAGGGGAGGGGTGAGGGGTGGGGGTAACAGACTGAAAACACGGGGTATTTTCATTGAAAATACGTTGGATAGAGACGAGTGCCAGTCAAGCTGCGCTCCTGTGTGAAGACCCCCACCCCTACCCCCTCCCCTCAAGGGGGAGGGGAACCGAAAGGCCTTAGCCAGAGGCGCAAAACTTTGAAACGGCTTGCCTTTCCGGCATCAAAGCAACATCTGCGTGTCCGCCTTGATGCTCAGCGCACCAGGGCCACGGGATGGCCGGAGGCGGAGGCGGGCAGGACGTCCATGTCCACGTTGTAGATGCGCCGCAGCGCCTCGCTGGTCATGATGTCCGCCGGGCTGCCTTCAAGGATCTTCTGGCCCGAATGCAGCGCCACGATGTGATCGCAGAAGCGGGCGGCCATGTTGATGTCATGCAGCACGGTGATGGCCGTCAGCCCCTTGTCGCGCACCAGATCGCGGATCAGGCCCAGCACTTCCAGCTGGTGGCCGATGTCGAGGGCGGAAATCGGCTCGTCCAGCAGCAGGCAGTCCGCATCCTGCGCCACCATCATGGCGAGCCATGCGCGCTGACGCTCGCCGCCGGACAGCGTGTCCACCAGCCGGCCGGCGAAAGGCTCCATGCCGGTGCGGGCCAGCGCCTCTTCCACCTTGGCCCTGTCGGCGGCGCCAAAGCGGCCCAGGGCGCCATGCCAGGGATAGCGGCCAAGGGCCACCAGCTCGCGCACCAGCATGCCGGGGGCCACGGGCGTGTGCTGCGGCAGATAGGCGAGCTTGCGGGCAAAGGCGCGGGCGTTCCAGCGGCTCAAGGCCTCGCCCTGAAAGCGGATGGTGCCGCCGGCAGCCTCCTGCTGGCGGCCGAGCAGCTTCAGCAGCGTGGACTTGCCCGAGCCGTTGTGCCCGATGAGCGCGATGGATTTGCCCGCCGGAAGGTCCAGATCCAGCGGCTGCAACAGAACCTTGCCCCCCAGACGGAAACTCACGCCCTCCAGTGAAAAGGCGGGAGCCAGCGAAAGATCGCGGGAGGGCGGGGCGTCAGCCCGGAGGGCGCTGGCGGACATGGACATGAAACCCGGATTCCGTTACTGGTCAAACTGGAGTTATGTTTTCATGTTTCGCGGATCGGGGCGGAAAGGTCAAGCGGCGGTGCCTGCCGGTGCGCTCCACCCGCCTGCCATCACGCTGTTTGATACTGGTTTGTCCCATGAAAAGAACGGCTACGAGGCTTTGCAGCCGGCGCAGCGTCCTTGCGGGCGCTGCGTGGCTTCTGGCTGCCCGACCGCTGCGTGCCCTTGCGGCGGCGGCAGTGCCGCGCGTGGCTTGCGTGGACTGGGCCATGCTGGAAACCGCCATGGCACTGGGGGTGACGCCTGTGGCGGCAACGGAGCTGCTGCAGTTCCGCAGATCGGCGGTGGAGCCGGTGATCCCGGAGAGGGTGGCGGACCTTGGCCTGCGCGGCGCGCCCAATCTCGAGCTGCTGTATCTGCAAAGGCCGGAGCTGATCCTCTCCTCCCCCTTTTATGCCAGCCAGCAGGCGGCGCTGGAGGCCATTGCGCCGGTGCTTTCGCTGCCGTTCTATCTGCCGGGCGAGCCGCCTTTCGCAAAGGCGCTGGCGGCGGTGGAGCAAGTGGCCGCCCGGCTGGGCGTGCCGGACCAGGGGCGCACGGTGCTGGCGGAGGCTGACGCCCGGCTTGAGGGGTACCGTCAGCGCCTCGCCCGCTTTGCAGACCGTCCGTTCCATCTCATCAACATCGGCGATGCCCGTCACTTCCGGGCCTTCGGGGCGGACAGCATGTTCGGCGATGTGCTGCAGCGCCTCGGCCTTGAGAACGCCTGGACGGACCAGTCCCGCTTCAGCTTTGCCGCGCCCGTGCCGCTGGAAATGCTGGCGGCCCGTTCGCAGGCGCGCATCGTCATCGTCTCGGAAGTGCCCGTGGAGGCGCGCGGCGGCTTTGAGGGCAGCATGATCTGGAAGATGCTGGAACCGGTGCGTGAAGACCGGGTGATCCGGCTGGCAAACATCAACCCTTATGGCGGCATCACCGCAGGCCTGCGCTTTGCCCGGCTGCTGACGCAGGCTCTTGAAGCGGGGGGAGAGCCAGCATGAGCGCGGTGCATGTCCCCTCCCCTTCTCCGGCAAGCACCCTCCGCCGCCCTGCCCTGCCCTGCCTTTTGCTCTGGCTGGGGCTCGCGGCTGCGGCCTGTCTGTTCTTCGCCACGGGCACGCTCTCGCGCCTGCCGCTGGCCGGGTGGCCCGATCCCTTCAGCGCCCCGCAATCCATGAGCATGGATCAGCTGATCTTCGTTCATGCGCTGCTGCCGCGTGCGGCTGTGGCCCTGCTGGCCGGGGCGGCGCTGGGGCTGGCGGGGGCCCTGCTGCAAGCCGTCCTGCGCAACCCCATCGCGGATGCCTTCACCCTCGGCATTGCCGCCGGGGCGCAGCTGGCCATTGTCGCGGCAACGCTGCTGTTTCCCGCCTTCCTCGATGGCAACCGCCAGCTGACCGCCTTCCTCGGGGCGGGCCTCGCGGCTGCAATGGTCTTCGGGCTCGGCGCGCGCCAGCGGTTCGAGCCGGTGACCATGGTGGTGGCAGGCATGCTGATCGCCATCCTGTGCAGCGGGCTTGCGGCGGCGCTCACCCTGTCGCGGGGCGAATATCTGATGTCGCTGGCCATCTGGAACGGCGGCTCGCTCAGCCAGCAGGACTGGGGCCCTGCCCTCTGGCTGGCGGGGCAGCTTGCCCTTTATGGCGCGCTGGCGGCGCTGGCCATCCGTCCGCTGGGGATGCTGGATCTGGGGGATACGTCTGCCCGGTCGCTCGGCGTCAATCTGGGCCTTGTCCGCCTGCTGGTGGCGCTGATTGCGGTTGGCCTGTCGGCTATGGTGGCGGCGGCGGTGGGTCTGGTTGGTTTTGTGGGGCTTGCGGCCCCTGCCCTCGTCCGCGCTGCCGGCATCCGCCGCCGTGCTGCCGTGCTGGCGGCCTCGCCGCTGATGGGCGCGCTGCTGCTGTGGCTGTGCGACGGCATGGTGCAGACGCTGGCGGTGACGGGCGGTGACACGTTCCCTACGGGTTCTGTCGTTGCCCTGCTCGGCGGGCCGCTGATCCTGTTTCTGCTGGTCCGCATGCGCCACACCAGCCTTGCCAGCGGCATGACGGCCGGTCACGCACCTGCGGCCAGCACCCTTCGCTCTCCTTTGGCCTTCCTGCTGGTCTGCGGCGGGCTGATCGCCTTTGCGGTCCTGTCCCTGTTCCTTGCCAGAACGGGGCCAAACTGGACGGGGCCAAACTGGACCGGACAAGCCTGGATCTGGCTCGATCCTGCCAGTTTTACTGAACTCCTTCCCTTTCGCCTGCCGCGCATGGCGGCGGCGGCTGCGGCGGGCGGGCTGTTGGCGCTGAGCGGGGCGATCCTGCAACGGATGACGGGCAATCCCATGGCAAGTCCGGAGGTGCTGGGCGTCAGCGGCGGTGCGGGCACCGGCTATGCGCTGTCGCTCCTGCTGCTGCCTGCGGCGGGGCCGTGGCAGCTTCTGGGCGGGTCTCTGGCCGGGGCAATGGTGGCCTTGCTGATGGTGCTGGCCTTTGCCCTGCGGCGCAATCTGGCGCCCGAGCGCCTGCTGCTGGCGGGCATTGCCGTCAGCGCCTTCTGTTCGGCGCTGCTGGCCGCCCTTGTTGCCACGGGAAACCCCAAGGCCTGGCAGATCCTTGCCTGGCTCGGCGGCACGGCCGCTTCCGCCACGCCTGAAACGGCGGCGGCGCTCATCCTGTGCCTTGCGCTTGCCCTCGGTGCCAGCCTGCTGGCCTCGCGCTGGCTCACCATCCTGCCGCTCGGGCAGGCGGTGCCCCTGTCGCTGGGCCTGCCGCTGCGCGCCAGCCGGGGCGTGCTGATCCTTGTGGCGGCGCTGGCAACGGCGGCGGCTTCGCTGCTGGTGGGGCCTCTGAGCTTTGCCGGGCTCATCGCTCCGCAGATCGTCAGCCGGGCGGGCATCCGCCGCACGCCCGGTTTTCTCGCCGGATCGGCCCTGCTGGGCGCTGCGCTCATGGCCATGGCCGATTTTGGCGCCCGCACGGCCGCCTTTCCCTATGAACTGCCGTTAGGGCTGTTTGCATCCATGGCCGGAACCCCGTACTTGATCTGGCTGATGGCCCGAAAGACATGAGACGCTGGATGGCCCTGCCCTTCCCCCCGCCTTCCCTTCCACTGCGCCTTCCTTTCCTGAAGAGCTTCCATGACCAAGACCGATCTGATCCGGCGCTTTGCCGCCTATTACAAGCCGCACAAGGGCCTTTTCGCGCTGGATTTCGGCAGCGCCGTTGCGTCCGGCATGCTGGAGCTGGCCTTCCCGCTGGCCGTGACGCTGTTCATCGATCAGCTGCTGCCGACAGGCCAGCTCGGCCTCATCGCGCTGGCGGTTCTGGGGCTGATGGCGATCTATTTCTTCAACGCGGGGCTTCAGGTCATCGTCACCTACTGGGGCCACATGCTGGGCATCGCCATCGAGACGGAGATGCGGCGCAAGGCCTTTGATCACTTGCAGAAACTCTCCTTCGGCTATTTCGACAATCAGAAGACCGGCCATCTCGTCGCCCGGCTGACCAAGGATCTGGAGGAAATCGGTGAGGTGGCTCACCATGGCCCGGAAGATCTGTTCATCGCCCTGATGACGCTGATCGGCGCCTTCTTCCTGATGCTGCATGTGCACACCGAACTGGCGCTGATCACCGGCGTTGTCGTGCCGGTCACCGCCTGGGTGACGACCCACTACGGCAGCCGTATGACCTCCACCTGGCACGCGCTCTATGGCCGGGTGGCGGATTTCAACGCCCGCATCGAGGAGAATGTCGGCGGCATCCGCGTGGTGCAGGCCTTTGCCAACGAGGACCACGAGCGCGCCCTCTTTGCCGACAGCAACATCCGCTACCGGGACACGAAGCTTGCCGCCTACAAGGTGATGGCCGCCTCCATGTCGCTGTCCTACCTGTCCATGCGCTTCGTGCAGGTGGTGGTGATGCTGGCGGGCTCCTGGTACGTGGTGCGCGGGGACCTGAGCGCGGGCGGCTTTGTCGGCTTCCTGCTGCTCGTCAACGTCTTCTTCCGCCCGGTGGACAAGATCAACTCCGTGATCGAGACCTATCCGAAGGGCATCGCCGGCTTTCAGCGCTATCTCTCCTTCCTGGCGGTGAAGCCGGACATTGCCGACCGCCCCGGCGCCCGTGCCGTGGGGCGGTTGGACGGGGACATCAGCTACACGGATGTGCGTTTTGGTTACAAGGCGGATGCGCCGCTGCTCAACGGGGTGTCCTTCTCGATCAGGGCGGGCGAAACGGTGGCCTTTGTCGGCTCATCCGGCGCCGGCAAGACGACCATCTGCTCCCTGCTGCCGCGCTTCTATGATGTGACCGGGGGTGCCATTTCCATCGACGGCACCGATATCCGCGATCTGACGCTGAAGTCCCTGCGCTCCAACATCGGCATCGTGCAGCAGGACGTGTTCCTCTTTGCCGGAACCATCCGCGAGAACATCGCCTATGGCCGCCTTGGCGCCAGTGAAGCCGATATCCGCGAGGCGGTGCGCCGGGCAAGGCTGGACGAGCTGGTGGAAAGCCTGCCCGACGGCCTTGATACGGTGATCGGCGAGCGCGGGGTGAAACTGTCCGGCGGGCAGAAGCAGCGGCTCGCCATCGCGCGGATCTTCCTCAAGAACCCGCCAATCCTCATCCTTGACGAGGCGACCTCCGCCCTCGACACGGAGACGGAAAAGGCGATCCAGCAGTCGCTGGCCGAGCTGTCCACCGGCCGCACCACGCTGATCATCGCCCACCGCCTGGCCACCATCGCAGGCGCGGACCGGGTTTTCGTGGTGGAACAGGGCCGCATTGTCGAGGAAGGCAGCGAGGCGGAACTGCTGGCCCGCGAAGGTAGCCGCTACGCCCAGCTGCGTCTGGCGCAGTGAAATCCACAGAATCTTGACTTTTATATTCAGCTTTTATAAGGAGAAGGCTGTATTTTCATCGCAAGGCTGCGGACATGACCTTTCACCCGAACATGGAAAGCCATGTGGAGGGCGTTTCGCCCGTGGATGGCCTGCGCTGGCGGGCCTGGTCCGGCATGCTGGCCGATGTGTGGGATGTGGAGTGCCGGGCCGGGGCGCATGGGCAATATGTCTCCCCTGCCCCGCGCCTGTTCGTCATGCTGGAGACGGAGAGTGATGCGGCCATCGACCTGATGGTGCATCCGCAGGCGCCGCAGCGCATGACCTTCGACCGGCGCAATCCCATGTGTTTCATCCCCGCCGGACTGCCGGTCTGGTCCTCCATGGGCACGCTCGGGCACCTGCGCCATCTCGACATTCACCTCGATGTGCCGGCCCTTGCCAGCCGCTTTGGCAGCCGGTTCGATTTGGCTGCCCTCAATGCCGCCAGCTTTTCCTTCCATGACGAGCGCGTGCTGGCGCTGGCCCGCCTCATCGCGCTGGAATGCTGCGAGCCGGGGGATCTGGACGCGCTTTATGCGGACAGTCTGGCGGCGGCGCTTCTGACCGCTCTTGGCAAGGTCAGCCGCGAGCCGGAAAATCCCGCCTCCGGCCTTGCTCCCCGCCGCCTCAACCGGGTGCTGGACCATATGTCCCGGAACTGCAGCCGCAATCTTTCCCTTGCCGAACTGGCCGCCGTGGCGGGGCTTTCCACCTCGCATTTTGCGCAGGCCTTCAAGGTGTCCATGGGCATGCCGCCGCACCGCTGGCAGATGGCGCAGCGGATCGAACGGGTGAAGGCGCTGCTGGAAGAGGGGCATGTCAGCGTGACGGACGCGGCACTGGCAGCAGGCTTTGCCGACCAGTCGCATCTGACCCGCGCCTTCCGCCGCTTTGAAGGCACGACGCCCGGCGCATGGCTGCGCCAGCGGCTGGGATAATCCATCTTTGCCGGAATTTCGTTCAAGCGATCACAAGATCGGACAATCGCGGCCCGAAAACATGGTCTAGAAACTCATGTTTAGTGGGCTGCGGGGGCGGATGTCCTGCGCGGCGGTGTGTTTGCCGTTAGGAAAAGATAATATGATGCGGGGCGTTTTCCGGGCCAGTCTGCTTGCTGGCGTTGCTGTGACTGCACTTTCCCCTTCCCAGCTGGCTGCCCAGGAGGCGGACGCCAGGGCGACGCAGCTGGCGCCGGTGGTGATCGAAGGCGAAGCGGGCACGGATCAGGACACCAAAGACTACGTCGCCCGCTCGGTTTCCGCTGGCACCAAGACGGATACGCCGCTGACCGAAGTGCCCCAGTCCGTCTCGGTGGTGGGCCGGGAAGAGATCGAGGTGCGCGGCGCACAGAAGACGGATGAGGCCCTGCGCTACACGGCCGGTGTCTTCGCCCAGCCCTATGGCGCGGACAGCGACACGGACTGGATCTTCATCCGCGGCTTCGATGCGACCCAGACCGGTGCTTATCTCGACGGCATGCCGCTGTTCTTCGAAGGCTATGGCTCCACCCTGGTGGACCCTTACACGCTGGAGCGGATCGAGGTGCTGAAGGGCGCAGCCTCCGTGCTCTATGGCGGCTCCAACCCCGGCGGCCTCGTCAATTACGTGTCGAAACTGCCCACGGGCGAGCGCATCCGCCGGGCCGAGGCGGGCTACAGCAGCTCAGGCAAGGGCTCGGGCTATTCGGCCTTTGATATCGGCGATGCCTTCAACGACCGGTTCGACTACCGCCTCGCGGCCCGGTTTGAAGGCGGCAAGGACTCGGACAAGTTCGACCCGGATTTCAAGGGCGTGATCTCGCCAAGCCTGCGCATCAACATGACCGATGCAACGCGCCTGACGATCCTGGCCAATTACACCGCCGTTGACGAGCGCCACATCCCCGGCACCTGGCTGCCCTATGAGGGCACCGTCACCGAAGCCGCCTTCGGCCGGATCAGCCGGGACTTCAACGCCAGTGAACCGGATTACGACTATTACACCCGCACGCAGGGCTATGTGGGCTATGAGCTGGAGCATGATTTCGGTTCTGGCTGGAGCTTCAGCCAGAAGGCCCGCTACACCCATGTGAATGTGGGCGAGCAGCAGGTGCTGGGCTACGGCTACTATGCAGCGCCGGGCTATCTCGGGCGCGGGGCCTTCAAGCAGAACACCAGCATGGATCAGTTCGTTGCCGACACCAGCGTGAAGGGTGAATTCGGCACCGGCCCGCTGGCGCACAAGGTTCTGCTTGGCACCGATTACCGCATCTACACCAGCCGTTCCGCTGTCGCCTTCGGATCGGCCGGTTCCATCAGTGTGCTCAATCCGGTCTATGGCCTCGCCGCCCCCAGCGCCACGCTGCCGGCGGAAAGCACGCTGGAGCAGCAGCAGGCCGGCTTCTACCTGCAGGACCAGATCCGCTTCGGCGGCGGCTGGATCGTCACGCTCAATGGCCGCTATGACAAGCTGTGGACGGACAACAAGGGCACGCAGAGCCGGGACGGCGCCGCATCGGGCCGGGCGGGCATTGCCTATGAAACCGGCTTCGGCCTGACGCCCTATGTCAGCGTTGCCACCTTCTTCAATCCGCAGCTCGGCACCACCTTCGGCGGTGACGCCTTCAAGCCTGAGACCGGCACGCAATATGAGGCGGGCCTCAAGTATCAGCCGGGCTTCATGAATGTGCTCTTCACCGCCTCCATCTTCGATCTGACGCGCCAGAACGTGCAGACCGCCGACCCGGTGAACGCCTGGCAATATGTCCAGACCGGCGAAGTGCGCTCGCGCGGCATCGAGCTGGAAGCCAAGGGCGAGATCGCCCGCAACCTCAGGGCCACCCTCGCCTTCACGGCCTATGATCTGGAGATCACGAAGGACAACACCGCCGCCAACGTGGGCAAGGTGCCGCTGGCCGCGCCCGAGGTGCAGGGCTCGTTCTGGCTCGATTACGGCTTTGACGAGCGCTTCTTCAACGGCGCGCTGGATGGCCTGTCCATCGGCGGCGGCCTACGCTATGTGGGCGAGACCTTCGCCGACAATGCCAATCTCTACAAGGTGCCTGCCGTCACCCTCGCGGATGCCCGCATCGGCTACAGGCGCGACAACTGGGGGCTGGATCTCAACGCCACCAACCTCTTCGACAAGCGTTATGTGTCCGCCTGCAACACCGCCGCCTATTGCTACTACGGCGAGGGCCGCACCCTGAAACTGCGGCTCCACACCACCTGGTAAGGGCGGCAAAAATACGCGGATCAGAACGGCGGCATCGAAGGGTGTCGCCTTTTTTATTGAATGATAGCAAAGCAGGCATTCTTCACTTTCGTTATGACGCGGCTTGCCTCGGTTATTTGCAAATCATTGATTTATATGAACCATCTGTACAAGTCACGAGAGTGACGATGGAAATGCAGCCCAGAGTTTTCGCAGTTGCGAAGTCCTTGTAACAAGGTCTTAGATGGCGGCGCATCACGCTCCGAAGGGCTCAGCGTCGCACGGAATCGAGTGAACTTCGCAATTGCGAAGTTTTGGGGGAGAGGATGCCCCTCCCCCTCCCCCTGCCGCTTCAGGCGCGGACCTGAAACTCCGTCATCATGCCGGTCACCAGATGCGGCATGTGGTGGCAGTGGAGCATCCAGCTGGCCGCCTCGCCTGCATCCAGCGCCACCGTCACCATCGCCATGGGCGGCACATAGACCGTGTCGCGCAGCGCGCCCGCAAGGGGCTGGCTGTTGATGGCCACCACCTGGAACACGTGCCCATGCAGATGCATCGGGTGGCCCATCATCGACATGTTGTGGAAGGTGATTTCCACCCTCTCCCCGCTGACGGCCTCCAGCGGCTGATGCTGGCCCCAGACGGCGCCATTGATGGTCCAGACATAGGGCTGCATGGTGCCGCCCAGCATCACCATCATCTGCCGGTCCGCCGGGCGCTGCGGCAAGGGGCTGGCGGCGCGCAGGCGGCTCTCCTGCGAAAGGTCCGTGTCGAAGGCGGGTGCCGGGGTTTCCGTCATATCCGGAAGCTTGCTGATGCGGGCACCTGCCGTGGCAAGGATCAGCCCCGTCTGTTCCCGCGCGCCCTCCCGCCGGGCCAGAACGGGCCAGTTGCCTGTGGCTGCGGGCAGATCCAGCTCGATGTCGAGGCGCTGGCCCATGGCAATGCCGAAGCGGCTGCCCGCCAGCGGCGCCACCGGATCACCGTCCACGGCGGTGAGCCGCCCGGCCAGCGCGCCGGTTTCGATCCAGAACACGGTGGCGGCTGCGGCATTGATGATGCGCAGGCGTATCCGTCCGCCCTTTTCCACCTGCACCACCTGCGGGTCGTCCAGCGTCCGGTCATTGGCGAGATAGGCGTCCCAGTCATGGTCGTTGAGGTCCATGCCCGCCATCTGCGCGCCGGACATGTCCATTCCGCCCTGCCCGTTTGCAGCAGCGTGCCCGGCGTGGGCGCCGTGCGCTGCGTGGCCCGCCGGGGCCGCGCCATGGCTGCCGTGCCCGCCTCCGTGCGCATCCCCATGCCCGCCGCCATGTCCCGCGCCGATGGCGGCCATCACGTCTTCCGGGCTCTGGAAGGAAAAGTCATGCAACAGCATCACCACGTCCTGCCGGTCTTCCTGCATCTCAGCCGCGCTGCGCACGATCAGCGGCGCGGCCAGAAGCTGCATCTCCTGAAAGGGAATGTGGCTGTGCATCCAGAAGGTGCCCGTGCGCGGGGCAAAGTCATAGGCGCGGCTCTCGCCCGGCCGCAGCGCGGGCAGCGGCATGTCCGGCACGCCGTCCTGTTCGTTGGGCGGGATCTGGCCGTGCCAGTGGATCAGGGTCGGCTCGTCCAGCCCGTTGGTCAGGCTCACCTGAAACCGCTGGCCGGCGTCCAGCGTCAGGCCGGGGCCGGAAGGGCCCTCCAGCCCGAGCACCGTGGCGGCACGGCCCTTCACCTCCAGCGTGCGTTTGACCGCGCGCAAGGGCAGGGGGCTTCCGGTGGCTTTCGTGGCAGCGGTTTGTGTGGCCGCAAGGATCGGGCTGGCAGGCAGCATTGCATAGGCCGCAAGGGCGGCTCCGCCCTGCAGCAGGGCGCGTCTTGTCGTGATCATGAGTATCTCTCCACGGGATGCGTGACATCCCTTATGTTGAATGGTCGGCAGTTCCGGCCGGTTCAGGCGGAGAGAGCGCGGGGCGGCTGCAGCGGCGGCGCGGCGCCGGTGGGGGAGGGGAGACGCACGGAGGTGCCCTCATGCGTTTGCACGGGCGCAGAGGGCAGGGCGGCAGGCTGGGCCGGAAGGGCGAAGGAGGCGAGCAGAAGGCAAATGCTGGCGCAGGCGGCAAGGCTGGCCGGGTCATCAACGGCGGCTTCCGCTGCGCCGTGATGCGGGCCCGCGTGTCCTGCCTGCGCATGGTCCATGGCGGCCATGGCCATCCGGTGATGCTGACCCATCTGGTGGCCCGTGTTCTGGCCCGTGTTCAGGCCTGCATTCTGGCCATCCTGCGCCATGCCATGGGCCAGCGCCACCAGCGGCGAAAGCACCAGTGCGGCAGCAAGAAGCAGGTTCATCACCAAGCGCAGCATGACAGCACGATAGGACAGGGGCGGGGGCAAAGTCCAGCACTCGGGCCTTCACGATGCCGTGGACCGTGCCGTGCCATCCGGAGCCCTGCAGGGAAAAAACTCAAGGCGTCCGGCGGGTCTGGCACCTCAAACTGCTGACAAACCTTCGGCCTCTCCATCGTCATCCTCGGCCTTGTGCCGAGGATCTATACAAATCAAAGGCTTGTAGATGGCCGGGACAAGCCCGGCCATGACGAAAGAGGAGAACTCTTGCTTTGTCATCGCCTCAAGGCGCCCGGCGGGCCGGGCGCCTTCTGTTCGCAAGAGGATGGTTAATCAACCGTTAATCAGCGGATCTCGGTCACCGGCCGCGGCGTTGCTGCCGTTTCGGCCGGAAGGATCGGGACCGTTATCACGGGCTGCTTGCCGGTCAGGCTGTCGAGGAAGGCGACGAGCTGCGCCGTTTCTTCCGGCTTCAGCGCTTCGCCGAGCTGGCTTTCGGCCATGATCTCGACGGCGACCGACAGATCCCAAACCTTGCCCGAATGGAAGTAGGGCGCGGTCAGGGCAATGTTGCGCAGCGGCGAGGCGCGGAAGACATATTCATCGCCCACCGTCTCGGTCACGGCAAAGCGGCCCTTGTCGCCGGGGGGCAGGATTTCCGAACCCGGCTTCTCGATCAGGCCGAAGGGATAGTAGCCGTGTCCGCCCACATTGACCCCCGAATGGCAGGCCGAGCAGCCCTTGTCGATGAAGAGCTCCAGCCCGGCCCTGGCTTCCTGCGTCAGGGCGTTGTCATCGCCGTTCAGCCAGGCATCAAAGGGGGCAGGGGTGATCAGCGTCGCTTCAAAGGCCTCGATGGCCTTGGCCATATTGTCGAAGCTGACAGCATCCGCATCGCCGGGGAAGGCGGCCTTGAACTGGCTGACATAGGCAGGCATGGAATTCAGCGTCGCCACCACCTGATCGGGGGTGTTGGCCATTTCGACACCGGCCTGGATCGGCCCCTTGGCCTGTGCGGCCAGATCTTCCGCGCGGCCATCCCAGAACTGGGCCTCGTTGAGCACCGCATTCAGCACGGTGGGGGAGTTGCGCGGGCCCTTCTGCCAGCCGTGGCCGACCGAGGTCTCCATGTTGTCATCGCCGCCCGTTGCCAGATTGTGGCAGGAGTAGCAGGAGAAGACCCCCGAAGCCGACAGGCGCGGATCAAAGAACAGCGCCTTGCCGAGTTCGATCTTCTCCGGCGTGACGATATTGTCTTTCAGCGCCGGAATGGTGGAGGGCAGGGGCTTGAAGATTTCCAGTGCCGTCTGCCGCAGGTCATCGGCATAAGCAGCGCCGGACAGCAGCACCATGGCGAGCATGGCGGCGGGTAAACTACGCGTCATCGTTATTCTCCGCAGTTTGGAACCCCTCCAGAAACAGGCTACGTTGACGCTACGCAGTCCTGTTTGACCTCGGTCAATTCTGGAGCGATTCCAAACCGTTTTCCGTCACCGCGCGCCTTCGCCCCGGATCAGCGACTGGGCGGTGTAGACGAGAATGGCCGCGCCGACGGCGCCGAGCACGGCAACGCCGAGCAGGACGATGATATCCACCGGGCCGCCCATGTCGCGCATGTGCGAGCTGGTGACGCCCAGCACGAACCAGACCGCCGCCACCGCGCCGAAGGGCATGGAAACCTGTGCCCAGAGGAACTTGCGCATGGAGAGCGCCCGGTCCCGGATCAGCACATAGAGATAGGCGGCGGTGATGAGGCCGGCCACGATGACCATCACCCAGAACAGGCCGCGGCCGAAGATTTCCTCGAAAACGGCGAGGAGCGTTTCAAACGGCAGTTCCTTCATGATGTCTCCTCCCTCAGGCCTTGCCGCGCAGCATGGCGTTATAGGTTGCCTTCAGCGCCACTTCCTTCATCAGCCAGCTGATCCACAGCTCCTCCAGCGGCGCGATCAGGCCGGGGAAGGAGGGAACCAGATTGTCGCGGTAGTCGAATTCCACCAGCATGGCCCGGCCAACACGGGTGATCAGCGGGCAGGAGGTGTAGCCGTCGTAGGTGGCGGTGCCTTCCTTGCCGGAAATGGCGGCGACGAGATGGTCCTCCACCACGGGCGTCTGCCATTTCACGGAAGCCGCCGTCTTGCCTTTCGGCACGCCGGCGACGTCACCGAGGGCGAAGATCTCGGGAAAACGCAGGTGGCGCAGGGTCTTCTGGTCGCATTCCACCCAGCCCTGATCCGTCCACTTGTCAGGCCAGGACAGGCCGGAGGAGCGGATGAACTGCGGCGCTCGCTGCGGCGGGATCACATGCAGGTAGTCGTAGGGCATCTCATGCTGCGAGGTGACATTTTCTCCCGTTGCCGGGTCCTTCGCGGTGACGGCAAAGGTGGCCAGCTTGCGGCCCGGGTCCACCTTCTTCAGCACATGGCTGTGATGGGTCTTGATGCCCCGCTCGCCAAAGAGCATGCGCACCTTTTCCGAGACGATGGGCACGGAGAAAAGCGCGTTGTTATGGGCGGCATAGTGGATTTCATACTTGCCGCGGCCCGCACCGCGGCTGGCGATGTCGTCGATCAGGAACGTGTGCTTCAGCGGTGCGCCGGCGCATTTCATTTCCGTCGCCGGACGGGTGAAGAGGCCGATGCCGCCCTTCTCGGTAAAGGTGGAGGCGGCCGCCCAGGTGCGCGCCGCATAGTCCGGCCCGGCATAGAGCGCGCCGATGCCGTCCTTGCCGACCAGATCCAGCGAAAAGCCCTCGATGGCGTCGTGATCCAGCATCAGGCCGGGGGCGAGCACGAGGAAGTCATAGGCAACCGTCTGCCCGCCGGTGGTGGAGACCACCTTCGACAGCGGATCAACGGCAGCGGCCGTGTCCGTGATCACGGTGATGCCCTTCGGCAGCCAGTCGCTGGTGCGCGACAGGGTGTAGGAGGCGGGTTTCAGCCCGGCGGCGACGAGCGACAGGCCCGGCTGGTAGATGTGCTCGGCGCGGGCGTCGATGATGGTGATGCTGGCGCCGTTCAGCCGCTCCACCAGCCGGTTGGCGAGGGCCGTGCCCGCAGCCCCTGCACCGATGATGACGATGCGGGCCTTGGTGCTGACCGGCTGTGCCCTGCCGGGTGCTGCCAGAACGGCTGTGGCCCCGGCGGCACCCGCCAGCCCCATGAAGCTGCGGCGGCTCAGTGTGAAATGCTTGTTTTTGCTCATGTTCCCCCCTTTTTACCAAGGCGTCTGAGATGCAGGCGCATCACGCCTTGAAACTGCTCATACGCCGCACGGGCTTGTTCAGTCCGGACTTCCGCCCGGTATGAACCTCACTCAGGCACGCAGATGGTGCCGCTTCTGATTGCCCCTGCCGTCCTCCAGACAAGGCCAATGACCACCATGGTGAGCAGGGCCAGAAGCCCGGCACCGATGACTTTATGAGCCAGCGAAGTAACTGCGCCCGCATAGCCGAAGCTGGCAATCGCAAGGGCGGCCAGCGGAAAGGAAAGCGCCCACCAGGACAGGGCAAAGGGCATGTTGCGCAGCCTGCCGGCCTGCGTGGCGACCACGAGCGCAAAGACATAGGCAGAGCTCAGCAGGAAGTGGCCGAAATGGCCCGGCTCACCCGTCAGCCGCAGCCAGGCGGTGAAGGCAACGGCGGGCGGCGCGACGAGGATCATCAGCGTCGGCACCATCTTGCCGGGCAGGGGATCGTGGAACATCAGCCGGTTCATCACCAGCGTCAGCAGCACGATCCAGAAGATCAGCCCGCCGGAAAAGAACAGCCAGGACAGTTCCATGTAGCCGAGCCGGGCTCCGGCCAGCGGCACCACCACATTGCCCACTGCCGGAATGAACCAGGCGGGCGTCAGGGTCTGGTGCTGGAAGGGGCGGTGGCCGATCCAGGCGGAGACGACCGACAGCGCCAGCACGCCCTGCAGGGCCGTGGCGGGCAGCCAGATGGCCGTGGCGATGAGGGGGGCCGGCTCGGCAAGGGCAGCGGCGAGCAGCAGCAGCGAGATGGGAATGGCCGGAAAGAAGGCGATGCGCACCGGGTGGCGCCATTCGGCGGCCACATCGGCGCTATGGCGCAGCAGCTTTGCCCCATAGAACAGGCTGACAACCGCAAGCCCGGCGATGGACAGCGCCAGCAGCACGCCGGAGACCTGATGCGGCCAGCCGAAGGCGGCCTCTGCGGCGCGCCAGGCCAGCGTCAGGCCCATCATGCCCATGCCCGTGGCGAAAAAGGTGATGGGAAAATGCTCCAGCCGTGAATGCTTCACGCTGGCAACGGCAGTCTCGTCCATATCCGGCCCCTCTGTGCATAGGGCAGCCACGTGGAGGCGTCCCGATGCGAGGGGTAATAGTTTCGAATCTCCGAAACTAATTCAAGTCAGGTAAACTGCGAAGGTTTGCCGCAGGGCTAGAATTCAAGGGGCAGGACGATATCGAGATCCTGACTGCCGCCGGCGGGATCCCACGGGGCCGTGCGGTAGAACTCGTAGCCGCCGTTGCTGTCGGGTGCGAAGGCTCCTGAAACTGCGGCATGGGGTCATGAAACCCCCGCTGCGGGCATCGCCCATGCGCTCTTCTGCCTGGATCCGGAGGAGGTGTGAGGGTTCACCGTCCCGTATAGCGGCTGGGCAGGATGCCTTTTTCTTCCCGGAAGACCTTGCTGAAATGGCTGAGGTTTTCAAAGCCGGTGGCAAAGGCGGCATCGGTGACGCTCGCGCCCGAGGCGAGCAGCCCGGCGGCTGCGTCCAGCCGGGTGCGGCGCAGGAAGGCGTGAACGGACGTGCCGATGGCGATGCGGAAGCCTTCCTTCAGCCGCCGCTCGTTCAGCCCCGCCTCGCGCGCCAGCCGGGGAATGGTCCAGTCCTCGCTGTACTGGGTTTCGATCAGTAAGACGGCCTTGTCCAGCCGCCGCTTTTCATCATTCGTCAGGGGCCTGAGGGGGCGTTCCCCGGCCTGCTGGCGGGTCAGCGCGTCGAGGCCGATGCTCAGCGCCTCGATGGCCTTGCTGTAGAGATGCACCTGCCGGAGCTGTCCTTCCGGATAGCGGCAGCTGATCAGGGCGCTGGCGGCGGCCTGAAGCTCCGGCGGGGCCCTGAAGCCGATCAGGAACACGTCTTCATCCGGCAGGCTGTGATCGGTGATGACCGCGCCGCCAAGCCGGGCGAGCGAGAGGCCGCCCAGCTTTTCCAGCAAGGGTTTTTCCACGCGGATGTCGGCGATCTGCAGCCGCCGTCCGCCCAGCACATGGTTCTCGCCGCGCGTGACCCGGTCGCAGGCAAAGAAGACGGCCGTCCCCGGCGCGATGGCAAGCGGCCTTGCCCCGTCCACGGACAGGGTGCCTGCGCCATCCAGAAACACCGAGAGGGAAAAAGTGGCAGGCCCCTCAGGGTGGAACACGAGATCCCGCGGCGGCACCACGTCGATCATGTAGACCGTCACGTCATCTCCGGCCTGTTCCACCCGCGTGGCTTCCCGCCAGCCGAGAAGGTCAATCTCGGCATCCACAGTCTTTCTCCAGTTCCCCGCTGATGGGGCGGGGGAGATGCCGTCCTGTCGCGTCATGCCCGTGAATTCATGAGTGTCGTGCCGTCCATCCTGTGTGGGAGGGCTGTGGAAGTCCCGATTCCGTCAATGCCGGTCCTGAAAACGTTAGCCCGGCGCCTTAAAAGTGGAATAGGTAGCTCATGTTTTAGTTGGACGGGTCGAGGGGATCAAGATGCCGCGTTGCCAAAAATTGGCTCTCATGGGAACTGTGTGCCTGCAGGCACTGGCGCTTTCGCTGGATGGAAGCCTGGCACAGGAGGCTGCAACAGCCACGGAACTGGGCACTGAGCTGGCCACTGAGCTGGAACGGATCACCATTACCGCATCAAAACGCGAGCAGGAACTGGGCAAGGCCGACATGTCCGTCACGGCGGTGAGCGGTGAAGAGCTTGCGGCGCAAGGCATTGCCACGGTTGAAGACCTGCAAAAGGTGTTCCCGGGCGTTTCCACCGGCATGCGTGGCAACCGGGTCTATTCCAATGTCACCGTGCGCGGCATGTCCTCGCCGGATTACTTCAACCCGACGGTTCAGGTCTATATCGACGGCGTGCCGCAGCTGCCGTCGGTCTTCGCCCAGCCTTTGGGGGATGTGGAGCGGGTGGAGCTTCTGCGCGGCCCGCAGGGCACGCTCTACGGCGCCAATGCCTATGGCGGCGTCATCAACATCATCACCCGCAGGCCGGACAAGAACCGCTACTACATTCAGGGCAACATTTCCCCCAACGAGCCCGGCATGGAAGCCGGCGGCACGATTGCGGTGATCCCCGGTTCCCTGTTCCTGGATTTCGTTGCGAATTACAGCTATTTCGCCGGGGACATCGATAACGCCACCAGCGGCAAGGACAATGTGAACATTGCCGGTGAAGGCGGTGGCCGCGCCACCTTGCGCTATGCGCCCGAAGGCGGTGATTTCGACGGGCTGATTTCCTTTGCCAAGCAGAAGCTGCGCTCCCACGAAGAGCTGTATGTCTACCCCGGCAGCGTCAATTCCCGCACCTATGAAAGCGCGCTTTATGGATCGGTGCCGCTGCTGACACGGGATGTCACCACCCTGTCGGCGCAGGGTAACTACCATCTGGGGGACGTCACCCTCAGCAGCGTCTCCAGCTATCAGAAGAGCGACGTCACCCGGGATTTCGGCGCAGGCCCCGGCACGCGCTACTCCTGGCCGCAGGAAGAGGAGATGTTCTCGCAGGAACTCCGGCTGGCTTACGAAGGCGAGCGGTTCAGCGGCGTTGGCGGGCTCTGGTACAGCCACAATGATTTCATGGGCTGGAAGGATGCGATTTCACCTTGGTACGGCGATTCCACCAACAACGTGGTCAGTGACAGCTTTGCCGCCTTCGGGGAACTGACCTGGCATGCCACTAGCCGCCTCGACATCACCGGCGGCCTGCGCGCCACCCATGACCGCTCCGAAATCGACGCCTTCCGCGCTGACAGCTACAGCACCGGCATGGGCTTTGATTTCAACCGCAAGGCCAGTTTCTCCAGCGTGCAGCCGAAACTGGCGCTCGGCTACCAGTTCACGCCGGATCTGCGCGGCTTTGCCGTGGTCTCGCGCGGTTACAAGCCGGGCGGCTTCAACCACAGCATTTCCTCCACCATCGATGCGGCATCCTACAATCCGGAATCGGCGTGGAACTTCGAGGCCGGTGTCCGCTCCGATCTGCTGGATGGCCGGGCCAGCCTGGCCGCGTCCGTCTACCATATCCGCTCGTCCGACAAGCAGATCTATGTCGGGCAGATCGGCCAGCAGTTCATCCGAAATGTGGGCGAGGCGGAAAGCACCGGCATTGAACTGGAAGGCACATGGCGCGCCACAAACCGCCTGACGCTGACCGGCAACGCGGCTTTCGGAAAGTCCAAGTTCACGGACTTCACCGACCCCTACACCGGCACATCCTATGACGGCAACCGCATTCCCTATGCGCCCGATTTCTCCGGTCATCTTAACGTGGCCTTCCTGCTGAGCGACAGCATCTTCGGTGGTGCGCTGACGGCAAACGGGGCCGTACACGGCTTCTCGCAGAGCTATTTCGACGAGGCCAATGTTGCAGGGCAGGGGGCTTTTGCCACCTTTGATGCCAGCCTTTCCCTTGCCCGTGAGGACGGGTTCAGCGGCAGGCTCTATGTGCAGAACATTGCGGACACGAGCTTCAGAACCTCCGGCTACATCGGCTCCGGCGGCACCGAACTGGCGACGCTCGGCAAGGGCAGAACCTTCGGCCTGACCTTCCGCAAGGAATTCTGATCCCATGCAGGCCGCATCCTCTCTCTCCCTGCCGCGCGTGCTTGTTGCGGCAGGGGGGCTTTATACCGCCCAGAGCACCATTGGCGGCCTCACCTTTCTGGGCCTTCCGGCAGCCCTCAGGGCTTCCGGCATGGCGATGGAGCATATCGGCCTTCTGTCGCTGATCATGCTCATCTGGGCCTTCAAGTTCCTGTGGGCCGTGCCGGTGGAACGCTGGCGCATCCGTGCCGATGGGGGGCGCCGGACGGGCTTCACCGTGCTGGCCGGTCAACTGGTTGCGGCAGCGGCGGTGGCCGGGCTTGGCCTGCTCGCTGGCTATGGCTTGCCGGTGATGCTGGTGCTGCTGGCCGTCATGGCCTTTGCCTCTGCCACCATCGACACCGCCTGCGACGGCTTTCTCATCGAACGGGTACCCGAAGGCCGCAGGGGGCTGGGCAACATGGTGCAGGTGGGTGGCGGCTATCTCGGCATGGTGCTGGGCGGCAGCCTCTTCGTCTGGATCTATGCCGGATCCGGCTGGACGGTTGCGGCGGGCGTGATGGCGGCTCTGGTGCTGCTTCTGTCCGCGCCGCTGGCGCTGCTGCGCGAACCGCCGATTGCGGCAAGCAGGCGGGAGCGCGGTGGCCTGCTGGCTGCCCTGCGGCGGCGGGACATGCAGGCGGGCCTTGCCATGATCGTGGCTTTCGAGGCGGGCGGCCGCTTCGTGCAGGTGCTGGCCGGGCCCTATCTGGTGGATGCGGGACTGCCGCTTGAGCTGGTTGGCACCCTGACCGGCGCCGGCAGCGTTGCCGCCGGGCTTGCCGGCACCACGGGCGGCGGGCTTGCGGTGCAGAAGCTTGGCGCGCCCCGTGCGATGCAGCTTGTGGCGCTGGGGCAGATCCTTGTCATCGGGCTGCTGGCCCTCGCGGCGGCCATGAGCCCGGTCAGCCTCACGCTGCTCTCCGCTCTTTTCGTCCTGCAAATGGCGGTGATGGCGTCGGGCTTTGTGGTCAGCTACTCGCGCCTGATGGCCCTAGCCTCGCCGGATCAGCCGGGGGCGGATTTCTCACTCGTCCAGTCGGCCAGTGCGCTCACCGGTGCCGTAGCCGGCTTTTCCGGAGGCATGCTTGCCGGGCAGTTCGGCTTTCCGGTGGTTTTCGCCCTCGCTGCAGCCCTGGCGCTGCCGGTTCCTTTCATTCTCGCCCGTCTTGAAGGGGCAATCAGCGGAAAGTCCTCCTCATGACCAGACCTTTGGCGATCATTTCCGGGGCCGGTGTGGCCGGTCTTGCCGCGGCCTGGTGGCTGGACCGGGCGGGCTGGCGCACGCTGATCATCGAGCGGGCGGAGCACCTGCGCGGCAATGGCTACATGCTGGGCCTGTCCGGGCTGGGCTATGAAACCGCCTGCCGGATGGGCATCCATGACAGGCTGGCGGCAGAAGCTTACGAGATCAACGAGAATGTCTATCTCGACAGCCGCGGCCAGGAGATCCTGCGCCTGCGCTACCGGGATTTCCTCAAGGACCTGCCTTATCTGGCAGTGCGCCGCACCACCCTCGTCAAGGCGCTTCAGGATGTGCTGCCGGCCAGTGCCACCTTGCGCTTCTCGCGGCAGATTGCGGGCTTCGTGGATCACGGGGCCTCGGTCACGGTGACGCTGGACAACGGCGAGGAGCTGGCCTGCGATCTGCTGATCGGAGCCGATGGCGCGCGCTCTGCCCTGCGCCGCCAGCTTTTCGGGGCTGATGGGACATGTTTGCAGCCGCTCGGCTATTACTTCGCCGTCTATGACCTTGAGGCGCCGAAGGAGTTCGACACCGATTTCGTCTCCTATGCCGAGCCGGGCCATCTGGCGGAATATTATTCCCTCAACGATGGGCGCCTTGCGGCCATGCATGTCTGGCGCGATGCGGCGCCGGGGCTGGAGCGGCAGGCGGACAAGGCGGCCCTGCTTGCCACGGTCTGCGCGCAAAGCCATCCGAAGGTCCGTCATCTAACGGATCAGCTGCGCGTCTCCGGCGCGCGCCCGGTCATCGACAGCCTGACCATGATCGACCTGCCGCGCTGGTCCAGCGGGCGCGTGATGCTGCTGGGCGATGCAGCCCATTGCCTCACGCTTGTTTCGGGGCAGGGGGCTGGCATGGCGCTGGCTTCGGCGGAGATGCTGGCGGAGGCGCTGGCAGGCTCAGCTTCGGGCTCAGCTTCGGTGGAGGAGGCGCTGGCCCGCCACGAGGCCCGCCTGCGGCCCGTGATCACTCGCCTGCAAGCCCGCAGCCGCAAGATGGCGGCGGTCTTCATTCCCCAGAGCCGGTTTGCCTTCCACCTGCGCAACATCGTCATGCGCAACATGCCCAGATCCTGGCTCGGGCATTATTTCACCCGCGCGCTGCGCAGCGAGATCGAGCTGGCAAGGGGGTGCGGCTGAGGCCCCGGCAGCCCTCACAGCCCGTGACCGGCCATAACATGCAGGGCGAGGAGGAGGCAGAGGAGGAGGGCGAAGCCGCCGCCCAGCCCCACCTGCCAGCCGCGCCCGGCGTGGCGCAGCTCGGCGAAGACCAGCAGCACGGTCATGACCTTGACGAAGGTGAGCGCGAAGAGCAGCGGCGCGAGGCTGGCGGGCAGGGCGCTTGCGGGAAGTGACAGGGCGGTCAGCACCAGAAGTGCGGCCGCGCTGATGTGCAGGGCTCTCATCGCATCACCTCAGGATATAGACCGTGGGGAAGATCAGCAGCCACACGATGTCGGTGAAATGCCAGTAGCGGACAAAATCCGGCAGATGCTGCGCCTGTGACCGGGCAAAGGACACCAGCAGCAGCACCAGCCCGAGGATGACATGCAGGGCGTGGAAGCCGGTCAGCAGGTAGTAGATCTGCGCGAAACTCTCCTCATAGCTGAAGGCCTCAAGGCTCTGCGCATATTCGCCTGCCTTCAACACCAGAAACAGGCTGCCGAACCCTGTTGCCCCGGCGAGAAAGGGCCGGATGCTGCGGCCCAGGCGCTGGCGCTCCACCGCAATGGCCGCCAGCCAGCCGCTGAGGATGAGCGCAAAGGTCTCCATCAGCGCCGCAGTGCCGGAAAGCTGCGCCTGCCCGGCGAGAAAGGCCTCCCGGTTCAGCAGCTTTGCCACGCCAAAGCCGCCCAGCAGCAGGGCAAAGACCGCAACATCACCGAGGATGAAGATCCACATCAGCACGTTGCCGGGCAGGCCTTCGAGATCTTCCTGCTCCGGCTGGGCAGCGGTCGACGGGTGAGGCATCGGATGGGCTTTCATGTTCGCGCTCACGGCGGCAGTTGGTGTTGACCCGGCACAGCCTATCTGTCCCCCTCCCCCTTGAGGGGCTGCTGCATGCACACATCGTGTTTGAAGCCAGAGACGGTTTGGGGAAAGCCAGCAGTCTGGTTACTCTGGCACAGCTTTTCCGCCCCCCTCCCCCTCGTGGGGAGGGGTTAGGGGTGGGGGGAAAGCCTTTCCGGCTGGCAGGGTGTCCAATGATTTCAGACAGCTGCTCCTCGTTAGGCCTTTTCAGGTATCTAACTGTCTTTCATATAGTTTTCGGCTCAGAGCCCCCCACCCCTTACCCCTCCCCACGAGGGGGAGGGGGGCGGAGAGGACTTGCCACAGATCAGATGCATCACTGCGGGCGATGTCCGGACCTGATGTGTGGTAACCCTCAAGGGGGAGAGGAACTGGAGCCTGACTGGCTGTGCGTTGCAAACCCTTCTCACGGCAGGAAGAACCGGCTCTGCGTTGCCGCTTCCTCGCCGCTCGTCAGGTTCTGCAGGGTGAAGCGGATGTCTCCGGCAAGCCCTGGCCCTGCGGTCAGCGTCACCCGCAGCTTGCGGCTGCCATCGGCGGCAAGGTCGACGGCGAGGCTGCCGTCCTCATCCGGCTCAAGTCCGGGGGAGGCGAGGGTGAGCGGGGCAGTGCCCGTGGCTGACAGGCGGATGAGTGCCGGTTCGCCCGTGGTGTTGGTGATGCGCAGCTCATAGGCATTGCGGATCTGGCCATCGCTGAGCTGCACGGCGGCGGGGGTGCGCTCGTGGATGACGGCAAGGGCCAGCGTGGCGCGCTCTGACAGGTGGATGGCCATGCCGGCGGCCAGTGCCAGCGCGGCCAGCGCAATGGCCAGCACCTTGGGCCGCAGCAGGCGCACGGGCAAACGCTCCTTGCCCTGCATTTCCCGCTCGATGTTGGTCCAGCTCTCGTAATCGATCAGCCCGCGCAGCCGGTCGAGGCGGAACATGGTGCTGTCGCAGGCATCCACGCACAGGCCGCAGTTGATGCAGGCAATGCTCGGCCCCTGGCGGATGTCGATGCCCATGGGGCAGACGGCGACGCAGGCATTGCAATCGACGCAATCGCCCGCCGGAAGGCCCATGTCCCGGGCGGTGACGGCCTTCTTGGCCGACATGCGCGGCTCGCCCCGCTGCGGGCGGTAGTTCACCGTCAGCGCCTGCGCATCCCAGATCGCCCCTTGCAGGCGGGGCCAGGGGCACATGAAGGTGCAGACCTTTTCCCGCGCAAGGCCCGCCAGCGCATAGGTGGTGAAGGTCAGCGTCAGAACCATGCTGTAGGCGAGCAGCGGTGCGTCGCCTGCCGCAAGACTGCGCAGCAGGGTTGGGGCATCGGCGAAATAAAGCACGAAGGCGCCGCCCGTGGCCGCCGCAATGCCCAGCCAGACCATGTGCTTGGCCG
The DNA here is from genome assembly GCF_900185665.1 of Pannonibacter sp. I15F10I1. Classification (NCBI taxonomy): domain Bacteria; kingdom Pseudomonadati; phylum Pseudomonadota; class Alphaproteobacteria; order Hyphomicrobiales; family Stappiaceae; genus Pannonibacter; species Pannonibacter sp. I15F10I1. Next base: position 95,518 of record NZ_FYAN01000015.1, read on the forward strand.
TCTTGCGCCAAAGCCTCGAAAGGGTGAGCGGCTGCTTCAGCGCCTGCATCTGCTGGCGGCGGTCACCCTCGAACTTGCGTTCCACCAGCAGGAAGAGATCCGTCCAGATGGTCTGCGGGCAGAAGAAGCCGCACCAGACCCGCCCGGCCAGCGCATTCATCAGCACCAGAACGAGGGTTGCCAGCACCAGAAGGCCGGTGAGGTAATAAAGCTCCTGCGCCCGGATTTCGATGAAGAACACGTAGAAGCGCAGATTGGCGAGATCAAACAGAACGGCCTGATCCGGCTGGCCGGCCCCGCGCCCCCAGCGCAGGAAGGGCAGCACGTAATAGACCGCAAGGCACAAGACCAGCAGCCGCCATTTCAGCGTGCGGAACTTGCCCGTCACCGCCTGCGGAATGACGCGGGTGCCATTTGCTGCGGGAAGGCCCTGCGGCCGGGGCGGCCTTGCTGGGATTGGCTTTGCAGAGATGGGTTTGCCCGTTACGGGCTTTCCCGTTACAGGGGGAATGATCTGATAGGTCATGGCCTGCCGATCCGCACCCGCCAGATCTGCGGGCCGCTTTCCAGAGTGTCCCATGTGAAGCCCGCGACGGACCGCTGGGCGAACTGCGCCTTGAGGGGCGAGGGGTCGCGGTCGTTGACGAGATCGAAGAAGCCGCCGGGCTGCAGGGCGTCGAAGGTTTCGCACACAAGCGCACGGCGGATGACGCAGGGCAGGCCGCAGACATCGATGGCGGGGATGGTCTCGAACTGCGGAACGGTCATGCGGGCCTCCGGACATTGTCTTGCAGGATCAGGCAGATCCTGACAGGGCCGGGGCGCTGCTTCTTTGTGCGGGCACAAACTCGGGAGGCGCGGGCGCCGCTAAAGTCCGGCGCATGTCCCGTGACGTTGCGCCGCCTTCTCCCGAACTCACGCCCGCTTCTGCACCCCTGCTGCCGTGCCAGCCGCTGTTTCTGCTGGCCGGTCTCTGGGCGGCGCTCGTGCCGCTGGTCTGGCTGCTTCCGGCCGGATGGCTGCCGGAGCGCGGGATCTGGCATGCGCGCGAGCTTCTTCTGGGCATGGCAGGGGCAGCGGCCGGCGGCTATCTGCTGACGTCCCTGCCCGCCTGGACACAGGGGCAGCTGGCCCCGCTCCGCGTGACAGCGGGTGCCGTGTTCCTGTGGTGTCTGGCGCGGGGGGCGGCGGGCCTGGAGCTGATGGCCGTTCTGCCCGCAGGCGGCCGGATCGCGGGCCTTGCCAATGCGCTTTACTTTCTGTTCGTCGCCATGGCTGTGGCGGTGCCGCTGGCCCGTGCCGGAGTGGCGGGCCGAGGCTGGATTGCGGCGGGGCTGATGGTCGCGGCTGCGGCAGGTGCGGGCCTGTCCGGCTTCGGGCACGGGCCTGCCGCCGTCCTGATGCTGCCCTTCACCCTGCTGCTGGCCCATGTGGGCGGCAGGGCGGTGCCTGCCTTCACGGGCGTCTGGCTGTCGCGGATATCCGCCGCCGCTGCCCCGCCCCGGCCGCTCGCACCGGTTCCCCTGCTGCCCGTCATCGCTGCCGCCGGCCTGCTCGAATGGTCCGGCTGGCTGGTGGCGGCCGGCTGGCTGTGGCTCGCCGCGGCGGGGCTCGTGCTGGTGCGCCTGCTGTCCTGGAAGACCTTCAGAACCTTCCGCTATCCGGCGCTCTTCTGGCTGCACATTGCCTATGCTTGGCTCCCGGCCGCCTTCCTGCTTCAGGCTCTGGCCATCTGGCAACCGGAGCTGAGTGATCCGGCTTCCGCCCGCCATGCCCTGACGATGGGCGCCATGGGCGGCATGATGATGGCGGTGATGCTGCGCCCGGCAATGCGGCGGCATGATAGGCGCCTGCTCATGACACCGCTGATGACCGCCGCCCTGATGCTGGTGCAGATCTCGGCGCTGCTGCGGGTTCTGGCTGCGGGCATCGCGTTTGACGGGGCGGTGAAAGGGGCCGCGCTCGCCTGGGTCCTCGGCTGGGCCTGCTTCACCTGCGCCTTCTGGCCCGCCATCACCGGCCCCGTCCCCCGCCCGGCCTTCAGCGCGCGGCGGGAGTGAAGCTGGAAGAGGCTGCGCTGGTTCCGTCAGGTTGCTGCAGCATGATCGCGGTGAGTTCTGCGCGGTGGCGGATCATGGTGGTGTGGAGGGCCTTGTCGCGGTGGAGCGCGGCGGCGGCTTCCGGCTGCGGGGTGAAGATCCGCATGGCAAAGCGCATCACCTCTCCTGCCTCATGGACAGACGGGAAGGCCCCGGCGGCGACGGCGGCATGCAGGGCGGTGCCGAGCAGCACCGCATCGCAGTTCGCCGGAACATGCACGCTTGCGCCCGTGGCATCGGCATGGAGCTGGGCCAGCAGCGCGTGCCCGGCAAAGCCGCCGCCGAGCAGAAGGCGCTCCGGCCTGCCTGCGTCAGCGGGTTGATGGTCGAGAATATGGCTGATGCCGCAGGCCAGTGCGACGCAGCTGCGCCAGTAAAGCCGCAGCAGGCCCTCTTCCGAGGCGTCCAGATCCAGTCCCGAGAGGCTGGCCGTCAGGCGCGGATCGGAGACGGGCGAGCGGGTGCCGTGGATATCCGGCAGCACGGTGATGGGCAGGCCGAAATCCCGGCCTTGGCTTTGCAGCCGCGCGCCGATGGCATCCAGAATGGCCCGGTGCCGCGCCTGCGAGGGCTCGCCGCCGCCGGGATGTGTTTTCAGCACATGGTCGAGAAAGGCACCGGAGGCGGACTGTCCCGCTTCCAGCAGATACAGCCCCGGAATGGCCGCACCTTCGAAGCCGCCCCAGCAGCCGGGGCCGGAAACGGGCGCCTGCGTCAGCCGGATGATGCAGCTGGATGTGCCCGCGATGAAGGCCGCTTCCTGCGCAAGCGGCGCTGGCTCGCGCTCCCCGGCGGCAAACAGGCCGAGGGCGCCCGCATAGGCATCGATCAGCCCCGGCGCCACGAGGCAGGCGGTGGTGAGCCCGAGGGCTTGCGCTGCTTCCGCCGAGAGATGGCCCACCGGCTGGTGGATGGGCTGCGACTGCGGCGGCAGGCCTGCGCGCGCCATCAGATCCTCAAGGCCCGCCTTTGCCAGAAACCCAAGCGGCGGCGCGCCGGGCGCTTCCGGCGTATAGCCCCATTTGGAGGCCATGGGCGAATGGCTGCGGGCGGTGGCGCCTGTGGCCCGCCAGGTCAGGTAATCGGCAAGATCGAAGATGAGACCGGCCCGGCGCCAGATCTCCGGCAGGTGCCGCTTCAGCCAGAGCAGCTTGGGGATCTGCATTTCCACCGAAAGCCTGCCGCCGAAACGGGCCAGCAGCGGATCTTCGATGGCGTTGCACTGGTCCGTTTCCGCGATGGCGCGGTGGTCCATCCACAGAATGGTGTCGCGGGTGGCCGTGCCCGTGGTGGAGATGGAAAGCGGCCGGCCCTGTGTGTCCCGCACCACCAGCGAGCAGGTGGCGTCAAAGCCGATGGCGAGAATATCTGCGCCCGCAAGACCGGCTTCGTTCAAGGCAGCGCGGACCGCGCGGCAGACGGCGGACCAGATCTCCCCGCTGTCCTGCTCCATGTGCCGGGCCTGCGGTGTGTACAGCGACACCGGCACAACGCAGCGGGCGAGTTGCTGGCCGCGAAGATCGAACACACCGGCACGCGCGCTCCCCGTACCAACGTCCACGGCCAAGATGTGGTCAGGCATCCGTTATGTCTTCCGGTCTCCTCGCTGGGAGCACAAACTGAAGCAATTCCCACATGCCGTCAAACCGTGCATCGGGCTCAAGCTCCTTCAGCGCGGCGGTGTAGGAGAGGTGGCGGGTGTGCGCGCCGCCGGTGAAGGCAATCACGCCCATGCCCGCAGCCTGCGCGGCCATGATCCCGGCGGGGCTGTCCTCGATGACCAGACAGGCAGCGGGCTCCACGCCCATGGCCGCCGCTGCGTACAGGAAGAGATCCGGCGCGGGCTTGCCGTTCTCAACCATGGTGGCGCTGAAGATATGCGGCGCCAGCCCGCCGAGGAGGCCGGTGAGGGAGAGCGAGAACTCGATGCGCTCGCGCTGGCTGGACGAGGCGACACAGCAGGCAATGCCACTGTCCTGCAGGGCTCCGATCAGCGCCGCCACCCCGGCGATGGGCTGAAGCTCCTGCCGGAAGCGCTCATACAGAACCTCGCGCATGCGGTTGAGGAACGGCGGATCGATCTCCACCCCGAATTCGGCGGCGACGGTTTCGCTCAGCGAGCCAAGGCTGCGGCCCAGAAACCGGCGGGCGGCGCCATCCGCATCAAGGCGGATGCCCTTTTCCGCAAGGGCCCCGATCAGCACGTCGAGCGCAATGGCCTCGCTGTCGACAAGCACGCCGTCGCAATCGAAAATCACCAGCCGGATCTGCTGCGTGGTCATGGATAGTCAGCTCGCAAGGGTTCCATTCAGATAGCGCCGCAACGTATCTGCCGTGCCATGCGCCCGCAAGCTGGCCAGCGCCTCGCCAAAGCGCTGGCGGAAGCGGCTGTCCGCGCCTACGGGCCCGAAGATATCGGCAAGGCCGGTGAAGGCGTCCGGATTGGTACGCGAGGCAAGGGCTGCGGCATGCAGCCGGTCTGCGGCCGGGTCGTTGAAGGCGATGGCTGCACCGCTGTCGCTGACGCCCTCGAAATAGCGGCACCACAGGGCAGAGACGAGGGCAAGGCCCTGCACATCAAGCCCTTGTGCCAGACGGTCCGCCGTCGAGGGCAGGATGAATTTCGGCTGCCGGTTCGATCCGTCCTGCGCGAGGCGCGGGATGGTGTCTCCGATCTTGGGGTTCGAGAAGCGGCTCTCGATCAGCGCAAAATAATCCTCAAGGCGGGTGTCCGGCACGGGCGGCACCACGGGGATGATTTCCTCATGCTCCAGCTTGGCAAGGAAGCTGCGGATCAGCGGGTTTTCCATCGCCTCATGGACGAAATGGATGTCCATCAGCGCCGCCGGATAGGCAATCGCCGCGTGGCCGCCGTTGAGGATCCTGAGCTTCATCAGCTCGTAAGGCGCCACATCGGGCACGAAGGTGACGCCCGCCCGCTCCAGCGCCGGGCGGCCCAGCGGGAACCTGTCCTCCAGCACCCATTGCTTGAAGCCCTCGCAGAACACCGGCCAGCCGTCTTCGATACCGTAGGCCTCCGCCGTCATGCGGATTTCCCGCTCGCCCGTGGCCGGGGTGATGCGGTCCACCATGGAATTGGGGAAGGCGACATTGGCGTGGATCCAGTCCGCAAAAGCCGGATCGGAGAGGCGCGCCAGCCCGCAGACGGTGGCCTCCGTCACCTCGCCATTGCCGGGGATGTTGTCGCAGCACATGACGGTGAAAGGGGGAATGCCCGCCGCCCGCCGCGCCTTCAACCCGGCGATGATCAGCCCGAACACGGTCTGCGGATGCTCCGGGTCCTTTGCGTCGGCGATGATGGCCGGATGGGCGGCATCGAACGTCCCCGTGGCCGGGTCGATGAAATAGCCCCCTTCGGTGATCGTCATGGAGACGATGCGGATCTGCGGGGAGGCGAGTGTGTCCATGATGCGGGCAAAATCCGGCGCGGTGATCATGTCCAGCATCGGTCCGGTGACGGTGGCGCCGGAGCGGTCCGCATCCTGCTCGACCACGGTGGTGAGGAAATCCTGCCCCTTCAGCACCTCGTGCATGCGCCGGTCGGAGGGCATGACCCCGGCGCCGATGATGCCCCAGCCGAGATCCCGGCCCAGATCCCGGCCCGTGTTGAACAGCTCGTGCAGATAAACCGCCATATGGGCGCGGTGAAAGTTGCCGGTGCCGAAATGCAGGATGCCGGGCGTGAGGTCTTTGCGGCGGTAGGCGGGCAGGGCGGCCCGGCCCTTGAGGCTGGCGAGCGTTGCGAGCGAGAGCTTCGTCGTCATGAGTGCAGTCCTTGACTGGCGGGGGAGGGGCGGGAGGGCCATGCGGCCCTCAGCTCATCCAGTTGCCGCCGTCCACATTGTAGGTCTGGGCGAGGATGTAGGCGGCCTCGGGCGAGGCGAGGAACACCGCCATGCCGGTCAGGTCTTCCGCCCGGCCCATGCGGCCGAAGGGCACGGCCTCGCCCACCAGCTTCTTCTTCTCGCCAAGCGGCCGGTTCTCGTATTTCGCAAACAGGGCATCCACCCCGTCCCAGTGCTCGCCATCGACGACACCGGGGGCGATGGCATTGACGTTGATGCCGTGCTTGATGAGGTCGAGCCCGGCCGATTGCGTCAGCGAGATGATCGCGGCCTTGGTGGCGCAATAGACGGCGACCAGCGGCTCGCCGCGCCGTCCGGCCTGGCTGGCCATGTTGATGATCCTGCCGCCCTTGCCGCGCGCAATCATCGACTTCGCGGCGGCCTGCAGCATGAACAGCGTGCCGGCCACGTTGATTGCGAAAAGCCGGTCATAGCTTTCCCGCGTGATCTCCGTGATGGGGGCCAGATCGAACAGGGCAGCGTTGTTGATGAGGATATCCAGCCCGCCCTGCCGCTCCTCGACCTTGCGCACGGCGGCATCGATCGAGGCCTGATCGGTGACATCCAGCTTCACCGCATAGGCGGCGCTGCCGATTTCCGCTGCGGTTTCGGTGGCGCGGAGAAAGTCGATGTCGGCAATGGCGACGGTTGCGCCCTCGCGCACATAGGCCTCGGCAAAGGCCCGGCCGATGCCCCGCGCCGATCCGGTGATCAGGGCGGACTTGCCCTCCAGTCTGCCGCTCATTGGGCCTGTCCCTTGTCATTGAACCTGTGCAGGCGGGTGAGATCCGGCGTCACGTAGACGGTGTCGCCATGGCGGACGGGGAACTCGCCGCCGGTGCGGGTGGTGATGGTGCCCGCGCCCTCCACCTCCACATGCAGGAAGGTGTCGGAGCCCAGATGCTCGGCCACGGTGACCTTGCCCTGCCACAGCCCGCTGTCGAGCGAGAGGGTGACATGCTCGGGCCGGATGCCGATGGTGTGTGCCCCATGCTCAGCGGCGGTGGGGCCGCTGATCAGGTTCATCTTCGGCGAGCCGATGAAGCCGGCGACGAAGAGATTGGCGGGGGTGCGGTACAGCTCCAGCGGCGAGCCCACCTGTTCGATGCGGCCCTTGTTCAGCACCACGATCTTGTCGGCCATGGTCATGGCCTCCACCTGGTCGTGGGTGACATAGATCGAGGTGGCCTTCAGCTTCTGGTGCAGCTCGGTGATTTCCAGCCGCATGGCAACGCGCAGCGCCGCATCGAGGTTCGACAGCGGCTCGTCAAACAGGAAGCAGCGCGGATTGCGCACGATGGCGCGGCCAATGGCGACGCGCTGGCGCTGGCCGCCGGAGAGCTGACCGGGACGGCGCTCCAGATAATCGGTGAGGTTGAGGATGCGCGCGGCTTCCTCCACCTTGCGCTTGATTTCCGCCGGATCGGCTTTCGCCATTTTCAGCGGAAAGCCGATGTTGGAGCGCACGCTCATGTGCGGATAGAGCGCGTAGGACTGGAACACCATCGCCAGGCCGCGCTGCGCGGGCGGGGTGCGGGTCTGGTCCTTGCCGTCGATGAGGATGCGCCCGCCGGAGGCATCCTCGAGCCCTGCGATCAGCCGCAGCAGCGTGGACTTGCCGCAGCCGGAGGGGCCGACGAAGACCACGAACTCGCCATCGTTGATCTCAAGGTCGATCCCCGGAATGACGGCATGTTCGCCGAAGGACTTGGAAAGCTGTTCGAGTTTGATGCTGCCCATCAGCGGGGTTCCTTACTTGACGGCGCCAAAGGTGAGACCGCGCACGAGCTGCTTCTGGCTGAACCAGCCGAGGATCACGATCGGCGCGATGGCCATGGTCGAGGCGGCGGAAAGCTTTGCCCAGAACAGGCCCTGCGGACTGGAGAAGGAGGCGATGAAGGCCGTGAGCGGCGCCGCATTGGCCGTGGTCAGCCGGATCGTCCAGAAGGCTTCGTTCCAGGCCAGGATGATGTTGAGCAGCAGCGTCGAGGCGATGCCCGGCAGGGCCATGGGCGTGAGCACATGCACGATCTCGTTGAAGAGCGAGGCCCCGTCCATGCGCGCCGCCTCCAGGATTTCGCCCGGGATCTCGCGGAAATAGGTGTAGAGCATCCAGATGACGATCGGCAGGTTGATCAGCGTCAGCATCACGGTGAGGCCGGTGCGCGTGTCGAGCAGGCCGAAGTCGCGGAATATCAGGTAGATCGGCACCAGCACGGCGACGGCCGGCATCATCTTGGTGGAGAGCATCCACATCAGGATGTCCTTGGTGCGCTTCGTCGGCGAAAACGCCATGGCCCATGCGGCGGGAATGCCGACGAGAAGCGCCAGCACCGTGGAGCCCACGGCCAGCACCACCGAATTGAGGAAGGGCTTGATGTAGTCGCGCTGGGTCTGCACCGTGACATAGTTCTCCAGCGTGAAGCTGGGGATCAGGCTGAAGCCGCGGATGGCCTCGGTCTCGGTCTTCAGGCTGGTGATCAGCGTGTAGAGGATGGGGAAGAAGATCACGAGTGCCACCGTCCAGGCGATGAGCGTGACCGTGATCTTGCGGCGGGTGCTGGTGGTGCGGGCCATGTGCGTGTCTCCTTACCGGTCCAGGTTCTTGCCGGCGGCGCGCATCAGGAAGATGGCGACGATATTGGCGAGGATGACGGCGGTGATGCCTCCTGCTGATGCGCCGCCCACGTCATAGCCAAGCAGCGCCGTGCGGTAGATCAGGAAGGCAAGGTTGGTCGAGGCATAGCCGGGCCCGCCATTGGTGGTGACGAGGATCTCGGCATAGACACCGAGCAGGAAGATCGTCTCGATCAGGATCACCACGGTGATGGCGCGGGCCAGATGCGGCAGCGTCAGATAGATGAACTGGTTGAAGGCATTCGCCCCGTCCATCTCCGCCGCTTCCTTCTGCTCCACATCCAGCGACTGCAGCGCGGTGAGCAGGATCAGCGTTGCAAAGGGCAGCCACTGCCAGGCGACGATGATGATGATCGACAGCAGCGGATATTGTGCAAACCAGTCCACCGGATTGAGCCCCAGCGCCCGGTTGATATCCGCCAGCACGCCGTAGCCCGGATGCATGATCATGTTCTTCCACACCAGCGCGGCCACCGGCGGCATGACGAAGAAGGGCGAGATCACCAGAATGCGGACAATGCCCTGTCCGAACATGGGCTGATCCAGCAGTAGTGCCAGCAGCAGGCCGCCCACGATGGTGATGAGCAGCGCGCCGCCGACGATCAGCAGCGTGTTCCAGACCGACTGGAAGAAGGCCGCATCCGTGTAGAAATAGCGGTAGTTGAACAGCCCGGCGAAGCTGACATTGGCCGGGTTCAGCAGATTGTAGTTCTGGAACGAGAACCACAGCGTCATCGTGAGCGGCACGATCATCCAGATCAGTAGCAGCCCGACGGAGGGTGCCATCATCAGACGTGCCAGTGTGCGTGTGTTCTGAGTAGCCATGATGAAATCTTGCCCTGATGAGCGCTGCGCCAGAGGCCGCAAGGACCCGGGGAGCCCGCCCGGACCCCTCATGAGAGGCCCGGACGGAGGGAGTGGACGATGGGGACTGAGCCTGTCTTGTTAAGCTCTGCCGCCAGTGTTTCTTGACGTCTGCAAGGAGGACGTAAGCTCCCTCCTTTCGCCGCAGCGCCCCCTCTCCCCTTTGAGGGGGCTACCGTATGCACACATCGTGTTTGAAGCCGGAGACAGCTTGGGGAAAGCCTGAAGTCTGGTCACTCAGGTACGGTCTTTCAGCCCCCCTCCCCACGAGGGGGAGGGGGGCGGAGAGGTTCTGCCGGAAAGCAGATGCATCGTTGCGGGCGGTGTCCGGACCTGATGTGTGAATCCGGTGGCCTCAAGGGGGAGGGGGACTGAAAGGCCGTGCCGTAAACCTGAGGCCTCACTGCGGTCACGTGGCAGAAACCCCTCCGCCCGCCGCTTACTTGATGTAGCCGCCGCGGGTCATTTCGCGGACGGTCATGGTCTGGGCCTGGGCGAGCGCGTCATCGACGGACATCTGGCCGGCGAGTGCTGCCGAGAAGAGCTGGCCGACCGAGGTGCCGAGGCTCTGGAACTCGGGAATGGCCACGAACTGCACGCCCACATAAGGCACCGGCTTGACGGTGGGGTTCTTCGGGTCGGCGGCGTTGATGGAGTCCAGCGTCATCTTCGCAAAGGGCGCTGCGGCCTGGTACCCGGCATTTTCATAAAGCGAGGTGCGGGTGCCGGGGGGAACGTTGGCCCAGCCTTCCTTCGAAGCGACAAGCTCCAGATAGGCCTTGCCGGTTGCCCAGGCGATGAACTTTTCCGCCGCTTCCGCCTTCTGCGTGCCGGCCGGGATGGCGAGGTTCCACGCCCAGAGCCAGTTGCCGCGCTTGCCGAGGCCCGTGTCGGGCGCCAGGGCAAAGCCCACCTGTTCGGCAACGGTGGAGTCCTGCGGGTTCGTCACGAAGGAGGCGGCGACGGTGGCGTCGATCCACATGCCGCATTTGCCCTGCTGGAACAGCGCCAGGTTCTCGTTGAAGCCGTTGGAGGAGGCGCCCTGCGGACCGGCGTCATTCATCAGCTTCACATAGAAGTCGAGGGTGTTCTTCCATTCCGGCTGATCGAACTGCGGCTGCCAGTTCTCGTCAAACCAGCGGGCACCGAAGGCGTTGGACGTGGCCGTCAGGAAGGCCATGTTCTCGCCCCAGCCCGCCTTGCCGCGCAGGCAGATGCCGTTGATGCCATTGGCCCGGTCGGTCATCTTGCGCGCCGCATCGGCGATGAAGTCCCAGGTGGGGGCGTCCGGCATGGTCAGCCCGGCCTTTTCCATCAGGTCCTTGCGGTACATGACGAAAGAGCTCTCGCCATAGAAGGGTGCGGCATAGAGTTTGCCGTCCTCGCCGGTCAGGCCCGAGCGGATGGCCGGCAAGAGATCGTCCACGTCATAGTCCGCGCCAAGGTTCTCCAGCGGCAGCAGCCAGCCCTGCTTCGTCCAGATCGGCACCTCATAGGTGCCGATGGTCATGATGTCATACTGGCCGCCCCGGGTGGCGATGTCGGTGGTGACACGCTCGCGCAGGACATTCTCCTCCAGCGTCACCCACTGGACCTGAATGTCCGGATTCTGCGCCGTGAATTCGGAGGTGAGGCCCTGCATGCGGATCATGTCGCCGTTGTTGACCGTCGCAATCGTCAGGGTTTCGGCCGAGGCCATGCCGGCAAGGGCCAGCAGCGAGCCCGCGCCCAGCAGAATCGTCTTCAAGTGCATGTCTTCCTCCCAGAAGAAAATGAGCATTCGCCTTACTCGTGGGCAATTACTCACTTTGAGCGCGCAAAATGTCAATCCGGATTCCATGCTGCGATGCCGCAAGGATCAGGTAAGAAATTGATATGGCTTGGGAAAAAAATCTTACGTGCGGGAAAGAAGGTGCCGGGCGGCCTCTTCATCGGTGATGAGGCTGTTGATATGCCCGCCCCGCACGGCGGCGAGGATCGCCGCATGCTTGCGCTTGCCGCGGGCGATGCCGGTGACGGTGGAGGTCTGGCGCGAGGGGATTTCGAGGCTGGCGACCCGTTCGTTGACCGGGTGATCCAGCAGCTTGCCATCCGCGCCGAAGATCCAGCCGCAGATCTCGCCCGCAGCGCCCGCGCGCAGGATGTCTTCCATCTCCTGCGGTTTCAGGAAACCGTCCACCAGCAGCGGTGCGCTCATGTTCATTTCGCCGATGCCGACGAAGGTGACATCGCTGCAGTGCCCGAGGGCGATGGTCGGGGCGACGAGGGGCTGGCTGTGCAGCAGCTTGCGTTCTGCCGGAGAGGAAACGATCACCGGCAGCGGCATGGGGAAATGCGGTGCCTTCACCGCATCGGCCATGGAGAAGATGACGTTGAAATAGGCGGCCGAGCCGTCCGGGCTGATGTTGCCGGTGAGCGAGACGATCTTGTGCTGCGGGCAGTCCAGCGGCGGCAGCTGATCGATCACGGCCCGCAGGGTCCGCCCCGTGCCCATGGCAATGACGAGCGGGTCGCTCTGCTTCAGCCAGCGCTCCAGCTGGGCGGCACCGGCTTCGGCAACGCCGACCGTGGCCGATTCTGCGGCCGGATCGGTGGGCACGATCTCCACATCCTTGAGGCCCCAGCGCGCCTTCACCGCTTCGGCCAGTTCCAGGCAGGCGGCGATGGGGTGGTCGAGGCGCACCTTGATCAGCCGTTCGGCCACCGACAGCGACACCAGCCGCTGCGCGCTCTGGCGCGAGATGCCCATGGCGGCGGCGATTTCGTCCTGGGTGCGGCCCGCGACGTAATAGAGCCAGCCGGCCCTTGCCGCATCATCCAGCCTCGTCTGCCCTTCGCCACGTTTCGCCATGAAAGCTTTCCCCGTCTCTGGCGACAGTGCTGCCAATTTTGCCCGCCGCTGTCAAATCGGCCGCTGGCGCGGATGATGCTACAGAGCGGTATCCTTGGAGGCGAAGAGTAGAAGAAAGATACCTTTCTGTATCTTTTCTACGTGTTCAGTCTCAATGCTACAGAAAGGTATCATCTTGTGGTGCTCAGCTCATGATGCTACAGATGTGTAGCAGAGCGGCGAGGTTCAGATGGCATTGTCTCCGGCGGAAGAGCGGCTGGCACGGGAATTTGGCGCGGCTATCCGGGCGCGGCGCAAGGCGCTGGCGTATACGCAGGCGGATCTTGCGGGCATGATCGGCACCAACCGCCGCTTCATCAGCGAGCTGGAACGGGGCAAGGGCACCAGCCATCTCGGCCCAGCACTCGCCGCCGCCGAAGCGCTCGGCCTGCGCATCGGCGCGCTGCTGGCGGGCCCGCTGCAAACCTCTCCCAGTCCGCTTCCGCCTTTGTAAGGAACTGAGCCTTGCAGCTTTTTTACGAGCGCCATCTGGCAGGCAGCATCACGGAGCGGGACGGGCGCGCGCCGGTCTTCTGCTATGATCCGGACTGGCTGGGGCAGCCCTGGGCCTTTCCGCTGTCCGTGTCGATGCCCTTGCGGGCAGAGCCTTACGGCTGGCCGGTTCTGGGGCCGTGGCTTCTGAATCTGCTGCCGGAAGATGCCGACGCGGTGCGGATGATGGCCCGCATTCTGGATGTGCCGCACACGGATGTGCTGGCGCTGCTGGAGCGCGCGGGGCGCGACACCTCCGGTGCCTTCTCCTTCGCCGGGCGGGGCCTGACCACCTGCGAGGTGCGGGAAACCGGCTCCGAAGCGGATCTGGAGCGCATCATCTCGGAGCTGCCCCGCAAGCCGTTTCTGGCCGGTGAGGACGGTGTGTCCATGTCGCTGGCCGGGGTGCAGACCAAGCTGTCCGTGCGCGTGCTGGAGGATGGGCGCCTTGCCATTCCGCTCAATGGCACCGCTTCAAGCCACATCCTGAAGCCGGACAGTTCCCGCCTCTGGGGCAATGTGCAGAACGAAGCCTTCTGCCTGACGCTGGCGCGCCTTGCCGGTCTTGACGCCAGCGACGTCACCACGGGCCGGGCGGGAGAGCGGACCTATCTTCTGGTCCGCCGGTATGACCGTCTGGCGCAGGGGGAGCATCTGCGGCGGCTGCATCAGGAGGATTTCTGCCAGGCGCTCGGCCTGCCGCCCTCCGCCAAGTATCAGCACAGTCAGGCGCCGGGGCCGAAGGGTAGCTTTGCGGCGATGATGGACCGGCTGCGCGCCGCCGGGGGCGGCGCGGATGTGTTGCGGCTGTGGGATGCCATGGTCTTCAACGTGCTTGCCTGCAACACCGATGCGCACATGAAGAATTACTCCCTCATGATCGGTCCGGACGCGGTGGCGCTGGCGCCGCTTTATGATGTGCTCTGCGCAAAGGTCTGGGACGGCATCACGGAAAACCTGGCCCTCGACGTGGCAGACAAGCGGCGCGGCAGCCACATCGAGGGCCGCCACTGGCAGCGCGAGGCCGAACGCTGCGGGCTTGCCCCGCGCGCCGCCGTTGAGCGGGTTCGGTCGCTGGCCGGGACGGTGATGGAGCAGCTGGATGCGGCAAGGCAGGCCGTTTGCGCCATGCCCGCAGGGGATCATCCCCTCATGGACGAGGTGCAAGCCGCCATCCTCACCCGCTGCCGCACCGTTCTTGGCTCGCTGGATCGCTAATACGGCGCCCCAGCGCTGCCGCTGAGCAGCGGGGCGAGGTAGGGGCCGGTGAGCATGGCGTCCACGTCGAGCGAGGCAGGGTCGAGCATGCCCGTTGCGGCCAGTTTGCCGCCGGAAAGGCCGCTGATCAGGGTGGCGGCATAGGCGGTGGCCGTGGCGGTGAGGGCGTTGACCGCTTCCCTGCCAGCGCCGCCACCATTGCCTCCGCCATTGCCTCCACCTGTGCCGAAGCCTGCGGGGCCAAGCAGGGGGCCATGCGGGGGGCCGAAGCGCAGGCACTGGGTCCGTTCCACCGGCTGGCGGCCGCGCATCGCCTTCACCGTCAGCATCACATGCAGCACGTCATCCTCCACCACCGGCAGCCCGTTGCAGAGCAGCGATTTCAGCATGTCGCGGCGCTGGCGCAGGCCAAGGTCATCGAGCAGAAAGCGCATGTAATCCAGATGGCCGGGATAGCGCAGGGTCTTGAAGGTGACGCTGCGCGGGGAGAACCGGGCCACCGCATCCAGATCCCCCAGCCCGCCCGACGTGGTGAAGGCCTCGAAGGCGACGCCATCGATGTTGAGGCGCTCGTAATCCTCCAGCGGTGACAGTTCGGTGCTGCGGCCTTCGCGCAGGGCGGTGCAGGGGCGGGTGTATTCGTCGATCAGCCCGTCCACATGCCAGATCTGGCCATAGCCCAGCCGGTTGGCGGGATAGCGGGGCAGAGCGCCGACGCGGATGATGAGATCGGACACCGGCGCATAGCGTTTCAGTAAAGCGCAGGCGAGGGTTCCGGCAAGGCCGGGCGACACGCCGCAGCCGGGCAGTACGGCGCGGGTTGCCGCCAGATCCTCCAGCGGCTGGCGGGCCGCTGATGGCGTGGCGATGAAGTCGAGATAGTGGACGCGGGCGCGCCGGGCAGCCTCTGCCACGGCGGCGACGGCGCTGTCCGGCACGGCGGCCACCACGAGATCCTCGCCCGCCAGAACCGTGTGCAGCTCCTCCCCATGGCACAGGAGGCGTGTTTCCAGCGGCGCAGTTGCGTGGCGCAAGCCGTCGAGCGCATCCTCGGAGCGGTCAAGCACCCGCACCCGGAAGCCGGCATCCTGCGCCAGCAGAGCGGCAAGGGCCGTGCCCACCCGCCCTGCACCCACGATAGAGATCTTGAAGCCGGACATGGCTTTCTTGCCTTTCTGTCAGGGCCGGAAACGGGCCACAAACGCCTGGAGACGGGGATTTTCCGGGTTGAGGATGACGCTGTCCGGCGTGCCGCTTTCGGCAATGACGCCCTGGTCGAGAAACAGCACCCGTCCGGCAACTTCGGCGGCGAAGGCCATTTCGTGGGTGACGATGGCCATGGTCATGCCCTGTTCGGCGAGCGAGCGGATGACGGCCAGAACCTCGCTGACGAGTTCCGGATCAAGGGCGCTGGTCACCTCGTCGAGGAGTAGAACTTCCGGCTCCATCGCGAGCGCCCGGGCAATGGCCACCCGCTGCTTCTGCCCGCCCGAAAGATGGTTGGGGTAGGCCGCGTGTTTTTCGGCAAGGCCGACCTTCGCCAGCAGGTCCATGGCCAGCTCTTCGGCTTCCCGGCGCGGCCTGCGGCAGACGGTGACCGGTCCTTCGGTCACGTTCTGCAGCACGGTCATGTGCGGAAACAGGTTGAAGTGCTGGAACACCATGCCGACATGGCGGCGCAAGGTGCCGATGCCGATCTTGCCGGCACTGTCACGGAAACTGTCGCCCACCGGCTGCTGACGGAAACGGATCTCGCCGCCGGTCGGATGCTCCATGCGGTTGAGGCAGCGGATGAAGGTGGATTTGCCCGAGCCCGACGGGCCGATCAAGGCCACCACTTCGCCCCGGCTGAGGCTGAGGTCGAGGCCCTTGAGGACGTGGTGATTGCCATAGCTCTTCTGCAGCCCGGTGGCTTCGATCACCGGGCCTGCGGCGGCACGGCTGATTTCGCTGGTCATGCCCTTCTCCTTCAATCGCTCACGCGCAGCCGCTTTTCCACCCGGTCGGCGATCTGCGTCACGGGCAGCAGCACCGCGATGTAGAGGACGGCCATGACCGTGTAGGATTCGAGCGGGCGGTAGGTCTGGCCGTTGACGACGGCCGCCATATAGGCCAGGTCGGCCACCGAGATCACCGACACCAGCGAGGTGTTCTTGAACTGGATGACGGACTGGTTGATGAAGGACGGCAGCATCCGCTTCAGCGCCTGCGGCAGGATGATGCGCTGCATCGACTGCCAGGGGCTCATGCCGATCGCGGCGGCTGCCTCGCGCTGGCCCCGGTCGATCGAGACGATGCCGCCCCGGAAGATCTCCGCATAAAAGGCCCCGACATAGAGCGACAGGGTCAGCATGGCGGCCACCCGGTTGTCGATGGTTCCGCCCACCAGCAGCGGGAAGGCGTAATAGAACCACAGCAGCTGAACCAGAAGCGGCGTGCAGCGGAAGATTTCCTGATAGGTGCGGGCGGTGAGGTCTAGCACCTTCCAGCCGGACAGGCGCATGGCGCAGGTGAGAAAGCCGATCAGCACCCCGAACAGGATGGAGCCTGCCGTGTAGAGGACGCTGATCCAGAGCCCCCACAGGAACAGATCCCTGTACTGCCAGGCGGAGTGAAAATCCCAGGTGTAGGTCACGATCCGCCTCCTGTTCTGCCGGGGGCCGGCGCATGTGATGTGTCAGTCATTCTGGTCCCTCTGGTTCTTGTGTTTCTTGGCCGCCGGCCGGTCTTTCCGCCGCCGGGCATGGCAGGGGCTCTGCCGGGTCAGCAGGCGCTGCCGGAAAAGCTGCCGGATGCCGAGCCGAAACGGCTCAGAACGGCGGCAATGGTCTGGCGGCTCCGGTCGGAGACGGGCACCATCGGCAGGCGCATCTCGGGTCCGGCGAGATTGGCGAGGGCGAGAGCCGCCTTCACCGGACCGGGATTGGACTCGATGAACATGCTGCCGGCAAGCTCCGCGACCAGTTCATGCACCGCCAGCGCACGGGCCGTGTCGCCCTGTTCCCACGCCTTCACCAGTTCCACCATCTCGCGCGGGGCGATGTTGGAGACGACGCTGGTGACACCGCAGGCGCCCAGCGACAGGAACGGCAGCGTCAGGCCATCGTCGCCCGAATGAATGATGAGGCGGCTGCCGCAGGCCTGCCGCAGCTCCGTGACGCGTGACGGTGACCCGCCCGCTTCCTTGATGGCGACGATGTTGGCGTGCATGTCCATCAGCCCGGCGCAGGTTTCCGGCGCAATCTCGACGCCGCAGCGCCCGGGCACCGAATAGAGCACCACCGGCAGGGAGGTTGCCTTCGCCACAGCGCTGTAATGGGCGGTGAGCCCGGCCTGTCCCGGCTTGTTGTAATAGGGGGTGACGACGAGCACGCCATCGGCCCCGGCAGCTTCCGCCCGGCGCACCTTTTCCACGGCCTTTGCCGTGTCATTGGCGCCTGCGCCCGCAAGGATGAAGGCGCGGCCCCGGGCCAGTTCCACCGTCCGGCGGATCAGGTCTTCGGCTTCCGCATCGGACAGGGTTGCCGCTTCACCGGTGGTGCCCACGGGCACAAGGCCCGTGACACCGGCTGCAAGCTGGCGTTCCACCAGCGCGGCATAGGCATCATGGTCGATGCCGCCGTTGCGGAACGGGGTGACGAGGGCGGTGAAGACACCGCGGAAACGGTCAGAAAGCTGTGTCATGGGGCTCTCCCGTGGACGTCATGTGGTCTGGGTGTCGGCGAGCGTGTAACGCCCGCAGTCTGGTCTGGCCGTGCGGAGCCAGCTGGCGGCAGCCATTGCGCCTTCGGCGTAGGCTGCCAGTGTGTGAACCTGATAGGTGAGCGTCAGCCCGGCGGACCCCAGGTCAAAACGCACCTCGTTGATGCCGGTGACATCGCCCTCGCGGTTGACGGTGATGTCCGGTTCGCTCGCTGCAAAGCCCATGGCCTTGCTCCGCGCCTTTCGCACGGTTTCCGCCAGCCAGCGGGAGGTGCCGGACGGTTCGGCCTTCTTGCGGGCGTGATAGACCTCCCGCACCGTGGCCTCGGCGCCCGGCATGGTGCTGGCAAAGCGTGCCGCGCATTGGCGGAAAGCCTCAAAGCCAAGGGCGAAATTGGCGCTGATCACCATCGGCCGGTGGGCGGACCAGCCGGTCAGCTGGTCCTCCTGCGCCTTGGAAAAGCCCGTCGTGCCGATGACGCAGGGCAGCGGGCTGCTGCCGATCTGCTCCTGCAGCCAGAGCGAGGCGGCAGGGGCCGAGAAGTCGATGATCACATCGCAGCGGGTGTTCATGGCCGCCTCTGCGGGCCGGTATTCCAATGCGCCGCCCGCCACCGGCTGGCCCACATGGCGTGAGGTGGGCGAGACAAGCGCGGCCACCAGCTCCAGCCCCGGACTGGCAAGCACCAGTTCCACCAGCTGTGTGCCGACACGGCCGGATGCTCCGAAGATCGAGATCCGCATTGCTCCTGCTCCTCCTGCCAGCTCTTGCGATGCCGGCGCGTCATGCCTTGAAATTGCTCATGCCCTGCGTGGGCGGAGTCAGTCGATGACCACCTTGGTTTCGGACATCTCCCGCAAGGTGATGCGCACCCCCTCGCGGCCCAGCCCGCTGCGCTTGATGCCGCCGAAGGGCACATGTTCGGCGCGGAAGTCCGGCCCCTCGTTGATCATGACACCGCCCACCGCCAGCTCGCGGGAGAACAGCTTCACCAGCGCATGATCATTGGTGAAGACCCCGGCCTGCAGGCCATAGTCGCCCGCATTCACCTCGCAGATGGCGGCCGCCGGATCGCGGAAGCTGCGGATGGCGATGACCGGCCCGAAGGTTTCCTCGGCAATGACCGGGGCATCGGCAGCCACATTGCGCAGGACCGTTGGGGCCACGAGCGTGCCCTCGCGGGTGCCTCCGGCCAGAAGCTTTGCGCCGTCCGCAAGGGTCTGGCTGATCCGGCTCTCCACCAGAGCCGCGGCCGCCTCGTCGATGACCGGGCCCATCACCGTCTCCGCCAGCCGGGGATCGCCTGTGCGTATGCGTGCGATTTCGGCCAGCAGCCGGGCGGTGAACTCCTCTTCGATGTCCTCATGCAGGTAGAGCTTCTTCACCGCAGCGCAGCTCTGACCGGCGATTTCAAAGCGGTGGCCGATGGCCGTCGCCACGGCCCGGTCGAGATCCGCATCCGGCAGCACGAACAAGGGGTCATTGCCGCCCAGTTCCATCAGGCAGCGCACCAGCCCGCTGGCCGCCTTCAGCGCAAGCCCGGCAGCCGGGCCGCCGGTGAAGGACAGAAGGTCGATGGGCGCGCGGGCCAGCGACAGCGCCGTTGCGGCCCCGCCATGCACCACCTGGAACAGCCCGTCCGGCCAGCCCGCCTTTGCGGCGAGATCACAGAGCATGGCAGCGGCCAGCGGGGCTTTCGGCGAGGGCTTGGCGATCACCGCATTGCCCGCGGCAATGGCCGGCCCCAGCTTGTGGCACAAGAGGTTGAGCGGATAGTTGAAGGGTGTGATGGCTCCGACAACGCCCACCGGCTGATAGGTGACGGTGGCCAGCCGGTCGGCGCCGCCCTCGACGATGGCGCAATGCAGCGCCTCACCATCGAGGAAGGTGGCTGCATCGCCCGAGAGCCGCAGGGTGTTCTGGGCGCGGCGCACTTCATTGCGGGCTTCCGTGATCGTCTTGCCCATCTCGTTGCATATGGTCCGGGCCAGGTCTTCCGCATGGGCGGCAATCTGCGCGGCCAGGGCCTCCAGCAGCTTGCGGCGCAGCGCCGGGGTGGAGTGCCGGAAGTCTGCCTGTGCCTTGCGGGCGCGGGCGAGGGCGGCAAGAACCTCCGCCCCGGTGCTGACCGGCACTTCTCCGGCAAGCGCCCCATCAAAGGGATTGCGCACCTCGATGGCAGCAGCGCTGGCAGGAGAGAGGGTTGGGGAGAGAGTTGGGGAGAGGGTTGGGGCGGTCTGGACCGGCAGTGTCATTGTGTAGCCTCTTCAGCGTGGTCAGCCTTGCCGGGCTCAGGCCGGATCAGGCTGGAAATGGGAACGGGGCGGACAGGCCAGCGGTGGCCGGTGATCGTGGAAACGGGCAGGCTGCTGCCGGTCAGTTCGGCCACGGCGGCGGCGGTGTTGGCGGCGCAGAACCGGCCCTGGCAGGCGCCCATGGCAAAGCGCCCGTTCAGCTTCAGCTCACGGCCGGAGAGGCCGGGGGCGGCGATGAAAAGCTTGCGCAGATCGCCCATTGTCCTGCCTTCGCAGCGGCAGAGCATGGTGTCATCGGGCAGGCGGTTGAAATGCTCCTGTCCGTCTTGCGCTGCGAAGGCGCTGGCGATGAGGTCCTGAGCGGCTGCATCGCGGCGGGTGGCGGCGGTGAGACGGGATTGCAGGCGCTCCGCCGGTTCTGTCCGGCCCGCGAGCACGTCAAGGCAGATCTGCCCGGCGGCCTCTCCGCCGCGCGCCGCAGCCGGGGCGCCGAACGCTTGACGGCAATCCCCGGCATGCAGCACCAGCGGATGGCCGGGCGCATTTTGCGAACTGCCTGAAGGAGCAAGGCCGAAGCTGTTTTCGGCAAGGCCGTCATGCAGCGCGACGCGGTCTGCGGCCAGCGTATGAACCCGGCCTTGCCGGTCCTGCCACTGCGCCGCAAGGCCGTCTGCCGCCGCTTCGATGCCGGTCAGGCTTGCCCCCCGGTGCCAGGGCACGCGGGCGGTGAGAAGGGAGGCCACATAGCCCCCGGCCTCCAGACAGAGGCCGGGCCAGCGCAGCAGGCCGAGACCCGCACGGAGTTGCCGCAAGGGATCACCCGCCTCGATGACGGCCAGCGGCGGGCTGCCGAGGCGGACGAGCTGGGCGGCCACGGCCAGCAGCAGGGGGCCGGATCCGGCCAGAACGGTGCGGCCAGCCGGGGCTCTGCCCGTTTCCTTCATCATCACCTGCAGCCCGCCGGCCGTCACCACGCCGGGCAGCGTCCAGCCGGGGCGCGGCAGCACGCGCTCCACGGCCCCGGTGGCAAGGCACAGGATGCGGCAGCGGAAGGTCTTCACCTGACCGGCCTTCCGGTCCTCCAGCATGACGAGGCCGTCCGCATCGAGACCAAGATAGAGGTGTTCCGGCAGGCGCTGGATCGCGGGTGTGTTTTCAAGGCCTGCAAACAGCCGGTCCCGCAGGCGTTTCTGCGCTCTGGCGAGGGACACCGGCGGCACGCCGGGAATGGCGGTGCGGAAGATGGCGCCGCCGGGGCCGGGCCGCTGGTCCGCCAGCAGCACGCTGGCGCCGCCGCGCGCTGCGGTGAGGGCGCAGGCCATTCCCGCCGGGCCGCTGCCGATGACGATGACATCGTGAAAGGACTGGCCGTCAGCGTGCATCATTGCCTCCTGCGCTGGCCGGCGTCACCGGCCGCACCTCGCTGCCGCTGCGGGCGGGGGTGAGGCAGGCCTCGCGGATGGTGCCATCAACCAGCACGGCACAGGCCTGACAGGCACCGATGCCGCAGAAATAGCGGGCGGGCTGGCCATTTGCGTCTGTGCCGAGGTGCAGAATGCGGGCGGCTGTCAGCGCCGCTGCAATGGTTTCGCCCGGCCGGAAGGGGATGGTCTCGCCGCACCAGAAAAAGCTCGGGCCAGTCATGCGGCAAACCTCAGGCTGGCGAAGCGGTCCGGTGCGAAAGGCGCCAGATCCAGCTCCGGCTCCCGGCCGCAGATGAGCGCTGCCATGGCCTTGGCCACCACCGGGCCAAGGCAGATGCCGTCGCCCTCAAAGCCGGTGAGAATGTAACCATTGGTGCAGCCGGGCAGGCGCCCGGCAAGTGGAAGGGCATCGGCAACGGCGGTGCGCGCTCCGGCGAAGCTGCGCAGCAGCCGCAGGCGCGCAAGGCCCGGCACCAGATCCGCGGCCTGCCGCAGCATGGTGCTGACGGCCTCAAGGTCCGTCTGGCGGGTGTCGCCGTGGTCCTCACGCGTGCCGCCGATGAGAAACTGTCCTGTCCGCAGCGGGTCGATGACAAGGCCGAAGCCGCGCTGGTCCCTGGCGCCTGCCGCCTTCTGGCTGCCTTTCGACAGGAGATAGCGGCCCGACATGATCGAGCCCGGCATGCCCGCACTCAAGGCCCGGTCGCGCTCGGTGACCAGAAGCTGGCCCTTGCGCGGGGTCAGCACGCCGGAAAGGCCGAGCAGGGCGGAGGTGCCGTTGCCGGTGGCGATCAGCAGCGCGCCGGCATCCAAGGCGCCCTTGCTGGTGTGCACGCCGATGATGCGGCTGCCATCGGCGCAGGTCAGGAGGCCTTCCACCTTGCAATTGCGGTGAACCGTGGCCCGCGATGCGCTCAGCAGCCGGTGGACGACCTGATAGCCGATGGCGTGGCCCTCGCCATGCACTTCCAGCACAAGGCAGGCGGCGGGCGAAAGCGCGGGGAACCGGCGGACGATCGCGGGGCCGGAGAAGGCAGTGACCCTGATCCCGGCGCTGGCAAGGGCGGCCCCGTGCCGCTCCAGCACGGCTTCTTCCTCAGCCGTGGAGGCCACGATGAAGGTGGAGCGCTCGTGGAATTCGGCGGCCAGCAGCCCTTCCTGCGCCAGTGACCGGTAGAGCGCGATGCCTTTAAGGGCCGCGCTCATCAGCGGGCCCGGCCGCTTGCTGGCGACGGAGACCGCACCATCCGACGCGCCCGAGGCCCCGGCCGCAGGTATTGCCGCGTCGAGAACTTCGACGTTCAGGCCCTGCCGGGCGAGGAAATAGGCAGCCGCGCTGCCGGCAATGCCCGCCCCGGCGATGATGATGGGAGAAGTCTGCGCGAGCGGCGTGTCCACCGTCTGGTCCCCTTGTTCTGACTTGCGCCCAAGTGTGAGGCGGCAGACGGGGCAGCGTCGATACAAGAACACAGCATTCCCTGTTCCTGAATTTTGTATCGGCTAACTCATTTCCGGCCATTATGGCGGAGAGAGAGAGGTAGACCAGCATGGCCAAGATCAGCCTGACACTCATTCAGACATTCTACGAAGTCGCCCGCCACGGCTCGTTTTCGGGCGCGGCGCGGGAGCTCAATCTGAGCTATCAGTCCGCCGCCAATCATGTGAGGCGGCTGGAGCAGCTGCTGAACGGACGGCTGATCGAGACCGAGCAGGGCGCCAAGCGGATCATCCTCACGCCAAGGGGGGTGATGCTCTACAATCTGCTTTATCCGGAACTTGACATCATGCTGGAGCGGCTGACGAAGCTGATCGAGAACCAGCGGACCGCGCTGCGGGTCGGCATGCCGCAGGCGATCTTCTTCTATCTGTTCCCGAAGGTGCTGAGCCGCTTCCGCGCCCAGTTCCCCGACATGGAATTCGCCGTCTACGAGCGCGATACGGTGCTTGCCGAGTTGGTGAAGAACGGCAGTCTCGACATCTGCATCTCCGAACGCTACTTCGGCGATCCCGTCGTGCCGCAGCGGCAGCTTGGCACCTATCGGCTCAGTCTGGTCTATCCGCAGTCCTGGGGCGTCCCGCCCGAGGTGCGCGACATTCCCCGCTGGGCGCGGGACAAGCCCTTCATCACCTTCGAGCCGGGCCAGACCCTGCGCAATCTGACGATGGATTTTCTCAGCCGTGACGGGGCAACCGTCCAGCCAACGATCACCGCCTCCGGCAGTTCCAGCGTCAAGCGCTGCGTGGAGGAGGGGCTGGGCTTTTCGATCATCCCCGAATGGTGCCTGCTGCCCGAGGACCAGGGCATCACCAGCCTGCGCCTCACCAACCTGCCGGAGGTGCGGGTCTATTTCGGCACGGCCGGTTTCCTGCAGAAACATCAGGCCGTGCAGCAGCTGTTTGATGACTGCCGCAAGGAACTGGTCGGCCCGATCCTGGAGGCGCCGCGCGGCAGCGAGCTCAACTATCCGGTGCCGTAGGACGGACCGGCATTCAGGGCGCCCGCGCCACCTCTCCGCGCCGTCCCTCCGCGCTGCGCTTCAGCCTCTCCGTTGGGCACTGTGCCCGGTAAACGGCACAGAGTCACCCCGGCCAAGCGCAGCGCGAGCCGGGGCCTGCTCGTTTGCAGAGGGGTGCCGTTGTCCTGAGTGCGGCGACAGGCTCCCCGCCCGGAGCAAGCCTCCGCGCTGCGCTTCAGCCTTTCCGCTCTGGAAGTGAGTGGTTCCCGGATCTCCGCTCCGCTTCGTCCGGGACGACGCTGAGGGGGTGGTGAGGACAGTGTTTCTGTCGCTGGCTTCGCCTTGGTCACTGACGCAGCTCTGGCTTTGGCGGCAAGCTCCACAACCGGGCAACTGGCACAGAGTCACCCCGGCCAAGCGCAGCGCGAGCCGGGGCCTACTCATTTGCAGAGGGATGCCGTTGTCCTGAGTGCGGCGGCAGGCTCCCCGCCCGGAGCAAGCCTCCGCGCTGCGCTTCAGCCTTTCCGCTCTGCAAGCGAGTGGTTCCCGGATCTCCGCTCCGCTTCGTCCGGGACGGCGCTGAATGTATGGCGCGGCTCTGGCTCAGGCAGCGCTGCACATATAAAAAACAGGATAAGGGCGGCCTCTTCCTTAGCATTGTTCAATTCCGCGCCCCGGCTAGGCTGAAACCCGGCCAGTAGTGCTGCCGTTCCACTAGAAGATGTGGAGCAGGCAAAAGCAATTCCAGGGGAACAACGGAGGCCCGACAACATGAACTTTCTTGCAAAACTCTGCGGCATCGCCGCCATGGCGCTGGCAGCGGGAACCGCAGCAGCCAGTGCCGGTACGATTGATGATATTCGCGCCCGCGGTGTCCTGCGCATTCCGGCCATCCTCAATGAGGTGCCCTATTTCAACAAGGACCCGCGCACCGGTGAATGGCAGGGCTTCGTCATCGACATGGCCAGCGACATTGCCAAGACGCTGGACGTGAAGCTGGAAGTGGTGGAATCGAGCTGGTCCAACGCCATTCTTGACGTGCAGAGCGGCAAGGTGGACATGGCCTTCGCCGTCACCGCGACGCCGGTCCGCGCCATGTCCGTGTCCTTCTCGGATCCGACCTATTACAACAGCTTCATCATCGTGTCGGCCAAGGACGAGCTGACGGGCAAGACCTGGCAGGATCTCAACGACCCCCAGTACACCTTCGCGGTGGACATGGGATCGGCGCAGGACCTGATTACCCAGCAGTATCTGCCCAATGCCAATATTCTGCGCTTCAAGACGCGCGATGAAGCGATCATCGCGGTCACCACCGGCAAGGCGGATGGCCTCGTCAACACCATGCTGAACGGCCTGGTGATTTCGAAGAAGGCCCCGGCTGTTGGCACCGTGAAGGTTCCGTTGCCGGTGCTCTCGACCCCTTCCGTGATCGCGCTGAACTATGGCACCGACGAAACCTTCAAGAGCTTCGTCTCCGCCTGGGCCGAATACAACCGCCGCATCGGCAACAACCAGACCTGGATCGTGAAGAGCCTTGAGCCTTTCGGCATCACCTTGACCGATATGCCCGAGGGCTTCGGTTTCGGCGGCTGATCAGGGCATCGCCCGCAACACCACGCAGCGCCCCGCCACAAGCGGGGCGCCGAGGTCGATGACAGCACAAGAGCTCTCCTCTTTCGTCATGGCCGGGCTTGTCCCGGCCATCTGCAAGCCATTGATTTGGTTAGATCCTCGGCACAAGGCCGAGGATGACGATGGAGAGGCCGAATGTTTGTCAGCAGCCTGAGCGCCCCGCCACAAGCGGGGCGCCTTGCGTTTGGGGAGGCTTATCTCTCCGCCTCTTCCTTGAACCGCTCAAGCAGCTGGCGGGCGCCGGTGGCCAGAAGGCCGACGTCGTGGCCGATGGCGATGAAGGTGGCGCCCATCTGCCGGTAGGTGCGGGCAAGGGCAAGGCCGGTGCTCAGCACGCCGGCCGCCTTGCCGCAGGCGGTGATGCGGGCGATGGCATCGGACACCGCCGCCTGCACCTGCGGCGCGCCGGGGCGGCCGAGAAGCCCCATGTCTGCGGCCAGATCCGACGGGCCGATGAAGACGCCGTCCACCCCTTCGACCGCGCAGATGGCTTCGAGATTTTTGAGCGCCATCACGCTCTCAGCCTGTACCAGCAGGCAGATCTCGTCATTGGCGGTTTCCAGATAGCCCTCGATCCGGTTGTAATCCGAGGCCCGCGCCAGCGCCGCCCCCACACCCCGGATGCCGACCGGCGGATAGCGCACAGCCTGCACGAGGGCAGCGGCCTGATCGCCATCCTGCACCATGGGGATCAGCAGGGTCTGCGCGCCGATGTCGAGCATCTGCTTGATCATCCAGGCCTCGCCCATGGGCGGGCGGATGACCGCATGGGAGGGCGAACCGCGCATGGCGCGCAGCTGCGCGGCGAGCCGGGGCACGTCATTGGGTGCATGTTCGGCATCCAGCAGCAGCCAGTCATAGCCGGTTCCGGCGCAGATCTCGACCGCGGCCTCGCTGCCGATCGCCTGCCACAGGCCGGTCTGCAACTGCCCTTCGCTGAGGGCCTTCTTGAACGGGTTGACGGGCGCGGGCATCAGGCGTCTCCCTTGGCAAAATGCAGGCTGACGCTGCCATGCGGGCCGAAATCTGCGCTCACCGTGTCGCCGGGGCGGGCCTCAACGGGGCGGATGAACGAGCCTGCCAGCACGGTCTGCCCGGCCTCGATGCCCTCGCCATACTGCGCCAGCCGGTTGGCGAGCCAGGCGACGCCGCGCGCTGGCTGGTTGAGCACGCCCGCGCCAAGGCCGGTTTCCTCCACCTCGCCGTTGCGGCTGACGATGGCGCCCATCCAGCGCATGTCGGTCTGGTCCGGCCGCAGCGCCCGCCCGCCGGTGACGATCCCCGCGTTCGCCGCATTGTCGGCGATGGTGTCGCAGACATTGCGCGTCTGTTTTGTCAGCGGGTCCATCCGCAGGATGCGGGTGTCGAGGATCTCGATGGCCGGGGTGATGTAATCCGTGGCGTTGAGCACATCGAAGACGGTGACGCCCGGCCCCTTCAGCGGTGCCTTCATGATGAAGGCGATTTCCGCCTCGATGCGCGGCTGGATGAAGCGCTCCGGCGGGATCTGCGCCCCATCCTCGAACAGCATGTCATCCAGCAGCACGCCGGAATCGGGGATGTTGATGTTGAGCGCATATTGCATGGCCTTGGAGGTGAGGCCGATCTTCCAGCCGATGACGCGCCGCCCCGCCGCCAGCTTGCGCCGCACCCAGGCGGCCTGAATGGCATAGGCTTCATCCATGGTCATGCCCGGATGGGCGAGCGACAGCAAGCCGGTCTGGATGCGGCTGCGCTCGGCCTCGTCCAGCTTGGCGGCGGCTTCCTCGATCTGTGTTGCGCTCAGCATCTCACGCCTCCCTTGCCGCATCCGGCATTTCATCCGCGATGGTGTTGCGCAGCGTGCCAAGCCCGTCTGCGCTCACCTCCACCACATCGCCGGGCTTCAGCCACATCGGCGGTTCGGCCCGCGCGCCTGCGCCCGTCGGCGTGCCGGTCACGATCACATCGCCCGGCGCCAGCGTGGTGAAGGTGGAAATGTAGCTGATGAGCCGGCGCACCGGGAACAGCATCCGCCCCGTCCTGTCCTTCTGCCGCAGCTCGCCGTTCACCCGCGTCTGCAGGCGGATGTCCTCGATCTGGGCGGGGGAGGTGAGGGGCATCAGCCAGGGGCCCATGGAACCGGAGGCATCGAAATTCTTGCCCTGCGTGACGTTGAAACGCGCATGGCGCACCCAGTCGCGCAAGGTTCCCTCGTTGCACAGGGTCAGCGCCGCCACGTGGGACAGCGCGTCCGCCTCCGCAATCCGCCGCCCCGCCTTGCCGATGACCACGGCAATCTCGCCCTCATAGTCGAGCTGATGGCTCTCCGGCGGGCGCACCAGCGGCTGGCCATGGCCGGTGAAGGACCCGGCAAAGCGCACGAACAGCGAGGGATAGGCCGCCGCTTCCTTGCCGTCCTTGTATTCCTCGTTGCGGTCGGGAAAATTGACGCCGGTGCAGATGATCTTCTCCGGCCGGGTCACCGGAATGGTGAAGGTGATCTCTTCAAGGCTCATGTCCGGCGGGAGCCCGCCGTAGCCATCGGCAATCTCCGTCAGGCTGCCCTGCGCGATGATGTCCATCAGGCTGGAAAACCGGCCCTTCAGCCGCGCGGACAGATCAATCACCCCATCTCCCGCGACAAGACCGAAGCCCTCACGGTTGCCTGCGGTGCGGAAACTCAGAAAACGCGGCTGGGTCATGGCTGGTTTGTCCCTGTGGTCTTGGTCATTGGCTGGCTGCTGAACTGAGGCCTCTCCGCCCCCCTCCCCCTCGTGGGGAGGGGTTAGGGGTGGGGGGAAGGCCTTTCCGGCTGGCAGAGAATTCATTGATTTCATACAGCTGCATCCTCCGATGCCTCTTCAGGTATCTATCTGTCTTCCATACAGCTTTCGGCTCAGAGCCCCCCACCCCTTACCCCTCCCCACGAGGGGGAGGGGGGCGGAGAGGCCCTGCCACAGATCAGATGCGTCACTGCGGGCAGTGTCCGAGCCTGATGTGTGAATCCAGTAGCCCCCACGAGAGGGGCTGAGGCGCTGTGCCTTCACGGCGCGATGATCGGCTGGGCCTTCAGAAGCGGTTCCTGCGGGGTGGTGCCGGAGAAGAGGCTGCCATGCTCGAACCAGGAGCGGGGGGCGGGGGCGCCCCAGAGGGTCTGGCGCTGCGGGTCCTTCAGGTCCCATTTGATCGGCTCCAGATCCGGATCAACCGTCTGGTAGTCGGAACAATAGATCTCGATGCGGTGGCCGTCCGGGTCGAGGATATAGAGGAAGAAGGCATTGGAAATGCCGTGGCGGCCGGGGCCGCGCTCGATGCTGGACACCCAGCCGGTGGTGGACATGAGGTCGAGAAGATCGATGATGTTGAGCGGCGTCGGCACCCAGAAGGCGGTGTGGTGCAGGCGCGGGCCGCGGCCATTGGTGAAGGCCATGTCATGCACGCCGCCCTTGCGGTGCGTCCAGGCGGCCCAGAGCCGGCCCGTCTCCTCGTCCTCGGTATATTCCGTCACCCGGAAACCCAGCTCGTTGTAGAAGGCGACGGAGGCGTCCACATCGGGCGAGAAGCAGTTGAAATGGTCAATGCGCAGCGGCTTCACGCCCCGGTAGAGCGCATATTTCTGGTGGATCGGCGGCAGCCGGTCCATGCGGGCGTAAAATTCCAGCGGCGTGCCGAAGGGATCGCGCGTGCGGAAGGTGCGGGACTGGAAGGGCCGCTCCACCCACTCCACCGGCAGGCCTTTGCCCTTGAAGAACTGCGCCGCCCGGTCCAGATCCTCCTCCGAAAAGACCTTGAAACCGAGATCGCGGGCTGAGGCTTCGTCCGACTGGCGCAGCACGATGCAATGGTGGCCGCGCTCTTCCATGGCGCGCAGGTAGATGCATCCCGCATCCTCATCGGTGACCTGAAGCCCCAGCGTGTCCACGTAAAAGGCGCGCGAGCGGGCAAGGTCCGTGACGGCAAATTCCACGTGGCTGAGGCGCACGATGTTGAACGGCGGATAAAGGTTGGGTGCGGGAACGGGCATGACGGGTCTCCTCCCGGTCTTGCGGATATCTGGCGTAAACGGCGGCGGCGGCGGGCGGTTCAGCCGCCCAGCTTCGGGATGGCATGGGCGCCGGTGGCAAAGGCGATGTTCTTGGTTTCCATGTAGAAATCAAAGGACCAATCGCCGCCGTCGCGTCCGATGCCGGAGCTTTTCACCCCGCCGAAGGGGGTGGGCAGGTGGCGGATGTTCTCCGAATTCACCCAGATCATCCCCGCTTCCAGCGCCTGCGTGAAGCGGAAGGCGCGGGTCACGTCCGAGGTCCACAGATAGCCGCTGAGGCCATAGGCGACGTCATTGGCCAGTGCCAGCGCCTCCGCCTCGTCCTTGAAGGGAATAGCCGTCAGCACGGGGCCGAAGATCTCCTCCTGCGCGATGCGCATGGAATTGGCGGCATGGGTGAAGAGCGTGGGCGCCACATAACAGCCGCCGCCGGGGCCCTCCGCCTTCTCTCCCCCTGCGGCAAGGGTTGCGCCTTCCGCCTTGCCGGTGGCGATATAGTCCAGCACCTTTTTCTCGTGCACCGGATGGATCAGCGGGCCGATGACGGTGGCCGGGTCCAGTGGATGGCCGACCTTGATGCGCTTGGCCTTTTCCGCAACGCGCGCGGTGAATGCGTCGTGGATCGAGGCTTCCACCAGCAGGCGGGAGGACGAGGTGCAGCGCTCGCCGTTGAGCGAATAGATCATGAAGATTGCCGCATCGGCGGCCCGCTCCAGATCCGCATCGGCAAAGACGATCACCGGATTCTTGCCGCCCAGCTCGAAATGCACCCGCTTCAGCGTCGCCGCGCCCTGCTGCATGATCATCGAGCCGGTGCGGCTTTCGCCGACAAAGCCGATGGCCTTGATCAGAGGATGCTCGGTCAGCGCCCGCCCGGCATCTTCGCCAAAGCCGTTGACGAGGTTCCACACGCCGGCAGGAAGGCCCGCCTCCTCGGCGATTTCCACCAGCAGCCGGGCGGTCAGCGGCGACAGTTCGGCCGGCTTGTGCACCACGGTGCAGCCCGCCGCCAGCGCCGGGGCGATCTTCCAGGTGGAGAGCATGAAGGGCGTGTTCCAGGGCGTGATCACCCCCACCGGGCCAATCGGCACGCGGGTGGTGATGTTGACCTGACCGGGCGCCTGCAGCGCCTTGCCGTCGCGCGCTTCCGGGGCGCGGGCGGCGAAGAAGCGGAAATTCTCCGCCCCGCGCAGCGCCGCCTTGGCCATGAACTTCAGCGACTGGCCGGTGTCCATGCATTCCACCAGCGCGATTTCCTCTGCCCGCGCCTCGATGGCAGCGGCAATGCGATTGAGGATATCCCGCCGCGCCTCGCCGGAGAGTGCGGCCCAGGCCGGGAACGCCGCCTTGGCGGCCTTTGCGGCCCGGTCGATATCCGCCGCCTTGCCATGGGCGACGCGGGCCAGCACCTTGAGGTCCACCGGCGAGATGGTCTCGAACTGCGTGCCGTCCAAAGCATCCACATCCTCGCCGCCGATGCGGTTCTTCACGCCTGCTTCAAAGCGCGCCAGAAAGGCGCTCGCCCGGGCGATGTTGTCTTCCAGTGAGGGCATTGTCACTCTCCGGTTCCGGTCTGCATCTGGCGGATGCGGGGGTGGATGGCGTTGCGCTTCCAGCTGAGGGGCGCGCTGATCTCGCGGATTTCCAGCGACAGCATGAAATGCGGGCTGGCGAGCTGCGGCGCCAGAAAGGCGCAGGCCGCAGCGAAGATGGCCTCTCCAGCGCGCTGCCGGTCTTCCAGGCTGCGGCCCTCGCCCATGCGCAGGGACATGTCGATGAAGCCGTTCTGCGCCAGCCGGTCGGCCACCAGATGCACATCGCAGCGGAACCCGCGCACGCGCACGGCCCCCAACTCGAACAGCCCTGTCTCCAGAAGCGCGTCATGCAGGCAGCCCGCAAAGGCAGGCATATCCACCCCGGCCTCCAGATTGGCCGAATAGTCAAAGGACAGATGCGGCATGGTTCTCCTCCCGGCCGGCTTGATATTTAACACGTTAAATGATTTTGTGGGCCTGTCAACAGGGACAGTGTTTGCAGCGGGCAGCCAGTCAGGCTCCCCTTCCTCTCCGCCCCCCTCCCCCTCGTGGGGAGGGGTTAGGGGTGGGGGGCTCTGAGTCTGCAAGGATTTGAAAAATCGACCTTTTCTGATGAGGCGTCAGGAGGAGCAGCTGCCCATAATCAATAAATACCCTGCCAGACGGAAAGGCCTTTCCCCCCACCCCTAACCCCTCCCCACGAGGGGGAGGGGGGCTGAAACGCTGTGCCCAGCCACACAGATTGCAGTCTTTCTCCAATCCGTCTCCTGCCTCAGGCACGATGTCTGCATGCAATAGCCTCACGAGGGGGAGGGGGGCTGAAACGTTGTGCCGGTGTAACTCGGCTGCCGGTTTGCAAAAGCCGGTTTTCTGCCGCATAGAGAGGGCATGAAGCCTGCTGATCCTGCCCCGTCCGATCCTGATCAGGACGCGCTGCTGCCGCGTGACACCCGCCGCTCGCTGCCCATCGCCCTGCTGCGGGCGCGCGAGGCGCTGATGGCGCATTTCCGGCCCATGCTGGCAGCGCATGACCTGACCGAGCAGCAATGGCGGGTGATCCGCGTTCTGGGCGAGCGCGGCACGCTGGATGCCTCCGAAGTGGCGGACCGGGCCTTCATCCTGGCCCCGTCGCTGACGCGCATCATCCGCACGCTGGAAGAGCGCGGCCTGATCCTCAGGGAGCGCGGCGAGGCCGACGGCCGCCGCGTGATGCTGAGCCTCACGCAGGAGGGCCTGCGGATCATCGATGAAGTGGCCCCGGAAAGCCGTCAGATCTACGCCAGCCTCGAAGCCCGCTTCGGCACTGCCTGGATCGCCGACCTGCTCGACCGGCTGGAACGGCTGTCGGAGTTCAATGACGGGGGCGGGGAGGCCTGAGGGCTGCAGTGGCAGCCGTTGTGTCCACGGCACCACCTTTCAGCCCCATCCCCCTGGTCGGGCTACTGGGTTCACACATCAGCTTCCTGCACAGCCCACAATGAAGCATCTGATCTGTGGCAGAGCCTCTCCGCCCCCCTCCCCCTGCAGGGCTATCGCATATGGCTGATGAGCGATGTGAGGAAGTCCTCGTCCCATCCAGCTTTTTTGATTTTCCGCCTGATTGAGGCCTTGTCAGGATGGGAGCGGATGACGTTGAGGGCGATCTTTCGC
>NZ_FYAN01000022.1:0-3636 GCF_900185665.1 Pannonibacter sp. I15F10I1
CTTGCGGAACGTGGCTTTCGACGGTTTTGCCTGTTTGCTTTGTACTTGTTTTGTTCTTTGTTGATTATATAGGTGTTTTTGAATGGTTTTACCCCGTTTTGTGGACGGGGTTTTTGTGATTTGTTTTGGTATTTGGTTGCGGGGGCAGGATTTGAACCTGCGGCCTTCAGGTTATGAGCCTGACGAGCTACCGGGCTGCTCCACCCCGCGTTAGTTGGGTGGTTGTTGAAGAGGTGTTTTGTTATCTGCGTTTTGCAGGCCTGGCAGCGACCTACTCTCCCGTGTCTTAAGACAAAGTACCATTGGCGCTGGGGGGTTTCACGGCCGAGTTCGGGATGGGATCGGGTGTTGGCCCCCCGCTGGGGCCACCAGGCCGGCGAAACGCAGATATGAGGAACTGGTCTTTTTCAGCGTGAGCTGATCGATATGTTTCTTAGTTTCAGATACGCAAGGGATGTAACGGACCGTAGGTCCGCAAGCGCGACGCGCGCCGGCCGGTCAGGCCGCCCTCCCTGAGGGGCAGGCGTAAGCCGTGCGCCCCGTGAGGGATCTAGAATGGAATGGACATTGATTAATGAGAGTGATCAAGCCGAACGAGCTATTAGTAAGGCTCAGCTTCACACGTTGCCGTGCTTCCACATGCCTCCTATCGACGTGGTGGTCTACCACGGCTCTTCAGGGAGAACTTGTTTTGAGGTTAGTTTCCCGCTTAGATGCCTTCAGCGGTTATCTATTCCGAACATAGCTACCCTGCACTGCGGCTGGCGCCACAACAGGTCCACCAGAGGTTCGTCCATCCCGGTCCTCTCGTACTAGGGACAGATCCTCTCAATTCTCCTACACCCACGGCAGATAGGGACCGAACTGTCTCGCGACGTTCTGAACCCAACTCACGTACCGCTTTAAATGGCGAACAGCCATACCCTTGGGACCTGCTCCAGCCCCAGGATGCGATGAGTCGACATCGAGGTGCCAAACAACCCCGTCGATATGGACTCTTGGGGGTCATCAGCCTGTTATCCCCGGCGTACCTTTTATCCGTTGAGCGATGGCCCTTCCACGAGGGACCACCGGATCACTATGGCCGACTTTCGTCTCTGCTCGACTTGTCAGTCTCGCAGTCAGGCAGGCTTATGCCATTGCACTCGACGAGCGATTTCCGACCGCTCTGAGCCCACCTTCGCGCGCCTCCGTTACCATTTGGGAGGCGACCGCCCCAGTCAAACTACCCGCCACACACGGTCCCGGATGCTGTTACATCGCGGTTAGATATCCATGACGACAAGGGTGGTATTTCAAGGATGACTCCACGAGAGCTGGCGCCCTCGCTTCGACGTCTACCACCTATCCTACACATGTCGACACGAATACCAGTGTGAAGCTGTAGTAAAGGTGCACGGGGTCTTTCCGTCTGACCGCAGGAACCCCGCATCTTCACGGGGAATTCAATTTCACTGAGCCTATGCTGGAGACAGCGGGGAAGTCGTTACGCCATTCGTGCAGGTCGGAACTTACCCGACAAGGAATTTCGCTACCTTAGGACCGTTATAGTTACGGCCGCCGTTTACCGGGGCTTCAATTCGGAGCTTGCACACCTCCTCTTAACCTTCCGGCACCGGGCAGGCGTCAGACCCTATACGTCGCCTTACGGCTTCGCAGAGCCCTGTGTTTTTGATAAACAGTCGCCACCCCCTAGTCTGTGCCCCTCCTGACCGGTTGCCCGATCAGAAGGCTCCCTTCTCGCGAACTTACGGGAGCAATTTGCCGAGTTCCTTCAGCATAGTTCTCTCAAGCGCCTTGGTATGCTCTACCTGTCCACCTGTGTCGGTTTAGGGTACGGTCTATAATGCGGGGGCTATTTCCTGGGACACCTTCACCGCATCCCCAATCCAGTAAGGGGATACGATACACGGCATCCGTCACCACCCGCAGGCTGCAGAATATTAACTGCATTCCCATCGACTACGCCTTTCGGCCTCGCCTTAGGGGCCGGCTAACCCTGCTCCGATTAACGTTGAGCAGGAACCCTTGGACTTTCGGCGAGCGGGTCTCTCACCCGCTTTGTCGTTACTCATGTCAGCATTCGCACTTCCGATACCTCCAGCAGCCCTCACGGGTCTGCCTTCATCAGCCTACGGAACGCTCCGCTACCGCGCACTTACGTGCACCCGCAGTTTCGGCACATGGCTTGAGCCCCGTTACATTTTCGGCGCGGAACCCCTTGTTTAGACCAGTGAGCTGTTACGCTTTCTTTAAATGATGGCTGCTTCTAAGCCAACATCCTGGTTGTTTTGGGAGTTCTACATCCTTTCCCACTTAGCCATGATTTGGGGGCCTTAACTGGCGGTCAGGGTTGTTGCCCTCTCCACAATGGACGTTAGCACCCACTGTGTGTCTGCCAGATAGTACTTCCTGGTATTCGGAGTTTGGTTAGGATCAGTAAGACGGTAAGTCCCCATAGCCCATCCAGTGCTCTACCCCCAGGAGTATTCGTCTGACGCTCTACCTAAATAGATTTCGCGGAGAACCAGCTATTTCCGAGTTTGATTGGCCTTTCACCCCTAGCCACAACTCATCCCCGACTTTTTCAACAGGCGTGGGTTCGGTCCTCCAGTGCGTGTTACCGCACCTTCAACCTGGTCATGGCTAGATCACCCGGTTTCGGGTCTAATCCAACGAACTGAGGCGCCCTATTCAGACTCGGTTTCCCTACGCCTACACCTACCGGCTTAAGCTTGCTCGTTAAATTAAGTCGCTGACCCATTATACAAAAGGTACGCTGTCACCCTCTCGGGCTCCAACTGTTTGTAGGCATCCGGTTTCAGGATCTGTTTCACTCCCCTCGTCGGGGTGCTTTTCACCTTTCCCTCACGGTACTTGTGCACTATCGGTTAGCAAGGAGTACTTAGGCTTGGAGGGTGGTCCCCCCATGTTCAGACAGGATTTCACGTGTCCCGCCTTACTCAAGGACTTGCAGTCTCTCTACCCGTACGGGGCTGTCACCCGCTGAGGCCCGACTTTCCAGACGGTTCCGGTTCTAAACTGCAAGCCACTGGCCTGGTCCGCGTTCGCTCGCCACTACTAGCGGAGTCTCGGTTGATGTCCTTTCCTCCGGGTACTTAGATGTTTCAGTTCCCCGGGTTTGCTCCCTTGCGGGTACTCCATACGGAGTGGGTTGCCCCATTCGGAAATCGCCGGATCAAAGCTTATTCGCAGCTCCCCGACGCTTATCGCAGCGTATCACGTCCTTCATCGCCTCTTGCTACCAAGGCATCCACCAAATGCCCTTAAGACGCTTGATCACTCTCATTATCGATGTCCATTCCATGTTTGATCACCAGACAGCCGAAGCCATCCAGTGCAAACAGGTCATCGATTTTAAGACCAGTTTCTCGAGGCCCTTTCAACGTTCCGCGCGGTCAAGTGCGGAACCATCGCTTTCGCAACACCTGAGGAACAACCCCAGAGCCGAAAGAACCTTCTCTTCAACGATGTCAAGAACAGGCCAGATCCATATGGACCCGGCAAACCTAATTTTCTTCAGGATGATAAAGGGAGCAGCACAAAGCCGCTCAACCATTGAGTGATCGATCAAAGCGCCAGCCAAACTGCAACACACCAGCTCAGAGCCAGCCG
>NZ_FYAN01000002.1:0-400181 GCF_900185665.1 Pannonibacter sp. I15F10I1
GTTCTGAGCCAGGATCAAACTCTCAGGTTAAACAAAAGTTCAATCACAGGCACCAATTCTCAATCGCTGCATAAAGCACTCAAAGTTCCCTGACACTTCTCAGCGCCAGAAACTCGACAGAGACCATCTCGACCTCTCGGCCAAAATGTGTCTTCCTTGCTTCTTTTCCGAAAAAGAAACGTACCTGTCCGTAACCCTTGCTTCTTAGCAAAACCATCGCTGGTCTCGCCGAAGCGCAAAGTCAACGCCGGCCGCGTTTCCCTTCCTTCAAATATCTAATTGTCAAAGAACTGAACACTTGCGCGTTCATCACCCAACAGAAACCCGCTACCGAACTCTCATCCGGCCACCAAAGCCACCCTGTCGGGAAGTCTCGGGAACAGCGTCCCCGCCGCCAGCGACGTTGCCGCCGTCGATGAACAGGCTTATACGCAGACCCACCGGACCGGTCAATCGCTTTCGTGACGATTTTTTGCGAGGCGGATGAATTTTTGACGGCGGCATGTGGACAACCTCCCCGCACCCACCCCTCAACCCCGCAGAATTCTGCGGCTGCAAGGGGTATGACAGTTTTCAACAGGCTCCTTCAAAAAACTTTGCGGCCAGCCCGCTCCCGGCAGAACCTGCTGATCCTGCTGCATAAACCTTCTGTTAAGCCCTGCCCTTGAGCCCCCAGCCGCCGGTTTCTGCTGACAGCTGCAGCTGAAAAATGCAGTCTGCCTTTCCATCGGCCGGACGACGGCCAGCATCACGGGAAACACCAATGACACGACTGACAGAAGCGGCCAGCGGGGTCTATGTGATCGCCGCCACGCCGTTCACCGAGACGGGTGACATTGACTTCAACAGCTGCGACCGCATGGTCGACCATTATCTGAATGCAGGCGCCACCGGACTGACACTGCTGGGCATCATGGGCGAGGCGCCGAAGCTGACTTCGGACGAGTCCGCAGCCATCGTGCGCCATATAATGAAGCGGGTGGATGGAAGGGTGCCGGTCGTGGTTGGCGCCTCGGCGCCCGGCTTTGCGCAGATGCAGGACCTCACCGCCCGCGTCATGGATATGGGCGCGGCCGGTGTCATGGTTGCCCCTCCCGGCTCCCTGCGCACCGACGACCAGATCGTCACCTATTATATGCAGGTGGTCGAGTTCCTCGGAGATACCCCCTTCGTGCTGCAGGACTTCCCGCTCGTGACGGGCGTGCAGATCTCCGTTCCGGCGCTCGCCCGCATCTTCAATGCCCTGCCCACCGCCGTCTGCCTGAAGCATGAGGACTGGCCGGGGCTGGCCAAGATCACCGCCCTGCGCAAGGAGGGCACGCTGAACCGGCGCATCTCCATCCTGTGCGGCAATGGCGGCGTCTTCCTGCCGGAAGAGATGGAACGGGGTGCCGATGGCGCCATGACCGGCTTTGCCTATCCCGAAATGATGGCGGGCGTCGTTGAAAACCACCGCAAGGGCGATATGGAGCGGGCCCGGGATCTGTTCGATGCCTATCTGCCGCTGGCCCGGATGGAACAGCAGCCCGGCGCCGGTCTCGCCATCCGCAAATACATCATGTACCGGCGCGGCATTCTGGCAAGCCCTGCCCTGCGCAAACCCGGTGCGCCGCTCGATCCCCTGTCCCGTGCGGAAGTGGACCGGCTGATGGCCCGCCTTGAAAAGCGTCTGAAGGAGTTGAACTGATGGATCTTGGACTGAAGGGCAAGCGCGCCCTCGTATTGGGTGCAAGCCGTGGCCTTGGCCGGGCGATTGCCGAGGAACTCGCCCGGGAAGGCGCGCATGTGATCGCCGCGGCCCGCACCAGCGAGGCCATCGAAGCCTGGGCCGCTGAGATTGCCGGCGCGCAGGTTACGCCGCTGAAGCTGGACCTCACAGATCTCTCCGCCATTGACGCGGCGCTGGACAAGCTGCTGGCGGAAGGCGGGGTCGATATTCTCGTCAATAACATTGGCGGACCTCCCCCCGGCCCGGCCCTGACCATGGACCGCAGCCTGTGGATCCAGCATTTCGAGGCGATGGCTGCCAACCTCTTCCATCTGTCGGGCCGCCTTGTGCCGCAGATGCAGAAGAAGGGCTGGGGCCGCGTCATCACCGTTGCATCCTCCGGCGTGGAACAGCCGATTGCCAATCTGGCGCTTTCCAACGGCATCCGCGCTGCCGTCACCGGCTGGTCGAAGACCCTGGCCGCCGAAGTTGCCCGGGATGGGGTCACCGTCAACGTGGTGCTGCCGGGCCGCATTCTCACCACCCGGCTTGAGGAACTGGATGCGGCGGCTGCCAAGCGCACCGGCCAGCCGGTGGAAGAGGTGGCGCGCGCCTCTGCGGAAGCCATTCCGGTTGGCCGCTACGGCCGCCCGGACGAGTTTGCCGCCATGGTGGCTTTCCTCGCCTCGGAGCGGGCGTCCTATGTCACCGGCTCGCTGATCCGTGTGGATGGCGGGGCCACCCGCAGCCATTGACAGGCCAGGGCGTGACCGGAGAAGCCGTTCCGGTCACGCTTCCCCCGCGACCTTGACGATCCACTCCCGGAAGGCGCGGATCTTGCGGTTGTTCCTGCGGCCTTCCGGATAGACCAGCCAGTAGGATTCGCCATTGCTGGCCACCAGATCAAAGGGCTGCACCAGCAGGCCGCGCTCCAGCTCTTCCCGGTAAAAGTCCGGCGTGAGAATGGCCACTCCCTGTCCCGCCACCGCTGCCTGCGCCTCCAGCACCTGCGCGCCCATCTGCGAGCGCGAACGGGCATCAAGAGCGACGTTCTCAAGCCCTGCCGACGTAAACCAGACACGCCACCAGGGATCGCTCGGGTCGATGATCTTCAGCTTCAGAAGGTCTGCCGGTTCCCGGACTCCGCCGATGGAGGCAGCAAGGCGGGGACTGAGCATGGGCGTGAAAGGCGCTGGCTTGATCATATGCGCCGCCAGCCCCGGCCAGTTGCCAAGCCCGGCACGGATGGTCACATCCACCGCCTCGCGGGCAAAGTCCACCTGATGGTTTGACACATCAAACCGCACGGCGAGCTCGGGATGCTGCAGCTGAAAGGTGCCAATCCGCTGGGCCAGCCAGCGGGCCGCAAAGGTGGGGCCGCAATTGATCACCAGCACGCCCTGCGCCTCCTGCCGGACGCTGGAGAACGCCCCGCGGATAAGGTCGAAGGCCTCCGTCACCGGCCCGGCGAGACGGCGGCCCAGTTCCGTCAGTTCCACCTGACGGGATTTCCGGAGGAACAGCGGCCCGCCGGAACGCTCCTCCAGCAGCTTGATCTGATAGCTGACGGCGGCCTGCGTCATCCCCAGCTCTTCGGCGGCCCGGGTGAAGTTGCAATGGCGGGCGGCGGCCTCAAAAACGCGGAGTGCCGCCAGAGGAGGCAAATCTGACACAAGCTGGCCTTATGATAACTGCGTGAGCTTTGATTGGATCGGAAGAATGCATCAAACGTATGGTGTGGGCAACTTCAACCGGGACATGAACCGAAATGACGCTCCAAGGCAGCGCGGGAAACCTGATTTTCCGTCTTGTTCTCAAGCTTCTGGCGGCCTCTTCCACGCAGGAAGCCGCCACATCCGCAAGACTGGAAGACCAGCACAGGGTCTGGGTTCCCCGCAAGGATGCCTTGCCGGAGCACCTGCAGCAAGACATAGGCCTGACTGATGGCAAGAACGGGCGGCGCGGCAGGTGAGAGAAACGCATTCAAAGGAAGAGGAAGAAACCGCCTGAAGCCGCAGCGCCCCTCTCCCTCCTAGAGCTACTGGATGCACACATCTTGCACGAAGCCGGAGACGGTTTGGGGAAAGGCTGCAATCTGGTCACTTCGGCATGGCGTTTCAGCCCCCCTCCCCCTCGTGGGGAGGGGTTAGGGGTGGGGGGGGAAAAGCCTTTCAGTCTGGCAGAGCACTCATTGGTTCCGGCGAGCCGCTCCTCTTGAAGCCTCTTCAGGAAAAGGTTCATTTTTCAAACGCTTGCAGGCTGAGAGCCCCCCACCCCTTACCCCTCCCCACCAGGGGGAGGGGAGCGGAGAGACCTGCCACAGATCCGATACATCACTGCGGGCGGTCTCCGAAGCTGATGTGTGAATCCCCGCCTCCCTCCAACGCCAATCCAGACGCCAAAAAGACCGTGCTGACCCACCTCTGCACGGCCTTTTACCTGAGGGTGCCAAAGGCTTGTTGTCAGCCGTTGCCGCCGTTCAGGATTTCCAGAAGGTGCTGGAAGCGGAGCCCGGCCATGGAGACCCCGTCCAGCACCATGTCATCCAGCTCATCCTCGGCCTGGCTGCCGCCCCCCTTGCCGCGCAGGGTCGTGGTGCGCAGGCGGTCGGCCAGAAACACGGCCAGTGCCTTGTAGAAGCGGGCGGCGAAGGCTGCATTCTCCTCCAGCCGCTGCTCGATGCGGCGCTTCTCCAGTGCCAGAACGCGGGTATCGCGGGCGGCCACGACGGTGGCCGAGGGCGGCACCTTGTCGACGAAAGACATTTCGCCGAGGATTTCGCCGCTCGACAGGCTGGCGACGGTGCCGACACCGGTCACCTGCACATCCACCTGCCCGTCCAGCACGATGAAGAGATCCGCCGTGGCGCGGCCTTCCTGAATGAGCATGGCGCCCGCAGCCACGGTCCGGCGCTCGCCGGTCTGGGCCATCCAGGCGATGTCCGCGTCATCCAGCTGACCCAGTATGTAAAGAACCTTGCGCATGAAAATCCGTCCTCAGTTCAAACCAGCTGGCGGCGGGCATGCGCCGCAAAATGTCCATTGAGTGCCATGAGTTCGGCGTAGCTTCCGGTCTCCACCACCCGCCCCTTGTCGAGCATGATGATGCGGCCGGCGCTTTCGATGGTGCTGAGCCGGTGGGCGATGACGAGCCTTGTCACCGGCAGCCGCTGCAGGGTTTCGGTGACGATGGCCTGCGTGCGGTTGTCGAGGGCGCTTGTCGCCTCATCGAGGAACAGCACGGCCGGCTTGCTGATCAGCGCCCGCGCCAGAAGAATGCGCTGGCGCTGGCCGCCCGACAGCGTGCCGCCGCCGTCCAGCATCACCGTGTGCAGGCCCATGGGCATCTGCTCGATGTCCTTGTCGAGGCCGACCATCTTCGCCGCCTCCAGCGAGGCATCCATACCGAGGCCGCTCTCGCCTGCGATATTGTCATGGATGCTGCCGGCCATGATGCGGCCATGCTGCAGCACCACGCCGATCTGGCGGCGCACCTGCGCCAGATCCAGCCGGCTGAGGGAATGGCCATCGAAGAAGATGTCGCCCAGCTCCGGCCGGTCGAAGCCGAGCAGCAGCCGCAGGAGCGTGGATTTGCCGGAGCCAGATGCCCCGACGATGGCAACGAACTCGCCCTTGCCGATGCGCACGCTCAGCTCGTTGAGCGCCAGCGGGGCTTTCTCCGAATAACGGAAGGAGACATTGCGGATGTCGATGGCACCGGACAGTTTCACCGGGCGGCTTTCCGGCGGCGGTGCATCCGGCACGGCCTCGATGATCGGCCCGGCGCGCTCGATCAGCGGCACCGCAGAAAGCGACTGGATCAGCGCCCCGGCCAGCGCCGAAATGCCGCCAAGCACCTGGGCAAAGGCCGTCGAGACGGTGATGAAGTCCGCCAGCGAGAAGCCTTTCCCTGCATCCCCGCCGCTCGCCGCCTTTTCCATATCCGCCTTCAGGAAATAGAGGATCATGGCATAGAGCACGATGGTGGCGAGTTGCGGCAGGAGGGCATCGGCTGCGCCTTGCAGATTGGTCCAGCGCCCGGCCTTCACCGCATGGCGCATGTTCTGCGCGAAAAGGCCCGACCAGCGGCCAAAGCCCATCGCCTCGCTGGCAGAGGCCTTGAGCTTGGTGACGCCCATCAGCATCTGCACCACGAAGCTCTCGATCCGCCCTTTCAGCGCCATGCGCTGGCGCTCGTAAATGAGCGCGCGGTAGCTGATCGCCACGTTGATGAGCCCGATGAACACCGCCAGCAGCAGCACGATCAGCGCCAGCCTTTTGTCCACCGTGAGGATGGGCACGAGGCTGATGATGGAGAACACGCTGCTCGCCGCCGCGCTCGTAAAGCTGGAGGTGATCACCTCACGCGCCGCCTGAATGCCGAGCACACGGTCGGAAATGTCGCCCACCGCATAGCGGCGGAAGAAGGCGGGCGGCAGCCGCAGCAGCCGTAGCAGCATCGCCGGTTGCAGGCGGCTTTCAAAACCCAGTTCGGAGCGCAGCATGGTCAGCCCCTTGCCCGCATCAAGCACCGCCCGCGCCAGCGCTGCGGCCAGCAATCCGCCGATGATCACCCAGGTGAGGTTGAGATTGGCATAGGGGATCGCGTCGCTGACCAGGAAGCGCGAGCCATAAGGCACCAGCGTTGCCAGAATGGCGGCGGCCAGCATCAGCAGCACCAGCCGCACCCGGTCCGCCGCAAGGCTGGCGAAGCCGAAGGCAAAGAGGTCCCGGAAGCGCAGGGATCTGGCGGGCAGCGCGGGATAGATCTGCACCGCATCGGCCGCAAGGCCAGCGGTGCCGCTGCCTTCCGTGCCGTCGCTGGCAATCGGCGTCACACGCGGGCCGTCATGCACATGCCAGCACCCCTTGCGGAACAGCAGCGCCACGGGACGGCGCTCTTCGCCCATGAAGCCGATCAGCGGCAGGCCGGGCAGCAGCGTCCAGCCGGGCCGCAGCAGCACCGTGCGCCGGGTCATCTGGTGGCGCGAGACGATGATGTCGAGGCGGCTGCGTCCCTCCTCCAGCCCGCCCGGCGTGTCAAAGGCTTCCAGCTTCGGCGCAACCTTCAGGGCACCAAAGATGCGCAACAGGCTGGAGCGCAGCGGATCGGGATCTTCGGCAGCGGCCGGAGTGACGGCCGCCTCGATTGCATGCCCGGCGGCGGCAGAGGCGAGTTCCGAGAGAGCCTGCGTCTTGCGCGCTTCGCCCAGCTTGCGCCTTTCGCTGCGCCAGTCGTGCTGGCTGCGCAAGGCTTCGCGTTCGGCAAGGCTGTTGGCCAGCGCCAGCAGCAGCACGGCGTCGCTGCGTTCACCGCCTTCTGCCGCGTCATCAGGCACCGGCGGCAGGTCCGCAGCCTGGGCCAGAACCTCCTGCCAGCGCTGCACCGCCTCTGCGGCCACCGGCTCGCCGGGGGCACAGCGGCGCAAGGCGCTGTCCGCACCGCCAACGCCAACAAGGGCCAGGCTGCGGCCATCGCTCAGCGCAGCAGCGGCGATGCCACGCGCAAGCGCCCCTTCTTCCAGCCGGAACAGGAACAGGCGGCGGCCTTCCAGCGGCGCGCCGAAGACGGCGAACACATCGAGATAGCCGCGCTCGATGATGATCCACTGTGCCGGGTCATCAAGCACATGCGGATGGGCACTGCCGGAGGGCAGGTAAGCACCAGAAGCCAGAGCGGGATGGGAGTCTTGTGTCATGTCCGCCTCACTGCGCCCCCGTCTGG
Organism: Pannonibacter sp. I15F10I1; assembly: GCF_900185665.1. Lineage (NCBI taxonomy): Bacteria > Pseudomonadati > Pseudomonadota > Alphaproteobacteria > Hyphomicrobiales > Stappiaceae > Pannonibacter > Pannonibacter sp. I15F10I1. The sequence continues at coordinate 7,433 of NZ_FYAN01000002.1, forward strand.
ATGAGATCCGCATAGGCCCCATTGGCGGCCATCAGGCTGTCATGGGTGCCGCGCTCGACGATTTCGCCCCGCTCCATCACGATGATCTCCGAGCAGTCGCGCACGGTGCTGAGCCGGTGGGCGATGATGATGCAGGTGCAGCCACGGCGGCGCAGGTTGTCATCGATGGCTTTTTCCGTCTGCGGGTCGAGGGCAGCGGTGGCTTCATCCAGCACCAGAATGGCCGGGTCGCCGACAAGGGCCCGGGCCAGTTCCAGCCGCTGGCGCTGACCGCCGGAGAAGTTGCGCCCGCCCTCCTCCACATGGGCATCAAGCTCACCGGGTCGTGACACGATGTCATCAAGGATCGCCGCATCTTCCAGCGCCCGGGTGATGGCATCATCCGGCACATCCGGGTTCCACAGCGTCAGGTTTTCGCGCACGGTGCCTTCAAAGAGGAAGATGTCCTGATCCACATAGGCGATGTTCGCCGCACGCTGAAACTGGTCCATTTGGGAAAGGGGTACGCCATCGAGGCGGATTTCCCCTTCCCAGGGCGCCACAAGCCCGCAGATCAGCCGCCCCAGCGTGGACTTGCCGCAGCCCGAGCGGCCGACAAGGGCGATGCGTTCGCCCGGACGGGCGGAAAGGGAAATGCGCTCGAACAGCGGCTCATCCAGCGGATTGTAGCCATAGCGGATGGCATCCACTTCCAGCGCGCCGCTCATCAGGCGGGAAGCGCCACCGGCCGGGCTCTGCGTCAGCGGATCGGGCTGGTTGCGCATGGCATCATCGACGCGGTTGAGATCGGCGCGGATGTTGGCAAGCTTCGGCGACAGGGCCACGAGGCTGACAAGCGGCGCGGAGAAGCTGGCGGCCAGAAGCTGGAAGGCCACGAGATCGCCGAGTGTCATTGCGCCCTGCATCACGCGGAAGGCGCCCGCGCCCAGAATGGCCACATCCACCAGGCCGGTGAGCAGCGCCGGGGCCAGCGAGGTGATCAGCGCCCGCGAGCCCGATTCCTGCACCGCATTGAGCAGCCTTGCATGAATGCCCGCCCAGCGCCCGAAGGAGGAGGTTTCAAGGCCCGAGGCCTTGATGGTCTCGATGTTGTAGATGAGGCCGACCGTGGTGCCGCCAAGCTTGCCATGCTCCACCGCGAGGCGGATGGAGGATTGCTTCAGCCGCTCCTGCACCACGCGCAGCACCACGAGGTTCGGCAGGCTGAGCGCAATGGTCAGCGCACCCAGCACCGGATCATAGCTGACCAGCACCACGGCAAAGAAGGCGAGCGTACCCCAGTTCAGCACCGCATTGGCCATGTCGGCAGAGATGACCTCCGCCACCCGTTCGCTTGCCTCGACGCGGGACGCAATCTCACCGGCGCTGCGCTGGGAGAAGAAGGACATGGGCAGATGCAGCACCCTCCAGACGAAGGCGCCCGCACCGGAAATCGTCAGCTTGGTGCGCAATCTCAGGATCAGCGAGGATCTGAGCCATGTAAGGCCGGTCTTGATCAGGGCCGTCAGACCCAGCGCGATCAGCAGCGGACGCGTCAGATGCTCCTGCTGCTGCATCAGGATACCATCGACGAAGATCTTGGCGAAGACCGGCAGCACCACGCCGGGAATAACGAGCGCAAGGCTCAGAAGCCCGATCAGCCACAGCGCTCCGTGCGAGGACGAAACACGCGCGCGGAAGGCGGAGAGCAGCCCCTCGGGCTTGCGCGTCTTGCGGAAGGCATCCGTCTTCTCGAAGGTCAGGACCACACCGGTGAAGGCTTCGCTTAGCTCCTCACGGGTGATGACACGCGGCCCCAGCGCCGGATCGTTGATATAGGCATGGGTCTCCGTCATGCCCTCGAAAACCACATAGTGGTTGAAGTTCCAGTGCAGGATGGCGGGCCAGGGCAGATCGGTCAGCGCCTCCGGCTCCTTGCGGAAGCCCTTGGCGGTGAAGCCATATTGCCGGGCAGCCTTCAACAGGCTGCTGGCCTTGGAGCCATCACGCGAAACGCCGCAGGCAACGCGCAGCTGTTCCAGCGGAATCCAGGCGCCGTGATGGGCGAGGATCATGGCAAGGCTGGCCGCACCGCATTCCACCGCCTCCATCTGCAGGATGGACGGCGTGGCCTTGCGGCGGCGCTTTGCAGGGCTGGGGGGCGTGTCCGTGCTCATGAGGCCGCTCACCCTGCCAGCCCCGAGACCTTGCGCAGCCAGGGAATGACGTAGCTGATCGGGCGCCGCCAGGCGACGGTCACTTCCGCTTCGGCCATCGAGCCGCTGCTGAACTGCTGCTCAGGCCCGGAACCACCGCTCCAGGCGAAACCGCTCGGCGTATTGGCGTCCGGTGTCAGCAGCACACGCGCGGCAAAGGGCGCGCCCTTGGACGAGAAGCTCTGCACCAACTGGTCATTGCGCAGGATGGCCTGCATCGCCTGGGCCGTGGTGGGGAAGTCGGAAACCGCCGCCACCGTGCCTTCCATCATGCCATATTCCTCGCGCCGCACCGTGGAGGGGGCGATCTGCACCGGCATGCCGGAAACCACGCGCTTGCCATCATTGGGCGGAAGGTACAGCAGAAGCTCCAGCCCGGCCGCCCCGCTCTCGATGCTCAGCAGCGCCTGCCCCGGCGCGATGCGGGTGCCGGGCACGGCCTTCCATTCCACCACGCGGCCATTTGCCGGGCTGGTGATGGTCTCCTGCTGGCGCAGCTGGATTTCCAGCTCGGCCTTCTGCCGTTCTGCATCTGCCAGCCGTTCCTCGGAGGAGCGGATGTCCCGGTCGTTGGAATTGCGCTGCACGATGGCGTCGCTTTCCACCTGCGAGATCTGGCTGCGCGCTTCCAGCTCGCTCTGCCGCGCCTCGGCCAGCGCCCTGCGGGTTTCCAGCAATTGCTGCCAGGTGATGAGCCGCCGGTCGAACAGCGCCGTGTCGCGCTTTTCCTGCTCGTCCAGCACCCGCACCCGCTCCTGCGCATCGCTGACGCGCATGGTCAGGGCGTTGACGCGGGCGGCCTGCGTCTGATCGGCGGCACGGGTGCGCTCCGCCACCTGCCCCTTCAGTTCCTCCAGAAGCGCCTTGCGCTCCGCAATCACCGCGTTGATGTTGTCGAGCTGCTGGCGCAGGGCGGGCTGGATCACCCGTGCCACCACCTGCCCCTGCTGCACGCCGCCGCCGACCTCCACCAGAATATCCGTCAGCGTGCCGTCACCCGTCGCCACCGCATCCACAACGCGCCCACCCGTGGTGATCAGAATGCCCGACCCCTTCACCCGTTCGGGCACACGGCCCAGAATGGACCAGCCAATCGCCAGCGCAATGAGGGCAAACAGCGTCAGCATGGCCAGCAGGTCGCGCGGGCGCGTCAGCGAGATCAGCTGGTCCAGCTGCTCGGGAGAGGAAAGCCGGTCCAGCGCCGCCTGCCGGAACAGCCGGATGGCCTGATTGGACGCGCCGTCCTGCGGCGCCGGGCTCGGTTGCGATGACATGGCCCCTGCCTTCTCTTACTGCGCCGCAGCCGCACTTGTGGCGGCTACGGTCTTCGTTCCGCTTACGGACGGCGTTTCCTTCGGCTGCATCAGCAGCCTTGCATCTTCCGGCGACCATCCCCCGCCCAGCGCCCGGTAAAGCGCGATGGCGGCCTGGAAGCGCGCAAGGCGCAGCTGTTCCAGACTGTCAGAGGCGGAGAAATATTCCCGCTGGGTGTTCAGCACCGTCGTCATGTCCACTTGCCCCGCCTCCAGCTGCTCCTGTGTCAGCTCATAGGCCCGGCGCGCCGCATCCACGGCCTTTCCGGCAATTGCCAGTTCCTCCCCGCTCGTGTTCAGCGCCACCAGCGCCTTCTCCACATCGGACAGGGAGGAGAGAACCGCCAGCTCGTAGGTGGCAATCAACTCCTCCCGCCGGGCCTCGGCCCCCTTCATCTGCGCCGCCAGCCGGGGCGCATCGAAGAGTGGCTGGGTCAGCTGGCTGGTGAAGTTGGCAACGCCGGAAGCGGGAGAGATCAGCGTGCTCGTGGTCAGGCTCTCGAAGCCACGCTGCAGCGAGAAACTCAGGCTGGGCAGCATCGCCGCCCGGGCAGCGCCCACATCCTGCGAGGCGGCTAGGATCTGCGCTTCGGCCTGACGCACATCCGGCCGGCGGCTCAGCACATCCGAGGGCAGCCCGGCGGTCAGCGGCGGCAGCTTCAGGCCTTTCAGTCCGCCCTTGCCAAGGCTGACATCCCCCGGACGGGTGCCCACGAGCAGCGCCAGCGACAGTTCCGCCTGCAACGCCGACCTTCTGAGGCTGACGATCGCGGCCTCCTGCTGGCGCACCACGGTTTCCTGCTGGGCCAGCGTCACCTGTGTGGCAGAACCTGCCTCCACACGCTCGCGGATGCTGTCCATCACCTTGCGGGCAAGCGTGAGGTTCTGCCGTGCAATCGCCAGCCGGTCACGCAGGGACAGCACGGTCACATAGGTCTGCGCCGTTTCCGCCGTCACAGCCAGACGTGTTGCGGCAAGCGCGAAGACACCCGCCTCCTCACGGCGGGCCGCGGCGGAGTAGAGCGCGGCATTCTTGCCCCAGAAGTCCAATTCCCAGGAAGCAGACAGGCCCGCACGGCGCAGCTGCTGCTGCGGCAGGCGTCCGCTTTCCAGCCCCGCCGCCGTGGCAGAGGACCGGAATGTCGTGCTTGTCCCGCTCAGGGCACCGGACGGCAAAAGACCCGTACCGGCCTGCAACGCCCCCCATTCTGCCTGACGGACGCGGGCAATCGCGGCTGCAATATCCTTGCTCCCCTCTTCGGCACGGGAAACGAGCGCAGCAAGCTCCGGCGAGCCAAAGGCCGCCCAGAAGGCAGGCGCGGCAGCCGGTGCACGCATCAGCGCCTGACTGCGCGGGTCCTGATGGATATAGGCGGACGGCATCGCCGGAGAAAAATCATCGGACGGCACAAGCGGATTGCCCACCAGCGCGCAGCCGGACAGCAGAGCACCCAGAAGCCCCACAGCCCCTGCGCGCCTCACCCCGGCAAGCGGGAGCGAAATCCCCTTACGCATCACTCCAAGCCGCCCGACACGCCACATACCAGCCCCACATTCCCCAAACACGTAACACCCGGCGGCGGAGCAACCCCGAAAGCACCCAAAAAACGCCAGCCGCATCCAGCATCAAAGAGCAGGCACTGGCAATCCCGGCGGCGTTCAATACACACCCGAAATCAAGCAGGAGAACTATTGAAGGCGGCAAAAAATCATCTGAAAATTAAACAAAAACAAATAAAAAATACTCACATCCAAAAGAATATCAACAATCATAAGAATAGATATATATGAAATAACAACCGATAAGCCATAGATCAACGGCCATTGATATTCCACTACTTCAGCACATCAAATTACGTGGTATCAATATCGGACAGAGTACGTGCGATCGTCGAAGCCTTTGCCAAGCGCAAGGTGCTGATCAGCGGAAGCCGGTCTGGAGATCACCTGATGAATGCTGCAGCCCCTCTCAAGCACCCTGTTCCGGGCACGCTCCATGCCGCGGCTGGATGCCTGTGGGAGGGTACGGAGCCTCAGAACGCTGCAGCTCTTGAGATCCTCAACGCCGGGCAGCAGACCATCACGCCCCCCGTCCGCGACGCCGTTGTCCAGAACCTCGTGTCCCTCTTCCGCGGTGACTATCTGCTGGCACGGCTGATGCTGGAGGAAGGCCGCTTCATGGTGTTTCAGGCTATCCTGTGCCTGAGCGCCGCACAGAACCCGGAAGACCGGGACAGCTGGCTGACACTCGGGCGCCTTCAGGCGCGCCTCTCCTCGTCGGGCCTGACCAGCCGCAACCGGATCGAAGCGCTGGTGGCCATTTTCGAGCGCTATGGCTTCATCGAGCGGCGCAAGGCGGAAGAGGATCTGCGGATCAGCATCCTGATGCCGACAGCCCGCATGTGGTCCGCTGACGCGCTCTTCACCGGGATGCACCTGTCTCCCCTGTGCCTGCAGCCGGATCAGGGAGAGCAGTCGGCGGCGGCCAGCCAGCTTCTGGCCCGCCTCAGCCATACCGGCGAGACAGGCGGCGAGGCAAATGGCAGCCAGCACCAGCATGCCGACCCGATGGCACCGGCCTGGTCGGAGCGCAGCATCGCCCCGGCAACGGCAGGCCACCGCAACTGGCGCCGCAGCTTTGCCCCCCTGCTGCAGGATTACTTCGGCATGCGGATGCAGCACCGCTCCATTTCGGCGCTGGCCGAGCGGGACGGCGGTTACCTTACACTTTTGATGCTGCTGCATGAGGCTGCCCAGACCGGCAGCAGCCGCATCCAGATGGGTTATGAATCCATCTCGGAACATGCCGGCATTTCCAGAACCCACGCCCGCCTGCTGATGGAACAGGCCGAAACGCTGGGCCTCGTTCAGCTGCACGCACGCGGCGGCCGCGACATCGAAGTCCGGCAGAGTGCCTGGGACGCGATGGACAGCTGGCTGACCGGCAACTTCGCTTACCTGCTCGCCACTGTCTGATTCCAGACATAGAAAAGGCGCCAGCCAGACGGCCGGCGCCTGAGTTTGCTGACAACCCTTCGGCCTCTCCATCGTCCTCCTCGGCCTTGTGCCGAGGATCTACACAAATCAATGACTTGCAGATGGCCGGGACAAGCCCGGCCATGCAGCAGGAGAAGAAAGCTTCCGTCAGTTGCTGGACGCAGGACGGATCTTGACGATGGTGCCGCGCTGTCCGCCGCGCGGGTCCGGGCAAGGGTTGCCCTCGGCGCCGCCTGCTGCATAGTCCAGAATTTCATCCGGAAGCTCGTCCTGCGCGATGGCGCGCGGCAGCACCAGAACCACTTCGCCCGGCACTTCTTCCAGCACACGGATCTTGAAACCGGGGATCGGATCGACGCCGATCAGCTGCTTCAGCGCCGCGCGCGGGTCCTGCAGCAACAGCTTGCGGAAGGCCTCGTCGGACTGCGCCGTGTCGATCAGCGCGCGCTCGATATGCTGACGGGCCTGCGTCATGGGATCGGGAACGTGGGACATTTTCTCTCCGCCTCTGTCTTGGAAAACAATTCAGGGCCAGCCAGTCGGGCAGGCCGTGCAAGCCATCCTGCCCGCCGGGCAGGCTCATCGTCAGATGGCGCCCAGGCTGCAGAAATCATCTGCCCCCGTTATAGGCGCAGCGGACCGGGCCCTGCCGGATTGGACCTCAAAAGTGCCAAAACAAACCGCCGCGCCTGCGGTAGTAAGAGGGCAGACAAACCGGGCTGCCGCGGGGCGGCCGGTCTATGGCGGCAGGCCCGAATGGACACCATGACAGCACAGGATCTGGACACGCATGTGCCGCAGATCCGCGAAACCAGACCCGAAGAAGCACCGGCCCTTGCCGCGCTGACCGCAGGCGCGCTGCAGTGGATGCTTGCCGCGCCCACTGAGGACATGCGTGTGCTGCGCCTTGCCGCCTTCATCGGCGATGAGCCCGCCGGACTGGTCCTCTCCTGTGCTGGCGAAGGCGGCCTGCAGGAGCTCACCTCCATCATGGTGGCACCACAGTGGCGTGGCCGGGGCATCGCCATGATGCTGCTGGCCCGGCTGAGCCAGACCTTGCGCAAGGGCGGGCGGCGCGGCATCTATGCCCGCTGGTCCAGCCGCCTGCCGCGCGCGGCCGAGTTTGCCCGGCTGCTGGCCTCCTCCGGATGGGGCCAGCCCGAAGTCTCGCGCCGCCGCATGTCCTGGCGCATTGGTGACTGGCCGAAAGGCTTTCCCTCGCGCGACCGCATCCTCACGCGGCTGGAGGCCAAGGGGCTGCGCTGCACCCGCCTCGACGCTCTGGATGACGCCAGGCGCCGGCAGCTTGTGCAGGAGGGGCAGGACCTGATTGCGCAGGGACGTGCGCCGGAGTGGTCCAACCCCGCATACTGGGCACAAGGCGAAGGGGCAGGCCTCAGCCAGATCCTGTTTGACGGAACGGGCGCGGTTCAGGGCTGGCTTGTGTGCGTGCAGCAATCCGCCTTCCAGCGCTGGTACATTCCGCAGGGCTGGGTCGTGCGCGAGCGCATCCAGCAGGGCTGGCTTCTGGGCGGCATTGCCCGGCTGGTGCAGGTGCTGGAGAAAGAGGCCGGACCCGACACCCTCCTCATCTGCCAGCCGCCCGCCGATGTGCCCGGGGGCATGGAGCAGATGCTCTACAAGCACTTCGGCAGCCACGCAGCTTCCACCGATTATCTCTTCGAGAGCGAATACATATTCAGCGCAGACTGAATGCTCCGGAGCCCGTACAACACCACTGTGAGCACGTGCATGTCCCCGACACCAGCCAGGCCCCCATCGATGCATCTGACGGAGTCGATTGAGATCAGACCTTGCAGGCCGGACGACCTGCTCCGCTTCGCGCCGCTGACGGCGCAGGGTCTTTCGTCCACGCTGCGTGACGGGATCACCGGCGCGGAGCAGGACCGCTACTGCCATCTCGGCCTGTGGCTGGGCGACATTCCCGCAGGACTGCTTCTGTCCCGGCGCAGCAGCATGGTGCCCGGCGAGCAGGAGCTTCTGTCCGTGATGGTGCTGCCGCTTCTGCGCCGCCAGCGTCTGGCGCTCCGCCTGCTGGAAGCCTTTGCCGCAAGAATGAAGGCGGAAGGGCGCACGCAGCTCGCCACCCAATGGTCCGAACGGCTGCCGCAGGGCGAGGCCTTCGCCGGTCTGCTGGCCGCCTCCGGCTGGCAGCCTGCAGCCAAGGCGCGGCTGCGCATGGCCTTTCACGTAGGCGAACGGCACGACGCCCTGCCGCAGCACGGGATGCTGATGCAGCAGCTTCAGCGCCGGGGCCTCGTTCTGAAATCTCTGGCCAGTCTGGACGCCCTCGAGGAGGCAGGCCTTTCCGTTGCCACGACCCGGCTCACCGCCCGCCACGCCCTGCCCGCCTGGGCCGATCCGCAGCTGTGGCAGGACGGGCTGGACCGGGAAGTCTCGCAGGTGCTCCTCGGTGCCGGGGGAGAGCCTCTGGGCTGGCTTCTGGCGCAACATCATTCGGCGCCCGGGCGCTGGACATTGCCCTGCGGCTGGCTGTCGCCGTCCGTCCACTGGCATGTTGCACTGATTGCCGGGATGGGCGAGCTTCTGGCCCGGCTGGAAGAGATACGCGGCTCCCAGTCCAGCCTCATCCTGCAGCCCACCACAACGGAAGGCGCCAAGGTCTGCCGCCTGCTCGACCGCCGCTTCCGCCCCTATGCCATGTGGGCCGACAGCATTCTGGAGAGCCACAAGCCCCTCGATTGAGCGGGCGGGTCTCAACGCAAGACGGAACTCTGCAAGGAGGCCCGTCTTCCCTCAGTCCACCTTGTGCTGCGAGGGCATCAGCGCATAGCCGACACCGCGGATGGTGACGATCGGCGCGTCTTTTCCTTCATGCTGCATCTTCTTGCGCAGGCGCGCGATGAGATTATCGACCGTATGCCCGCTGATGTCGCGCGGGTCGCGGTTGGAAATCACATCCAGCAGAAAATCACGGCTCAGCGGCTGCATCTGGCGGGAGGCCAGCGCCACGAGAATGTTGAACTCACCGGCCGTCAGCTCCACCAGCTGACCGTTGGGGCGGAACAATTCGCGCCGCACCACGTCCAGGATCCACCCGTCAAAGGTGATCACCGGCTCGCGCGAGCGGCGCAGCACACTGCGGATGCGGGCCAGCAGCGTGCGCAGGTTGATCGGCTTGGTGACATAGTCATCCCCGCCCGCATCGAGCCCGGCCAGAACATCATCATCGGAATCCCGCCCCGTGACGAAGATGAGACCGAACCGCTCGCCAAGGCGTAACTGCCGCGCCAGTTCGATGCCGTCCTCGTCCGGCAGATTGACGTCCAGCAGAATGATGTCCGGCTGCAAACCCTGCAACCGGGCCCGCAGATCCGCACCGCTGCCCGCAGCGATCACCGTCATGCCATTATCCTTGAGGAAGCCGGAAATCATCTCCAGGCTTTCGGGGGCATCTTCAACGACAAGGACTGTTGCGGTCATCAGCGTGCTGTCTTCCCGGGCGCGTCAGTTGCCTTGGCGCCTGTATTCGTTTCAAGCTCTGCAATCGCCGCACTAAGTGCGGTTGAAAGCTTATCGATAGCGCCGTTACTTGGCGCGGTTATTTCTGTCAACAAGAGCCCGGCAGCATGCTGAAGGCCAGTGTAACCCATGTTGGCCGCACTGCCCTTCACGCGGTGTGCAACACGCTGCAGTTCCACGCTATCACCTTCCGCCTTACGCAAAGCTTGAAGCTGCTCTTTCAAGTTCTCAAGGAACAGGATTTTGAGCTGCGCAAGCCGGTCAGGCCCCAGAAGCTGGGCAGGGGCTGTGACCATATGTCCCGTGTCCCCGGACACCACAGGGCCGCTCAGCATCTGCCCCAGTTCTTCTGCCAGATCCTGCACGCGCTTGCCTTCCGCACGGCCGCAATCGAAGACCGCGTCGACCCCAAGCCGCTGCAGTTCATCCAGCGCCGCAGGCCCGCAAGCGCAGGTAATGAGCTGCATGCCGCCTTCACAAAGCTCCTGCGCCGCCGCCACGTCGCCCATGCGGCGCGGGAAGAGGATCATCACCGGAAAAGGCCGGACAGCCAGGATATGCTGGGCTGCCTTGATGTCCGGAAGCGGAAAGACCCGGTAACCAAGGCCCGTGAGACCCTCGGGCAGGCCGGGGGGAACGTCACCTGCAATCAGAATATCGGCGCCCGGCAGGATGTTGAGCGGCCGCATGGGACGCCGCTCCGCCAAGGAGCGCTCCTGCGCCTGCCTCCGGCTGGCGGCCCGGTGCAGCGTATCGTTCAGAATCTCCGGCCGCACCGGCTTTTCCAGGTGCCCGTCCATGCCCGCCTCCTGCGACCGGCGGCGGTCCTCCGGAAGCGCATTGGCCGTCAGCGCGATGATGGGCAGATGGCGGAAGGCCCCGCCCAGCGCCCGGATGGCGCTGCAGGTTTCATATCCGTCCATGCCCGGCATCTGCAGGTCCATCAGCACCACATCAAAGGGCCGTGCCTGCACCAGCTTCAGTGCCTCCTCGCCGCTGTCTGCCACAGTGCAGACATGACCCTCGCGTTCCAGCAACCCGCTGGCGACCAGCTGGTTCACCGGATTGTCCTCCACCAGAAGGATCGCCAGGCTGCGCAGCGGCACCAGCCCGGCATGGGTGCCGGCATCCAGCTCTGCTGCAGCCGCCTCCAGCGCTCCTTCAGGCGCCCGTGCCATGGGCAGATTGAGCTGAAAACAGCTGCCCTCTCCCTTGATACTGGTCACTGAGACGCTGCCGCCCAGGGCCTCGGCCAGCCGGCGGCAGATGACAAGACCCAGCCCCGAGCCGCCATAGCGGCGGCGGATCGAGGCATCGGCCTGCGAAAAGGGCTGGAACAGGCGCGGCATCTCTTCCTCCGAAATGCCGATGCCCGTATCCCGGACGGAAAAGCGCAGCGGCAGAAGCCCGCGGCCCGCCTGTGTTCCGCCGGACAGCTGCCCCTGCAGGTCCACCGTAATAGTGACAAAGCCCTGCTCCGTGAACTTCACCGCATTGCCGGCCAGATTGAGCAGGATCTGGCGCAGTCTTGCAGGGTCCCCCATCACCTTGCGCGGCACATCGGGATGGAAATCCAGACGGACGGAAAGCCCCTTCTCCTGTGCCTTGGAGCTGACCAGCGTCACCACATCCTTGAGGATCTGATGCAGGTCCAGCGGCACATTTTCATGTTCTGCCGTTCCCGTCTCCAGTTTGGACAGGTCCAGCACGTCATCAAGGATGGTGGCCAGAGCCTCGGCGGATTGCTGCAGGATCTCCAGCCGCGTGCGGGCGACCGGCGGCAGCTCTTCAGCCTGCGCCAGCCGCACCATGCCAAGCACGCCATTGAGAGGCGTGCGGATCTCATGGCTCATGACCGCAAGGAAGTCGGCCTTTACGCGGGCACCGGCCTCCGCCGCATCCTTCGCCTGGCGCAGTTCCTCATTGATCTGCCGCTCCCGCTCGATATGCAGAAACTCCTCTCGGCGCATCCTGTTCAGCTGCACCCGCGCCACACTGCCCGCCACGTAAGCCACCGTGATCACCAGAAAGATGGAGGCCAGATCCAGCGGGGTTTCAGGTTGCGGCCGCAACACGCCCCAGAACAGCAGGCTGACCAGCGGCGCATAGGCGCTGGTCAGTGCCACCACCCAGAAGCGCCCAGGCAGATACATTGCCATGGACATGGCGATCAGCGGCAGCAGCAGACCGCCATGGCGGGTCAGCGCCGGATGGTCGAAAATCAGCGCATTGAGAAAGAAGAACGGCAGGATATGCGCATAGGTCAGCACAACGATCCGGTGATGGCTTTCCGCCTTGACCAGAAAGTAAAGCACCACGACACAGAGCACGCCCAGCACAACCCGGATGCCAAGAAAGAGCAGCAGGCGCGGCTCCTCAAGCATCATGATATCCATCGGCGCGAAGGCCAGGCTGGCAATCGTCGTTGCCCCGACGCAGAGCTTGGCCGTCCCCAGCGTCTCACGGAGAGACGCCGTGCAATAGGCATCTTCCTGCTCACGGTTCCGGAATTCACCGGTCCAGCTGAACAGCCGTGATGCAGGAAGGTCGTGGGCGGGTTGCGTACTCATCGAATCGAGCCTGCGCAGGTCTTTGGTTTCCCAAAGACATACCGTCTTATTCGCCCTCGTGCGACGTCAACCCGAAAAACGCCGGAAGCTCAGCCACCTGCCGCTAGCTTTCTCACATCCGCTTCGCTCACCTCCGTCAGCGGCATGTGCAGACGGTGCACTTCGATGGGATGCCCCTCGCGCAACAGGCCAATGACCGTTTCCACGTCCGGACAGCCCTCATCGCGGCAGCTCAGCTCAGACAAGGAAATGGCCACGCCCTCCTCAAGGGCAAAGGCCGTGCGGACCCAGCCCTTGATCTCGGCGATCTTCTGCGGAATACCGCGCGAGCGCGGCTTGAGCGGATTGATGAATGCCGTCATGTGTCAGGCGTCCCGTGTTGGTTTGGGCCCCAGCCCGATTGCACTGCGCAGGCGCTCCATGGCCGAGGGACGGCCGACGAGCACCGCTTCAAACAGGTCCCGGACGGGCTTTTCCTCCAGCTCATCCGTGATGAAGACGAGGCGCCCGCGCCGGTCTTCGCTCGGCCAGGCCTCCAGCTGCACCGCCGGAAACACGGCATGCTGCACCGCATGGATGACCAGCGGCTTGTCCGGCGCATCTTCCAGCGCGATCAGCCCCTTGACGCGCAGGAGGCGCGGCCCGGCTGCCTTGACCAGCACATCCATGAAGCGCTTGTAGTTGGCCTCGGCAAAGGGGGTATCGGAGGTCAGCACGAAGCTGTTCACCCGCGCAGCGTGGCGGGAAAGGCCGCTCTTGCCATGCGCATGGCCGCCTTCGGCGCTGACCGCCTGATCCATGGCGAGCCACCCCAGCACATCCTCGCCAAGGCTGGCCGGCTGATAGTTGCGCGGCACGAACAGGCTGTCGAGATCAACACCCTCCCCGTGCCGGTCGATGAGTTCAGCCGCAGGGTTCAGCTGCCGCAGGCCTTCTGCCAGCAGATCGATATCGCGTTTGCTCGCCGGGTCCTGCGCCAGATCCGTCTTGGTCAGTACGATCCGGTCGGCAAAGGCCACCTGCTTGGCCGCTTCGAAATGGTTCTCCAGCGTGATTTCGCCGGTGATGATGTCGACCGTGGTGACGACACCGGCGAGCACGAAGTGCCGCGCCACCACATGATCGCGCAGACCCATGGCGGGCATAGCACCCGCCACCAGCTGGTTGACCAGCGGTGCGGGATCGGCAAGGCCCGTGGTTTCGATGATGACGCGGGAGAACGGGGCCACATCGCCGCTCTCCACCGCTTCATACAGCTCGTACAGGGTGGCACGCACATCGGCCCCGGCGGTGCAGCACAGGCAGCCGGTGGAGGTGCGCATCAGCTCGCCCCGGCCCACCCGGACCAGATCATGGTCAATCGGCACCTCGCCGAATTCGTTGATGATAACCGCCGTGTCCTGCCCGTTCTCGCGGGTCAGCAACTCCTGCAAGAGCGTGGATTTGCCCGAGCCCAGAAAGCCGGTGAGGACGATAACGGGGATTTTCTGCGTGATCTTTGGCATTCCGTCCCCAATTCCTCGCACCGGCGGCTGCAGCTCACCCTGTCCTGCCTGAAGGCAATCGGCCAGGACCCCGGCTAGAGATAAGCATCTGGCACGCACTGGCAAGCGCGCGCGAAGATGTTACATTATTACATGCACTCCGGCACTGCAAGACGGTCCGGCGCTTGACAACAAGGAGGATCAGGAATTTAGTTCGTCAACCTAAAGAACTAAAAAGCACCTAATATGTCACCACTCCCGCAGCATCCGGCCACGCATCACGCCGTCTTCCGGCAGCTCCTCTTGGATGGCCCCATGTCCCGGGCTGAACTGGCGCGCCGCTGCGGCTTGTCGAAACAGACGCTGACGCTCATCTGCCGGGCGCTGGAGACCGCGGGCGTCATCCGCCAGACCGGCGAGACCGGAGGTCACATCGGGCGCCGGGCTTCCGTTTTTGCCCCGGTTCCGGAAGCAGCCTGCTGCGCCGTGGTGGATCTGGGCGGCACCAAGGTGGCCGTGGCGCTCTCAACCCTCACCGGCACGCTGCTGCCCGGCCTGACGGAGCCAACGGACAGCCGGGGCGGCCAGCACGTCATCACCCAGATCGCCCGCCTGTGCCGGGAAGCGGCAGCCGCTGCAAGGCTTGACTGGAGCCGGGTGCGCCATGCCGTCATCGGTGTGCCCGGCGCACCGGACCTCACGACCGGCCGGGTGATGATGGCGCCCAACATTCCCGGCTTTGACGCATTCGACGTATGCGCCGCCTTTGCCGAAGCGCTCGGCTGCAGCGTGCAGCTGGAAAATGACGTGAACCTCTCCGCCGAAGGCGAGCGGTGGGCTTTGTCTGCCGCCGCTCCTGTTCTGGACATGGCCTATGTTTCCGTGGGCACAGGCATCGGCTGCGGCCTCATCTGCGATGGCCGGCTCTTGCGCGGCGCCGCACATGCGGCCGGAGAAATAGCCTTCCTGCCCTTCGGCGCTGATCCGTTCGACCCGCAATCGCGGGACTGCGGTGCGCTGGAGCAGGAAGCAGGCTCGCACGGCATGCGCCGCCGCTACCAGGCGCTGAGCGATGAAGACCTCACCGTGCCGGAAATTTTCGCCCGGGCAGAACAAGGCGATGCCGCCGCCAAAGCCGTTCTGGAGGAAACGGCCCGGCTGGCCGCCCGCGCCATTGCCGCCCTTGCCGCCATCACCAACCCCGCCCTTGTGGTGCTGGGCGGCTCGATCGGCGCAAGGCCGGATTTCATCGCCCGCGTCAGCGCGCTTCTGCCGCTGTGCCATCCGGCTCCACCGGAGATCCGCCGCTCGCAGCTCGGCGGCGGCGCCCCGCTGACAGGTGCCGCAAGGCTGGGCCTTCCCCGTCTGATCGAGGCGGCCCTCGGCGGCTGAGCAACGCACCTCGTTCCACAGGCACCCTCCCCCGGATGGCCTCGGTATAAACACGGTTGCTCTTGCGCCGTTTCCCCCGCTACGTTTGCTGCCGGTAAGGCTCACGGGAGGAGACCTTGTGCCCGTGTGGCCATGAGCCAGAAGGCAGTTGCGGCCCCTGCCGCGCTGCATGCCGGACGAAAAGACCGGAACCAAAAGGGAGGCATATTCATGAACCTGATCAAGCGTTCGCTTGGTGCTGCTGCCATCGCTGCCACGGCCATGGGCGTTGCCATGGCCCCGGCCAAGGCCGAATTCATCAACGTGCTTACGGGCGGCACATCCGGCGTCTACTATCCGCTGGGCGTTGCCCTGTCGAAAATCTATGGCGACAAGATCGAAGGCGCCCGCCCGCAGGTGCAGGCCACCAAGGCCTCGGTCGAAAACCTCAACCTGCTGCAGCAGGGCAAGGGCGAGATCGGCTTTGCCCTCGGTGATTCCGTCAAGCTCGCCTGGGAAGGCGATGCCGAGGCCGGTTTCAAGGCGCCCCTGACCAAGCTGCGCGGCATTGCCGCCATCTATCCGAACTACATCCAGATCGTTGCCTCCAAGGACAGCGGCATCACCGATCTGGCCGGCCTGAAGGGCAAGAGCCTGTCCGTGGGTGCGGCCAAGTCCGGCACCGAGTTGAACGCCCGCGCCATCTTTGCCGCCGCCGGCATGGGTTACTCGGATCTGTCCAAGACCGAATACCTGCCCTTCGCCGAGTCCGTGGAACTGATGAAGAACCGCCAGCTCGACGCCACCCTGCAGTCCGCAGGCCTTGGCGTTGCCTCGCTGAAGGACCTTGCCACCTCGGTTCCGGTCAACATGGTCGCCGTACCGGAAGATGTGGTCGCAAAACTGGGTGCCCCCTATATCTCCGCCACCATTCCGGCGGGCACCTATGACGGCCAGAGCGCCGATGTGCCGACGGTCGCGGTCGTCAACTTCCTCATCACCCATGAGGATGTCTCGGAAGAAACCGCCTACCAGATGACCAAGCAGCTGTTCGAGAACCTGCCGGAAATGGTCGCCGCCCATGCGGCCGCCCGGGCCATCAGCCTCGACAATGCCCTCACCGGCATGCCCGTGCCGCTGCATCCCGGTGCCGAACGCTACTACAAGGAAAAGGGCCTGATGTAAGGGCCCCGGCTGACGGGGGGAGCGCAGCATCTGCGCTCCCCCTTTTTCCCTTTCCGCATTGCCGCATCCCGCGAAAGTTCGAGCCGCGCATGAGCACACCCCTCTCTCCGCAGACCCAGATTGCTGCGCCTCAGGAAGACCCGCATGGCGCTGGCTTTCAGGAAGGCTTTGAAGGCCGCCTGCTGTTCTGGATCGCCTTTGCCTTTTCCGCCTTCCAGATCGCCACGGCCGCCCATGTCATCGACCTGCCGAGCCAGATCGTGCGCGCGGTGCATGTCGGCTTTCTCGGCCTGCTGACCTTCCCGCTGGTCGCCGCCGCCCGGCATGACAAGCTGCCGGTGCGCATCGCCGCCTGGCTGATGGCTTTCGCCGCCGTTTCCGTCGCGGCCTACCAATGGTGGGATTACACGGACCTTCTGATCCGGGCAGGCGACCCGCTGCCGCGGGATCTGGTGATGGGTGTCGTCGCGCTCGTCACGGTCTTTGCCGCCGCCTGGGCCATGATGGGGCTGGCGCTGCCCATCATTGCGGGGCTGTTTCTCGCCTACTGCCTCTTCGGCCAGTATCTGCCCGCGCCGCTGGACCATCGCGGCTACGATTTTGCGCAGGTTGTCGAGCACATGACCTATGGCACGGAAGGCATCTACGGCATTCCGGTCTATGTCAGCTCCAGCTTCATCTTCCTGTTCATCCTCTTCGGCTCCTTCCTGGAGCGGGCCGGGATGATCAAGCTCTTCACCGATGTCAGCCTCGGCCTCGTCGGCCATGCCACGGGCGGGGCCGCCAAGGTGTCGGTCATTTCCTCAGGGCTTATGGGCACGATTTCCGGCTCGGGCGTTGCCAATGTGGTCACCACCGGCCAGTTCACCATTCCCCTGATGAAGCGCTTCGGCTACCGCCCGGCCTTTGCCGGTGGTGTGGAGGCCACATCCTCCATGGGTGGCCAGATCATGCCGCCGGTCATGGGCGCGGTGGCCTTCATCATGGCCGAAACGCTGGGCGTCGAATATTACGAGGTGGTGCAGGCGGCCCTCATTCCTGCCGTGCTCTATTTCGCCTCTGCCTTCTGGATGGTGCATCTGGAAGCGGGCAAGCGGAACCTGCGCGGCCTGCCGAAGGACGAACTGCCCTCCGCCGTGAAGGCGCTGAAGGAAGGCTGGTTCCTGCTGCTGCCGCTCGGCGTGCTGGTCTATCTCCTTTTCGGCGGCTACACGCCGCTCTTTGCCGGCACCATTGGTCTGGGACTGACCGTGCTGCTGATCCTCGGCGGCTCCGTCGCCCTCGGCCTGCCGCAGGGTGTCATCCGCACGATTTTCTGGATCGGCCTCGGGCTGACGGGGGCTGCCTTCTTCTCCCTCGGCATCAAGGTGCTGCTGATCGCCATTTCGGCGCTCATTCTCCTCAACATCTTCACCAAGGGCGGGCGCAACACGCTGGCCCTGTGCCGCGACAGCCTTGGAGAGGGCGCCCGCACCGCCCTACCCGTGGGCGTCGCCTGTGCCCTCGTCGGCATCATCATCGGCACCATGACGCTGACGGGTGCGGCCACCACCTTCGGCCAGTTCATCGTCAGCGTCGGCCAGAACAGCCTGTTCCTCTCGCTGCTTCTGACGATGATCACCTGCATCGTGCTGGGCATGGGCATTCCGACCATCCCGAACTACATCATCACCTCGTCGATTGCAGGCCCTGCCCTGCTGGAACTCGGCGTGCCGCTGATCGTCAGCCACATGTTCGTGTTCTATTTCGGCATCCTCGCCGACCTCACCCCGCCCGTTGCGCTCGCCTGCTTTGCCGCAAGCCCCATCGCCAAGGAAAGCGGGCTGAAGATCTCCTTCGAGGCGGTGAAGGTGGCGGCAGCCGGGTTCGTCATCCCCTTCATGGCCGTCTATACCCCGGCCCTGATGCTGCAGGATGGCGGGGCGCTGGCAGAAAGCATCGGCTATGTCCCGGCGGTGGTCTACATCGTCCTCAAGGTCGCCATCGCCATCAGCCTGTGGGGCGCAGCCGTCATCGGCTGGCTCGGCGTGCCGCTGGCCTGGTGGATGCGGGCGCTCGCCATCGCCTCGGCGTTTACGCTGGTGGCGGCCCTGCCGGTCACGGATGAAGTGGGGCTGGGGCTCTTCGCCCTCTTCGCCTTCCTCGTCTGGCGGGCCAACATGGCTGCAGGCAACAAAGCCAGCCCGAACGCAGGCGCATGAGCGCCTGCCTTCTGGCCGGAGCGCTGACACTCAGCCTCTCCGGCCCCTTCACCCTGGAATGGACCCACTCCGTCGAAAAGACGCAGTGGCAGGAAACCTGGGTGGTGACTGAGGACGGCCTTAAACTTCAGGAGGCCCGTGTGCGCGGCTCGGGCGCGGGCATGGAACCGGGCGATGGTGCCCGGCTTCAGGACGGCTGGTGGGTCTGGACGCCCACCCTGCCGCCGCAACCGGAACTCCTGCTCGCCGCCTCCGGCGCCACCGTCTCCGGCTGGACCCTCTGCGCAAACGGCACCTGCCACACGATCGGCACCGATGCCTCGCAACCAGTCAGGATTGCGCCGTGTGAGTAGGGAGCGGCTGCACCTGTCACTTCACCATGTCGCGCTGGTAGATCCAGTCGTGGTCCGGGTGGTTCTTGAAGCGCCACTTGCGCAAGGGGCCGGCCATGACGTTGAGATAATACATCTCGTAGCCATAGGGCGAGCCGCAGGGGTGGTGGCCTTTGGGGACCAGAACCACGTCGTGGTTGGAAACGGCCATCGTCTCGTCGAGGGAGCCGTCCTCGGTAAAGACCCGCTGGATGCCGAAGCCCTGCGCCGGGTTGAGCCGATGGTAATAGGTCTCTTCCAGATAGGTCATGTCCGGATAATTGTCCTCGTCGTGCCGGTGCGGCGGATAGGACGACCAGTGGCCAGAGGGGGTGAAGACTTCCGTCACCAGCAGGCTGTCAGCCACATCCCGCCCTTCCATGGCGATGTTGTGGATGTAGCGGGTGTTGGTGCCCTGCCCGCGCTGGTCGAGCTGGATGCCATCCGGTCCCAGCACCTGCGCTTCATGGGTGCCCTTGCCCGGTGCCGAGCAGACGGCCAGCGTCAGATCCGTGGTGGCGGTGACGGCCCAGTCCGACTGGTCCGGCACATAAAGGCAGGCGGGCGGCAGGCGCTCAAACACGTCCATGCGCAGGCCCATCTCGCCGAAATCCTTGCCCGATGCGGAGAGGCGGGCCTTGCCCTCGACCAGCACGAGGATGACTTCACGTCCGCCGGTGGCCTCACCAACGCTTTCGCCCGCCTTCAGGCGGTAAAGATCAAATCCCACATAGCCCCAGCCGGCGCTTTCCGGCGTGATGGCGTGGGTCTTGCCGTGGGTGCCTTGCGGCTTTCTCAGAAGCTTGCTCATGCCGTTCCGTCTCCGCCCTGTTGCGGCTTGTAGGTGATGATGAGCGCCCATGCGGCATAGGCCGCAATGGCCGCGAAGAACAGCGCCCAGCCGGTGGAGCCGTTCCAGTATTCAAACCCGGCCCAGCCAGCCGCAACCACCACAATGGCAATGCGCCGCCACAGCGGGCCGTAGAAGGAATGGGTCGGGTCAATAATCTTCATCAAGGTCTCTTTACTGCCGGGGATCAGGGGAGAGCGGGTGCGCCGAGCGTAGCAGATGGCAGGGGCCTGTGCTGCACCATATATGGTTTGAAGCTACCTGCCGTGTTTCCCCAGCTCTGCCTTTTGCCGCAGCACCCCTCTCCCCCCCTTTTACTACATGCACACATCGTACCTGAAGCCTGATCACTCAGGCACGGCGTCTCCGCCCCCCTCCCCCTCGTGGGGAAGGGTTAGGGGTGGGGGGAAAGGCCTTTCCGTCTGGCAGAGCATCCATTGACCACAGACAGCTGCTCCTCCTGACGCCTCTTCAAGAAATCATATATAATTCAGATAGTTGTGGGATCATACCCCCCACCCCTTACCCCTCCCCACGAGGGGGAGGGGGGCGGAGAGGCCCTGCAAAAGATCAAACGCATCACTGCGGGTAATCTCCGGACCTGATATGTAGATCCGCCCCCTACTCCATCACCTGCCCTTGTCGAGACCGGCTTCGCGGGCGAAGCTGCGCAGGGCGTTGAAGCCCATGCTCTGGTATTCGAAGGGATTGCGAACGCTCGGGTCCTGCTCGGCCTCGATGACGAGCCAGCCTTCGTAGCCATGCGCGGCTGCGCTCTTCAGCACGGGCAGGAAATCGACGCCACCTTCCGCATCACCCGGCACAGTGAAGACACCGCGGCGCACGCCTTCGAGGAAGGAGAGGTTTTCCTCACGCACCTGACGCATGATGTCCGGGCGCACGTTCTTGGCATGGATATGGCGCACGCGGGCCATGTGACGCTCGGCCACCGCCGCCGGGTTGCCGCCGCCGAAATAGCAATGGCCCGTGTCGAACAGCAGCTTGGTGGCTGGTCCCGTGTGCTGCATGAACAGGTCGATTTCCGCCTCGCTCTCCACCACCGTGCCCATGTGGTGGTGATAGACCAGCGTGATGCCCTGCTCTGCCGCAAAGGCCGCCAGCGCCTCGACGCCCCGGCCGAAGTCTGCCCATTCGGAGGCGGCCAGCACCGGCTTGTTGTTCACCGGCACGCCGTCATTGCCATGAATGGCATTGGAGGTTTCGCAGGTGATGATCACCTTCGAACCCACCGCCTTCAGCAGATCGAGGAAGGGCTGCATCGCCGCCTTCTCGTCCTCGATGGAGTTGGTCAGAAGGTTCAGCGAATGCCAGCCGGAGATATATTTCAGCCCGCGTCCGCCCAGTTCCCTGGCGATGCCTTCCGGCGTCGCGGGCAGCTTGTGGCCCTTCTCGATGCCGTCGAAACCGATCTTGGCGGTTTCATCGAGGCACTGCTCAAGCGGAATATGGGCGCCGAGGGTCTGGTCGTCGTCGTTGGACCAGGCAATAGGGTTGGTGCCATAGAGGATCATGGTTCAGTTTCTTTCCTGAAGCGAACGTTCGTAGGACTCGCGCGCCGCCCGCACTTCGGCACGGGCGGAAACTTCCGGCACCGCCACATCCCACCAGTGCCCGCCATGGGGCGTGGAGGGGTAGGGATCGGTGTCGATGACCACCACAAACGGGCCGCTCGCCGTCTTCGCTTCGGCAAGGGCTGCCTCCAGCTCGGCGATCGACCCGGCCTTCACCGCCTTCGCCCCCATGGCACCTGCATGGGCGACGAAGTCGATATGGCTGGGGTTGGCGTGGTTGGTGTGGTCGAGAAGGTTGTTGAACTCGGCCCCGCCGGTGCCCATCTGCAGCCGGTTGATGCAGCCGTAGCCCCGGTTGTCAGTGATGACGACCGTGATCTTCTGGCCCAGCATCACGGCGCTGGCGAGTTCGGAATTCATCATCATGTAGCTGCCGTCACCGACCATGCAGATGACGTCGCGCTCCGGCTCCGCCATCTTGATGCCCAGCGCTCCGGCGATTTCATAGCCCATGCAGGAGAAGCCGTATTCCATGTGATAGGACATGGGGCGGCTCGCCTTCCACAGCTTGTGCAATTCGCCCGGCATGGTACCGGCGGCGCACATCACCACCGTATCGGGACCGGCGGCACGCTGCACGGCGCCGATGACCTGCTGATCCGTGGGCAGGCCGTTTGCATCCGCTTCCGGAGCAGCCGTCAGCGGATCGACCTTGGCGAACCAGTCCGCCTTGAGGCTTGCGGCAACGGCCGGGCCCTTGTGGGCACCCAGCTGCGCTGACAATTCGCCAAGACAGACGCGGGCATCGCCCTGCAGCGGCACCGCGCCATGCTTCATGGCGTCATAGGCCGCAACGTTGATGGACACGAGCTTGCGCGCCGGATTGCGGAACAGGCCCCAGGAGCCGGTGGTGAAATCCTGAAAACGGGTGCCAACACCGATGACGAGATCGGCATCCTTCGCAGTGCTGTTGGCGCTTTCCGACCCGGTAACACCGACCGGGCCAAGGTTGAGCGGATGGTCCCACGGCAGTGCCGACTTGCCCGCCTGGCTTTCCACCACCGGGATCTGATGCGCCTCGGCAAAGGCCTTCAGCGCTTCCGTGGCGCCGGAATAGTGCACGCCGCCGCCTGCGATCAGCACCGGCTTCTTCGCGGCGCGGATCAGGGCCACCACTTCGGCCAGTTCTGCCTCGTCCGGGCGCTGGCGGCGCTGGCGCCAGACGCGGGGGGCAAAGAACTCTTCCGGCCAGTCATAGGCTTCCACCTGCACGTCCTGACAGAATGCCAGCGTCACCGGGCCGCAATCGGCCGGATCGGTCATCACCGCCATGGCACGCGGCAGGGCCGTCAGCAGCTGCTCTGGCCGCATGATGCGGTCGAAATAACGCGAGACCGGGCGGAAGCAGTCGTTGGCGCTGATGGTGCCGTCGCCGAAATCCTCAATCTGCTGCAGCACCGGGTCCGGCCCGCGGTTGGCGAAGACATCGCCCGGCACGAACAGCACCGGCAGCCGGTTGACATGGGCGAGCGCTGCCGCCGTCACCATGTTGGTGGCGCCGGGGCCGATGGAGGAAGTCACCGCCATGGCCCGGCGGCGGCCAAGCTGCTTGGCATAGGCGATGGCCGCATGGGCCATGCCCTGCTCGTTGTGGCCGCGCCACGTGGGCAGCGTGTCGCGCACGCCGTAGAGCGCTTCACCAATGCCGGCCACATTGCCATGGCCGAAGATGGCCCAGACCCCGGCGATGAAGGGCACGCCGTCTTCGGTCATCTGGCTGGAAAGCCAGCGCACCATGGCCTGGGCGGCGGTCAGTCTTACCTTGCTCATGCCGCAACTCCCGTTGCACCGCGTGCCGCATCCCAAGTGGCGGACAGGCGGGCGAATTTTCCGGCCATCTGTGCGATGGCCTCAGCATCCGTCATGGTTCCGGCGAGCCAGCCGCGTGCTGCCTCGCTGTAGATGGTGCGCCCCACGGCAAAACCCTTGACCAGATCATGCTGCGCGGCCGTGGCAAAGCAGGCCGCCAGCTCGTCCTCCGGTGCGTCAAGACCCAGCACCACGATGCCGCGCACACGCGGATCATAGGCCTTGATCATGTCACAGGTGCGCTTCCACGCTGCATCGGAGCGCATTGGCTCCAGCTTCCACCAGTCCGGATAGATCCCGAGCTTGTAGAAGCGCTCGATGATGCGGGCGGTCGTGTCATCATCCACCGGGCCAACCTTGGAGGGGATGACCTCGAGCAGGAACTCCAGCCGGTTGCGGCGGGCGGCGGCAAACAGGCGCTGGATCACCGCTTCCTGCTCGGCCCACAAGGCTGCGTCATCCTCCGGGTGGCAGAAGCACAGAACCTTGACCACATGCTCCAGCGGCCATTCGGTGAGCCCGCCATAATCCGGTCCCAGCTCCAGCTCCAGCGTCAGCGGACGCGAGCCGGGCCACTCGACCGGGCGGCCGATCCACAGCCCCTTGCCGGCCGCCTGATGCAGCGCATCGCGGCCAAGGCGGTTGTCGCACAGAAGGCCGTACCCGGTCCTTCCAGCAGCCACTTCTTCCACGGCGGCAAGGCAGAGCTTCTTGAAGGCGCCGATCTTCTCCGGCGTTGCCCCCGGCAGCTCCTCCATCTGACGGCGGTGGTCGAAGGCAAAGACATGCATCGACGGCCAGTCATAGGAGCGGTTGGTGGACCAGTGCACCTGCTCCAGCTCCGCATCCTTGCGCAGCGCAGGCGTGACCACACCGCGCTTCAGGAAGAACTGCAGCTCCTCCCAGGACGGATAGGCCGGCGTGCAGCCATGGCGCGACACGGCAAAGGCGCCGCAGGCATTGGCATAGGTCAGCGCACGCGGCCAGGTCTCGCCATCAAGCCAGCCCTTCAGCAGACCCGCCATGAAGCCGTCGCCCGCGCCCAGCACGTTGAACACCTCGATGGGAAAGCCCGGCCCTGCCTCGCCTTCATCCAGCGTGTCGGGAATGGCCCCGGCAAAGGCAGCAGCGCCCATGGGCCCGCGCTTGCAGATCAGCGTCGCCCCCGTCAGCGCCCGCACGGCACGAAGGGCCTCGATGGTGTTGGTGGAGCCGCCTGCAATGTGGAACTCTTCTTCCGTGCCGACGATCAGATCGAACAACGGCAGGTGCTGCTGCA
This sequence comes from Pannonibacter sp. I15F10I1, assembly GCF_900185665.1. Taxonomy (NCBI): domain Bacteria; kingdom Pseudomonadati; phylum Pseudomonadota; class Alphaproteobacteria; order Hyphomicrobiales; family Stappiaceae; genus Pannonibacter; species Pannonibacter sp. I15F10I1. Next base: position 32,154 of record NZ_FYAN01000002.1, read on the forward strand.
GGCGGGCCGTCACCTTGGCCGAAGCAATGAAGCGGTTTTCGCCGTCGCCATGACCGGACAGGCCCCAGAGGTTGGGGCGGTAATCGATGTCGAGCGCCGTCTGGCCGCCGCTTTCGCGGGCAAGGCGCAGAGCCTTCAGCACGGCAGCTTCAGTGCGCGGATGGGACAGGTGCGTGCCGGTGGCCACCACCGCCCTTGCGCTGGCGATATATGCGGGGTCGATGTCGTCCTCGCAGATCGCCATGTCGGCGCAGTTCTCGCGGTAGAAGATCAGCGGGAACTGCTTGTCGTCACGGATGCCCAGCAGCACGAGGGCGGTGAGGCGTTCCGGGTCGGTTTTCACGCCCGTCACGTCCACGCCCTCGCGCACCAGCTGTTCGCGGATGAAGCGGCCCATGTGCTCATCCCCCACGCGGGTGATGAGGCCAGCCTTGAGGCCAAGCCGCGCAGAACCGGCGGCAATGTTGGTGGGCGAACCTCCGATATATTTCTGGAAGCTGCCCATATCCTCAAGACGGCCGCCCACCTGGGAGCCATAGAGATCGACCGAGGACCGGCCGATGGTGATGAGATCGAGGGTCTTGCTCATCCGCGTTGGTCCTTCAGCCCGTGATTTCCGAGAGGCGCACGGCCCGCCCTTCCGCGACCGACTTCAGCGCAGCCTCCGCCAGCGCCAGCGCCTTCAGCCCGTCCTCACCCGTGGTGGGCGGCACGGTTTTGTCCGTCACGGCCTTGATGAAGGCGGTGATTTCAGCGGCATAGGCTGCCGTGTAGCGGGTCATGAAGAAGTCGAGCAGCGGCGGCTTGTGATAGCCGCTGGCATCGGCCACCTCGATGTTGGCCTCGCGCAGGTTCTCTGCAGCCACCAGCCCCTTGGCTCCCAGCACCTCGATGCGCTGGTCATAGCCATAGACCGCACGGCGGGTGTTGGTGATGATCGCCTGACGGCCCGACGCGGTGCGCAGGATGATGTTGACGCTGTCAAAATCCCCGCGCTTGCCGATTTCCGGATCGACCAGAACGGAGGCAGAGGCCATCACCGTGTCCACTTCCTCGCCCAGAAGCCAGCGGGCCACGTCGAAGTCATGGATGGTCATGTCGCGGAAGATGCCGCCCGAACGGGAGATGTACTCGTACGGCGGGGGCGAAGGATCGCGCGAGGTGATCGTCACCATCTCCACATCGCCAATGCGGCCGCTGTCGATGGTGGCCTTGAGCGCGGCGAAATGCGGATCGAAGCGGCGGTTGAAGCCGACCATCAGCGTGGCGCCGGTTTCCTTCACCGTCTTCAGGCAGTCCTTGACGCGCTGGACGTTCAGATCCACCGGCTTTTCGCAGAAGATGCCCTTGCCGGCGCGGGCAAAGCGCTCGATCAGGTCTGCGTGGGTGTCGGTCGGGGTGCAGATGATGACCGCATCCACATCCTTTGCCGCTTCAATCTCGTCGATGGTGCGGATGGAGCAGCCATGCTCCGCCGCCAGCGACTGAGCCGCCGCTGCGATGGGATCGGCCACGGCAATCAGCGTGGCTCCTTCCGTCGCGGCGATCGCCTTGGCATGGACGCGGCCAATCCGCCCTGCCCCCAATACTGCGAAACGCATTGTCATGTCGGTCTTTCCTAAATTAACCCGCAACACCTCAGATCGTGCCGCCGAGCGAACCCTCAAGTTCAGCCAGTTCCTTGCCACCCGCCATCAGGTCCTGCAATTCTTCCGGCTTGATTTCCCCGCGCTTTGCGGTGCCCAGCGTCTTGCCGCGGTTCAGCACGGTGAACCGGTCACCCACCGCCATGGCATGGCGCACATTGTGGGTGATGAAGACGACACCAATGCCGCGCTTGCGCACCTTGTCGATGGTTGCCAGCACGTTGGAGGTCTGGCGCACGCCGAGCGCCGAAGTCGGCTCGTCGAGGATCAGCACCTTGGCGCCGAAATAGACCGCACGGGCGATGGCCACCGTCTGGGGCTCGCCGCCCGAAAGCGTGCCGACCGCCTGTTCCGGCTCGCGCAGGTGAATGCCCATGTTGGCCATTTCCTCCAGCGTCACCCGGTTAGCCTTGTCAAAGTCGATGAAGCGGAACGGGCCGAACTTCTTCTCCGGCTCGCGGCCCATCCAGAAATTCCGGGTGACCGACATCAGCGGGATCATCGCCAGATCCTGATAGACCGTGGCAATGCCTGCGCCCATGGCGTCACGCGGGCTGTTGAAGGCCGTAGCCTTGCCGTCCACCAGGATCTCGCCCTTGGTCGGCTTGTGCACGCCGGCCATGGTCTTGATGAAGGTGGACTTGCCGGCGCCGTTGTCGCCCAGCAGGCAGTGGCATTCTCCGGCCTTCACGTCGAAGCTGACGCCCGCCAGCGCGATCACGGGGCCGAAATGCTTCTCGATGTTGCGCAGTTCGATGAGCGGGGCGGACATCAGCGTTCTCCCGTGATCATGCGGCGGATGTAGGTGTTGAGGATCACGGCAAGGATCAGGATCGTGCCGAGGAACACCCGGAAGAGCGAACTCTCTGCGCCCGAGAAGAACAGGCCCTGCTGCACCACGCCGAAGATGATGGCGCCCAGCGCCGCGCCAATGACCGAGCCATAGCCGCCGGTGAGCAGCGCCCCGCCGATGACCACGCAGATGATCGCCTCGAACTCCTTCAGCAGGCCGCGGTCCGCCGCCGCCGAGCCGAATTCGATCACCTGGCAGGTGGCAAATACGGTGGCGCAGAAGGCGGTGAACATGAACATCAGCACCTTCACCCGGTTGACCGGCACGCCCACATAGCGGGCCGCCTGCGCATCACCGCCGGAGGCAAAGATCCAGTTGCCGAACTTGGTGCGGGTGAGAAGGATATGGCCGAAGGCGACCAGAACCAGCGCCCAGACCACCAGCATCGGCACGCCTTCCACCACCGGCAGCCCGGCCTTGGGACCAGCCACGAACTTGCCGACAAGGCCGATATCGGCAAACCAGACGAAGAGGTTCTTGAAGATCACGCCGCCGAACAGGAAGGCGAGCCAGTCGTTCTGTGCCAGATCCTTGACGCCGCCGATGATGGTCTGGCGGGTGGTGAGGATCGACAGCCAGATGGTGAGGCCGCGCAGGATGTAGAGGAAGGCCAGTGTCACGATGAAGGACGGCAGCCCGGTCTTGATCACCAGCATGCCGTTGATCCAGCCCAGCGTCACGCAGATGACAAAGGCCGCGATGATGGACACCCAGACGGGCAAGCCGAATTTGACACTCAGAATGGCGATGACAATGCCGGCAAAGCCGATCATGGAGCCGACCGAAAGGTCGAATTCGCCGGAAATCATCAGCAGGCAGGCGCCCACGGCGATGATGGCAAACTGGGCGGACACCACGGTCCAGTTCATGATGCCTTCCGGCGCGAACATGCCGGAGTTGCCCGCGATCAAAAGGAAGAAAAGGAAGACCAGAACGGTGCCGGTGGTCGCACCCAGCTCGGGCCGGATCATGGCACGGCGCAGGGCCGAGACCTGCTTGATGCGCTCGTCCGTCATGAGTTGCCTCGATTTTCAGGAAACGTCTGTTGCAAGGGGCCGGGGCGCTTTCACACCGCCCCGGCCGGGGCTGAAACCTCAGCTCATGTCAGCCGCTTAGCGGTACTGACCGGCGTATTTCTCAACCAGTGCGATGTTGTCCTTGGTGACGAAGCCCGGGCCCGAGTTGATCGAGTTGCCCGGCACGACGCCGTAACGGGCGAAGTTGGTGAGGATCACCACCGGCAGGTAGCCCTGCAGATAAGGCTGCTGGTCGATGGCGAAGTTGATGGTGCCAGCCTTGATGGCATTGGCGATTTCAGAGGAAAGATCGAAGGTGCCGAAGAAGATCTGGCCAGCCTTGCCATTCTGCTCCAGCGCCGCCAGCGTCGGGTGCGCAGAGGTGGGGCCGAGGGCGAGGATGGCGCCCGTGTCCGGGTTGGTCTGCAGATAAGCCGAGACCTTGTTCTGGATTTCGGACGGGTCCTGACCGGCATCGATCATCTGGTTGCCCAGATCCACGCCGAGCGCGGCGGCAAAGCCCTGGCAGCGTTCCACGGAGGCCGGGTTGGTGATGTAGTGGTTCACACACAGGAACGAGGTGGCACCGGCAGCCTTGGCCTTTTCGCCCGCGCCGAAGCCTGCGTCATATTCCGGCTGGCCCACATGCAGCAGCGCGCCCAGGTTCTTGGACTGCTCGATGGTGCCGGAGTTGATGGTGATGACCGGAATGCCCTTGGCCACAGCGTTGGAAATCGGGCCGGACAGCACATCATAGTCAGCGATGGTGACGATGATGCCATTCGGGTTGGATGCAGCCGCCTGCTCGACGATGCGGGCCATGTCGGCCAGATCACCGGTCGGCGGGTTGCGGTATTCGACACTGACCTTCATCTGCTCGCCGGCAACGGCGATGGCATTCTTGATGGTGTTCCACCAGCTGTCACTGTCCGGCGCATGGCTGACCAGGACGAACTTTTCACCTTCGGCAACAGCCGGAGCAGACAGGCCTGCCACGGCGATGGCCGCAGCGGCGACGGCGGTAAGCGCTTTTCTCATCATAACCTCCCAGAGTGCGGATCCGCCGGCTCCCCCCGGCGGCCACCCGGCCCGGATATGTCCGGGCTTCGGGTATGGAATATTCATTCCATTTTTAGGTTTGATGCAACAGTTTTTTTATGGTGCGGCTTTTCGTCCGGCACCAACGGCCACCGCCAGCGTGATGGCAAGCGAGAGCGTCGCCGACAGCGCACGGAAGGCACCGAAGTCAACTTCCGCCACACTCAGCACCGTCGCATCCAGTTTCTGCAGCGGGCTCATCACCGTGTCGGTGATGGCGATGACCGGCACATCCTGGCTGCGGGCAAACTCCGCCAGTTCCACCGTTTCCCCGCTGTAGGGCGAGAAGGTGATGGCCACCAGCGCATCGCCCGGACGGATGGCATGGCGGTGATCCAGCTTACCCACACCATCATGCAGAAACGCCGGAACATCCATTTTTTCAAAGGCATAGGCGAGATAGGACGCCACCGGGAAGGCACGGCGCAGGCCCACGAGATGCACCATTCCGGCTTCGGAAAGGATCTTCACCGCCCGGTCCAGATTGCGGCTGTCGACGCTGCTGGCGAGATTTTCCAGCGACATGCGGCCCGCATCGATGAACTCCGCCAGCAAGGCAGAGGGGCTGCCAGCACCGCTTTCCCGCAGGTTTCTGAGCCGTGTCGCGTAGTCCGGCCAGCCCTGCGCATAGGCATCGCGGAACAGGCGCTGCATCTCCGAATAGCCGGAAAAACCCAGGATCTTGCAGAATCGCATCAGCGCCGAGGGCTGCACTCCGGCCGCCAGCGCCATCTCGGCCACCGTCGAAACCGCGATCCGGTCCGTGTTCGCCGCCAGATATTCCGCGCATTGGCGCAGGCGTTTCGGCAGGGTTTCCGCCGCTTCCAGCAGACGGGCATGGAAGGCTTCGATGTTGCGCGGGGCGGAGAGGTGCGACATTGCGGTTTGCCAGTTCGTTGATCCTGCTTGACAAAACAGGATAGCCGCAGGATGACAATAATGGAATAAAAATTCTATTTGGTTTCGGGAGGAAATCAATGACCCTGGGGATTGGCCTGATCGGAACAGGCTTCATGGGCAAGGCGCATGCGCTCGCCTGGCGCAATGCCCGCGCCGTCATGGGCGACGTGCAGGACGTGCGGCTGGAGCTGCTCTGCGACACGCCGGAAGACAAGGCCGCCGCCTTTGCCAGCCAGTTCGGCTTCGCCCGCTCCACCGGAGACTGGCAGGCGCTGGTCACTGACCCGAAGGTGGACGTGGTGTCGATCACCACGCCAAACCGTTTCCACAAGGAGATGGCCATCGCCGCTCTGGAGGCGGGCAAGCACGTGTGGTGCGAGAAGCCGATGGGCCTGACGCTGGCCGAAGCCGAAGAGATGGCCGAGGCCGCCGCCCGCTTCGGCAAGCTGACCATGACCGGCTACAACTACACCCGCAATCCCGCCTACCGCCATGCGCAGAAGCTGGTGCAGGAGGGGCGGATTGGCCGCATCGTGCATGTGCGCGGCGCGGTGGACGAGGATTATCAGGCCGACCCGGATCTGCCCTGGACCTGGCGGGCAAAGCTTGGCGAAGCAGGCCTTGGCGCGCTGGGGGATATCGGCTGCCACCTGATCAGCCTGCTCTGCGGCATCTGCGGCCCCATCGAAAGCCTCATCGCCGACATGCAGACCGTACACGAAACCCGCCCCCTGCCGGATGGCACCGGCCGGGGCAAGGTGGAAAACGAGGATACGGCCACCGCCATCCTGCGTTTTGCCAATGGCGCACAGGGCTCCTTCGCCGCCTCCCGCTCCGCCTGGGGCCGCAAGAACCGCCTCGGCTTCGAGATCCACGGCACCGAAGGCATGATCATCTATGATCAGGAGCGGATGAACGAGCTGCAGCTCTTCGTCAACGAGGGCCCGAAGGCCGAACAGGGCTTCCGCACCATTCTCACCGGGCCGGATCACGATGTTTACGGCGCCTTCTGCCCCGCCCCCGGCCACCAGATCGGCTTCAACGACCTGAAGATCATCGAGGCCGCCGAATTCCTGCGCGCCATCGAAACCGGCACAAAGCCATGGCCGGATTTCGCAGCCGCACTGGAATTCGAAAAGGTCATCCACGCCATCGCAGAAGCTGCCCGCAGCGGCACGCGGGTGAGCGTGTAAGATCAACAAGAAGGCCGGAGCAGCACCTGCTCCGGCCTTGCTTGAATGCGCTCTTCCCGCCCTCCCCTATCCATCGTCTTCCCGGACGCAGCGAAGCGGAAATCCGGGACCGGTGAGCCGGGGTATAAGTTGGTTGCCTTTGGAGCCATAGCCGGGAGACCCGGGCTCACCGGTCCCGGCTCGCGCTGCGCTTGGCCGGGATGACGATGGAGAGGTTTTTCCTTCAGCGTGGACCGGAACAGCAGATGTTCCGGTCCCTATTTTTCAACAGCTTACAGCCCCGTCCACACCCCGCCCGCAGATGACGAGCGGATGCAGGCGTCGATGAAGCGCAGGCCGGCAAGGCCGTCGCTGAGGCCCGGCAGATGCTCCGGCAGGGCCACCGGTCCGCCGTCGCGTGCCGTGCGGATGGCACCCGCCGCCTCACGGTAGAGCGTGGCGAAGGCCTCCAGATAGCCTTCCGGATGGCCAGAGGGCACCCGCGTCACGGCAGCGGCAGCAGGTCCCGTGCCTGCCCCGCCGCGTGTCAGGCGGCGGCGCGGTTCGCCGAAGGGGGTGAACCACAGATGGTTCGGGTTTTCCTGCTCCCATTCCAGCCCGCCCTTGTCGCCATAAACACGCAGGCGAAGGCCGTTTTCGTTGCCGGGCGCCACCTGGCTGGCCCAGAGCATGCCGCGCGCGCCGCTGGCAAACCGCAGCAGCACGTTGACATTGTCATCCACCCGGCGGCCCGGAACGAAGGTGCTGAGATCGGCCAGCACCTGTGACGGGGCAAGCTGCGTCACGAAGGTGGCCAGCTGGAACGCATGGGTGCCGATGTCGCCGATACAGCCGCCCGCGCCCGAGCGGGCCGGATCGGTGCGCCAGGCGGCCTGTTTCTGGCCGCTTTCCTCCACCGCCTCGGTCAGCCAGTCCTGCGGATATTCCACCTGCACCAGGCGCAAGGTGCCAAGTGCGCCATTGGCGATCATCTCCCGCGCCTGCCGCACCATGGGATAGGCAGAATAGTTGTGCGTGAGCACGAACAGCCGCCCGCTGGCCTCACCCAGCTTCACCAGCTCTTCCGCATCCTCCAGCGTCGAGGTCAGCGGCTTGTCGCAGATGACGTGGATGCCGGCTTTCAGAAAGGCGCGGGCCACCGGGAAATGCAGATGGTTGGGCGTGACGATGGACACCGCCTCGATGCCGTCCGGCCTTGCCGCTTCCGCAGTGGCCATTGCTTCAAAGCTGTCATAACAGCGGGCCGGATCGACACCCAGCTCAAGGCCGGACTGGCGTGCCCGCTCCGGATCCGACGAGAAGGCGCCGGCCACGAGGTCAAAGTCACCATCCAGCCTCGCGGCCATGCGGTGGACGGCGCCGATGAAGCCGCCCTGCCCGCCGCCAACCATGCCAAGGCGCACGCGGGTGCCTTGCCCCGCCCCGCCCCTTGCTTCAATTGCCATGTTCCAGTCCTCCCTCAGCCGGCCGCAGCCGGGGCAAGGCCCAGCATCCGCCGGTTGGCAGCATCATCTGCACCGCTGGCGGCAAAGTCGTCAAAGGCCTTTTCAGTCACCCGGATGATGTGGTCCGCGATGAAGGGCGCCCCTTCGGCCGCGCCGTCTTCCGGGTGCTTGATGCAGCATTCCCATTCCAGCACGGCCCAGCCGTCATAGCCATGGGCCGTGAGGCGGGAGAAGACACCGGCGAAATCCACCTGCCCGTCGCCCAGCGAGCGGAAACGCCCGGCGCGGTTGATCCACGGCTGATAGCCGGAATAGACACCCTGGCGCCCGTCCGGATTGAACTCGGCGTCCTTCACATGGAAGGCTCGGATACGCTCGTGATAGATGTCGATGAAGGCCAGATAATCGAGCTGCATCAGCACGAAATGCGACGGATCATAGTTGATGCAGCAGCGCGGATGCCCGCCGACGCGCTCCAGGAACATCTCGAAGCTGGCGCCGTCAAAGATATCCTCGCCGGGATGAATTTCGTAGCACAGATCGACGCCCGCCTCGTCATAGGCATCAAGGATCGGCCGCCAGCGCCGGGCCAGTTCATCAAAGGCCGTATCGATCAGCCCCTCCGGCCGCTGCGGCCAGGGGTAGACATAAGGCCAGGCCAGCGCGCCGGTAAAGCTGACACTGGCATTGAGGCCGAAATGGCGCGAGGCCTTGGCCGCCTTCAGCATCTGATCCACCGCCCAGGCCTGCCGCGCGGCCGGATTGCCATGCACCGCCGCCGGGGCAAAACCATCGAATGGCACGTCATAGGCCGGATGAACGGCCACAAGCTGGCCCTGAAGATGCGTTGCAAGCTCGGTGACTTCGACGCCCGCCTCCCGGCAGATGCCGGCCACGTCCTCACAATAGCCAGCAGAGTCTGCGGCCTTGTCCAGATCGAACAGGCGGCTGTCCCAGGTCGGAATCTGAACCCCGCGATAGCCGAGGTCCGCCGCCCAGGTCACCATGGACTTGAGCGAGTTGAACGGCGCCGTATCCCCGGCGAACTGGGCCAGAAACAGACCCGGACCCTTCATCGTTTTCATGCGCACCTCCCGAGCGATGACAAAATCCCCCCTGTTCCGGCGCCTCACCCATTTGAGGAAGGACGCCGGGCTGGCGTGCTGGAACATGTTTCTGCATTTCATCCGGCAGGGGTAACGCGGATGCAAGCCGTGGATTATCATGCTCCAGACGGCCTACATGGCTTATGTAAACCTTTTTACTGTCGCTGTAAACATTTACAGACGCAGTTTGGCAAGGCATAGGTCAGAGGTTGCATATAGCCTTGCATCAAGGCAGAGACAGGGAACAGCATGCAGAGCAAGACCGCCACGATCGAGGACGTTGCGCGCCTCGCCGGTGTTTCCATCGCCACCGTCAGCCGCGCATTGCACCATCCGGCGAAGGTGGCGGAGGCCACGCGCAAGAAAGTGCTGGCGGCCATCGACAGCACCGGCTTCACCGCAAACGCCATGGCGCAGAGCCTGCGGCTGAAAAGCACGCGCATGATTCTCGTCATCGTGCCTGATATCGGCAACACCTTCTTCGCCAGCATCCTGCGCGGGCTGGAGGCCGTGGCCCAGCAGCGCGGCTATGGTCTGCTCATCGGCAACAGCGAGAATGATCCGGCCATCGAGGAAACCTATGTTTCCTATCTGCGCTCGGGCAAGGTGGACGGGCTGGTGCTGCTTTCGGGCCGCCTGCCCTGGCCTGCGGGCAGCATTCCGGCCAATCCGCCGCCGATGATCTCGGTCTGCGAGGAAATCGAAATGCCCGGCTTGCCCTTCATCGGCATCGACAATCAGGCCGCGGCACGGCTCGCCACGGAACATCTGATCGCCGCCGGCCACCGCCGCATCGCCTATGTGGCAGGCCCGGCGCGCAACATCCTGACGCGCCAGCGGCAGGACGGCTATGCTGCTGCGCTCGCAGCAGCGGACATTCCGCTCGACCCGGGCCTGCTGCTGCCCGGCGACTTTTCCATCGAAAGCGGTGTCAGGGCCGCAGCCAGCATGGATGGCATGGAGGAGCCCCCGACGGCCTTCTTCTGCGCCAATGATGAAATGGCCATCGGCGTGATCATGGAGCTGACCCGGCGCGGCCTGAAAGTGCCGGAAGATGTGGCCGTGATGGGCTTTGACGACATCCAGTTCTCCAGCTGCACCACTCCGCCGCTGACCACCGTGCGCCAGCCCCGCCGCGAAATCGGCGAGGAAGCCATGGATGTGCTGCTGGACCTGATCGAAACCGGCACCCCGCCCAGCCTGCACCGGCTCCTGCCGGTTGAACTTGTCGTACGCGGCAGCACGGGGATGCCCGCCAGCGCAAGGTGAGCGCGCAAGCAGGCAGCAGGCACTGAGTCGCCCCCGCCAAGCGCAGCGCGAGCCGGGGTCCACTCGCTTGCAGAGAGCTGCCGTTGTCTCAAGCCTTGCGGCAAGCTCACGCCCGAAGCCAGTGGCATCACCGGAAGCAATCTTCACCGCTCTGCGAACGAGTGGCCCCCGGATCTGCGCTCAGCTTCGCCCGGGGTGACGCTGAGTGTTTGGCGCAGCTGTGCTTCTGCTTCTACATCGGGAGCGCCTCAGCTGTCCGCCATCTTGCTGCAGCCTGCCCCGAACCGCCCCTCCCCGGCGCCCTCCCGGTTGTCCTTCCGAATATTTACCCTTTTCAAGCGGCGCATGCCTGTGCTATGAAAATGATGTAAACGATTACAGAGAACCCAAAGAGGCCATGAAATCGTTTCAATGGGAGGAGACCATATGAAAAAGTTTCGTCATGCCCTGCTGGCCACGGCGATGTGCCTGGTTATGCCCGCGGCCGGTCAGGCCGCCGAGATGAAGGCGGAAGTGCTGCATTGGTGGACATCGGGGGGAGAGTCCGAATCCATCAAGGTTTTTGCAGATTCTTTCAAGGCCAAGGGCGGTGAGTGGATTGATTCCGCCATTGCCGGCGGCCCCAATGCCCGCACCGCCGGCATCAACCGCATTGTCGGCGGCAATCCTCCGACGGTGATGCAGTTCAACACCGGCCTTCAGTTCGACGAGCTGGTGGCAACCGGCATGCTGAGCTCCCTTGATGAGGTGGCTGAAGCCAACAAGTGGCGGGATGTGCTGCCGCCGGACATCGTCACCGCGACGACGCGCAATGGCAGTTTCTATGCTGTCCCGGTCAATATCCATGGCCAGAACTGGCTCTGGTACAATCCGGAAGCTCTCGCCAAGGCCGGCGTCGAACCGCCGAAGACCTTTGCCGACGTAATCGCTGCCGGCGGCAAGCTGCGCGAGGCGGGAATCGTGCCCTTCGGCCATGGCGGCCAGAACTGGCAGGACCATCTGCTGTTCGATGCCGTCCTGGTGGCGGAAGCGGGCAAGGACGTGTTCCACAAGGTCTATGCTGACCGCGATACGGAGGCCGCCAAAAGCGAAGGCTTCCGCAAGGCAGCTGAAACCTTCGCCGCCCTGCGCGCATTGACCGACGAGGGCAGCCCCGGCCGCAACTGGAACGACACCACCAGCATGGTGATCACCGGCAGGGCCGCCATGCAGCTCATGGGCGACTGGGCCAAGGGCGAGTTCACGGCCGCTGGGCTTACAGCGGGCAAGGACTTCGGCTGCACCGTCATGCCCGGCGGCTATGTCATGGGCGGCGATGTTTTTGTCTTCCCCAAGGTCAGCGACAAGGGCGCCCAGGAAGCACAGGCCGCCATGGCCACGCTGATGCTGGATCCCGAAACCCAGATCACCTTCAACACGAAAAAAGGCTCGGTTCCGGTGCGGCTGGATGTGGATGTGAGCGGCATGGACAGCTGCGCACAGACCGGCATGGCCGCCCTGAAGGACCCCGAGCAGCAGGTGCCCAGCATCAACTTCATCGCATCGCCCGACCTTGTCGGCGCGACCCGCGATGTGGTGACCCAGTTCTGGAGCACCCCGTCCATGACCCCGGATGACTTCATCGCCCGGTTCATTTCCGCGATGCAATCCGCCGGCTGAACCGGCACAGGCTCCCAAGGCTCCCAGCCAGGGCTCCGGCATGTCACCGTGACACTGCCGGAGCCCATCCTCCGGAGCCATCAACCGGAGCCCATCAAGGGGTACTCGTCATGACCATAGCTCTACCGGCCGGCCGGCCGGAACGGGTGCGCACGCGCAGGCGGCGGAATCTGGCAGCCACGCTGGCCCTCGTTCCAACGGCACTCATCGTTCTGGTGGTCTTTGTGGGCTGCCTGCTCTGGACCATCCGCCTGTCCTTCACCAGTTCCAGGCTTCTGCCTGTGCTGGACTGGGTGGGTCTGCAGCAATATTCCCGCCTCTTCGCCAACGAACGCTTCCTGCTCTCGGTCGAAAACATCGCCGTCTTCGGCGTGCTCTTCATCGCCGGCTGCCTGATCCTCGGCTTTCTGCTGGCGGTTTTCATCGACCAAAATGTGCGTGGCGAGGCGGTGTTCCGCACCGTTTTCCTCTATCCCTATGCCATGTCCTTCGTGGTCACCGGCCTTGCCTGGCAGTGGTTCCTCAACCCCACGCTCGGCCTGCAGCAGATCGTCCGCGACCTCGGCTTTTCAAGCTTCCGCTTCGACTGGCTCGTCAATCCGCAGATGGTCATCTACACGCTGGTCATCGCGGGCCTGTGGCATGGCGCGGGCCTTGTCATGTGCATCATGCTGGCGGGCCTGCGCGGCATTGATGCCGACCTGTGGAAGGCCGCCCGCATCGACGGCATCCCCGTCTGGCGCACCTATCTGTCGGTGGTGCTGCCGCTGCTCGGGCCAATGATCATCACAGCCGTCGTCCTGCTCGCAACGGGCGTGGTCAAGCTCTACGACCTCGTTGTCGCCATGACGCTCGGCGGACCGGGCATTGCCTCCGAAGTGCCGGCCAAGTTCGTCATGGATCACTTCTTCGAGCGCAACAACATCGGCCTCGCCACCGCTGCCGCCACGGCCATGCTCATCGCCGTCGCCAGCGTTCTCGCCCCCTGGGTCTATGCCCGCTACATCCGCCCGCAACACGGGAGGCACGCATGAGCCAGACCGTCATCCCCTCGGGCCGCAAGCCGCAGCGCCTGACGCTCTCCCGCGCCGGTGTCTACGCCTTCCTGGTCATCAGCGCACTCTACTTCCTGCTGCCGCTGTGGATCATGCTCATGACCTCGCTGAAGGACATGGAGGAAATCCGGCTTGGCAGCATTCTCGCCTGGCCGAAGGCGCTGACCTTCGAGCCGTGGCTGCGTGCCTGGTCCTCGGCCTGCACCGGCCTTGACTGCTCCGGCATCAGCACGGGCTTCTGGAACTCGCTGAAGATCCTCGTGCCATCGGTGTTCTTCTCGGTCGCCCTGGGCGCCGTCACGGGCTACGCCCTGTCGTTCTGGCGGGTGCGGGGCGCGAACCTGATGTTCGGCATCCTGCTGATCGGCGCTTTCGTGCCCTATCAGGTGTTCCTCTATCCGCTGGTCCGCATCTTCGCCACCACCGGCATCTACAACTCGCTCCTGTGCATCGTGCTGGTTCACGTCATCTTCGGCCTGCCGCTGATGACCCTGCTGTTCCGCAACTATTATGCGGGCCTGCCCATCGAGCTGTTCAAGGCGGCGCGTGTGGATGGCGGCGGCTTCTGGACGATCTTCCTGCGGGTGATCCTGCCCATGTCGACGCCGATCCTCATCGTCGCCACCATCCTGCAGGTCACCGGCATCTGGAACGACTTCCTCTTCGGCCTCACCTTCGCCGGGCGGGAGAACCTGCCGATGACGGTGCAGCTCAACAATATCGTCAATTCGACCCAGGGCGAGCGCGCCTACAACGTGGACATGGCCGCCACCATGCTCACGGCGCTGGTTCCGCTTGCGGTCTATTTCCTCTCGGGACGCTGGTTCGTGCGGGGCATCGCCGCCGGCGCGGTCAAGGGATAACGCCATGTCTGCTGTTTCAGTCCGTGACGTCAGTGTTGCATTCGGCCAGCACCGGGTGTTCGACGGCATGTCGCTCGATATCGAGGCCGGGGAATTCATCGTCCTGCTCGGCCCATCCGGCTGCGGCAAGTCAACCCTGCTCAACGCCATCGCCGGTCTTCTCGATATCAATGAAGGCCAGATCCACATCGGCGGGCGCAATGTCACCTGGGAGGAGCCGAAGGACCGGGGCATCGCCATGGTGTTCCAGTCCTACGCGCTCTACCCGCGCATGAGCGTGCGGGAGAACATGTCCTTCGGCCTGCGCATGGCCAAGACACCCAAGCCCAGCATCGACGCCAAAGTGAGCCGTGCGGCGGACATGCTGCAGATCAGCCACCTTCTCGACCGGCGCCCCGACCAGCTCTCCGGCGGCCAGCGCCAGCGCGTCGCCATTGGCCGGGCGCTGGTACGCGATGCGGATGTGTTCCTCTTCGATGAGCCCCTGTCCAACCTCGATGCGCAGCTGCGCAATGAACTGCGCGTCGAGATCAAGCGCCTGCACCAGCAGATGCAGAACACGACCATGATCTACGTCACCCACGACCAGATCGAGGCGCTGACGCTGGCCGACCGTATTGCCGTGATGAAGGACCAGAAGATCCAGCAGCTCGGCACCCCGGCAGAGATCTATCACCATCCGGCCAATCTCTTCGTGGCCGGCTTCGTCGGCAGCCCGCGCATGAACTTCATCGAGGGCACGGTGCAGCCGGGTGACGGTGCGCCTGTTTTCACTGCACCGGGCATCCTCCAGCCGTTGAGCCAGTACCGCTTCCGCGAGCCGGTGCGTGCGCCCATGCTCGCAACGCTGGGCGTGCGGCCGGAGCATGTGCGCGTCAACACCCCCGATGCACAGCCGGGCTTCCGGGTCGATCTGCTGGAGACCCACGGCGCCGACAATCTGATGTGGTGCGCCAATGACAGCCTGTCGCTGCAGATCCGCCTGCCCGGCACCATCAGCTATCCGCTCGGCACCGCCGTCAGCCTCGCCTTTGACGCGGACCAGCTTTCCCTCTTTGGCGGCGAGGACGGCGAACGCCTCTGACCCTGCCCCTTCTTCCCTCATCTCACTGGAGCATTCGACATGCAGGACATCATCTCCATCCAGCTTTACTCCCTGCGGGACTATGGAAACCTCGCCCGTCAGCTTGAGACGCTGGCCTCCATCGGCTTTAGCCATGTGGAGACCATCGGCTCGCATCTGGCCAATGCTGCCGAAACCCGGTCCCTGCTCGACCAGCACGGGATAACCGCCCCCTCCGGTCACGTCGGGCTGGCCGACCTGCGCGAGCGGTTCGACTGGGTGGCGGATCAGGCAGCCGCCATCGGCATCTCCCAGCTCTACATGCCTGCCGTTCCCCCCGGCGAGCGCGAGGGCATGCCCGCCAACTACTGGCGCAAGCTTGGCGCAGAGCTCGGTGAAATGGCCGTGCGCCTCAAGAGCCGCAACATCGACCTCGGCTATCACAACCACCATTGGGAGCTGTTCCCCTGCGCCGATGGCGCAATCCCCTTTGATCTGCTGATCGAGGCTTCGGCCGGTTCTCCGCTGACGATCGAGGCCGATCTTGCCTGGCTGGTGCGCGGCGGTGCGGACCCGCTCGCATGGATGGCAAAGCACAAGGACCGGCTGTCGGCCATCCACGTGAAGGACATCGCGCCGCAGGGCGAGAATCTTGATGAAGACGGCTGGGCCAATGTGGGCGCGGGCACGCTGGACTGGCCGGCGCTGCACGAAGCCGCCCGCAGCCATGGCGTCCGCCTCATGGTGCTGGAGCATGACAAGCCGGCCGATGCAGCCGCCTTTGCCCGCCAGAGCTATGCCTATCTCACCGGCCTTTCCGGCGAAGCCGCCAAGACCTCCCGCAGCGCCTGAAGGAACTCCCCCAAATGAAGACCATGAAACTCGGCATCATCGGCTGCGGCAACATCTCCGATGCCTACCTGACCGGCGGCGCCAGATCGCAGATCGTCTCGGTGAAGGCGGTGACGGATCTCAATGCAGAGGCAGCCCGCGCCAAGGCGGAGGCCTATGGCGTTGAGGCCATGACGGTTGACGCCATGCTGGCCGATCCGGACATCGTGATGATCATCAACCTGACGGTACCGCAGGCCCATGCCGCCGTCAGCGGATCGATCCTTGCGGCCGGCAAACACGTCTATTCCGAAAAACCCTTTGCCGTCACCTATGCGGAGGCGAAGGAAATGGTTGCTTCCGCCGATGCCAAGGGGCTGAGGATCGGCTCGGCACCGGACACGTTCCTCGGCGCAGCCCATCAGCGCGCCCGCGAGCTGATCGACGAAGGCAGGATCGGCAAGGTGGTCGGCGGTGCCGTCACCTTCGCCACCCCCGGTATGGAAATGTGGCATCCCAACCCGTTCTTCTTCTTCCAGAGGGGCGGCGGGCCGGTGCTGGATATCGGCTGCTATCCGATCACCCAGCTGGTCAATTGCCTGGGGCCGGTGGAAAGCGTCGTGGCCCATGCCTCGCGCGGGCGGGAGACGCGCGTCATCACCAGCGAGCCGCACAACGGCAAGGAACTGACGGTGGAGGTGCCGACCACGGTCAATGGCGTGCTCGCCTTCGCCAATGGCGCCAATGTCGCCTTCACCGCCTCCTGGGACGTGTGGAAGCACGGGCGCAAGCCGATCGAGTTCTACGGCACGGAAGGCAGCATCCTCAACCCGGATCCGAACTTCTTCGGCGGCGAGGTTCTGCTGTCGGCGCTCAACGGCGAGTGGGAAGCGCAGGACATCTCGCACCTGCCCTTCGGCGCCCCCAACCGCCCCTTGCGCGACGGGCGCGAGGTGGCCGACTACCGCATGGCGGGTGTCTTCGATATGGCGGCAGCCATCCGCACCGGCCGGCCGCACCGGGCAAATGGCGCGCTGGCGCTGCATGTGCTGGAGATCATGGAGAGCCTCGAACGCGCCTCTGACGAAGGCCGCCGCATCACGCTGGAAACCACCTGCGAGCGCCCGCAAGCCGTGCCGCATGGAACCGGCGAGGCCGTCTTCCTCTGATCCTGAAAGCAGACATGAGGGGCAGCTAGCACGGCTGCCCCTGCCCCATCCGGCATTAGCGGAACAGCAGCACCGGCACCTTGCAGGAACGCAGCATCTGCGTCGTGGTGGAGCCGATGATGAGGCTGCGCAGGCGCGAGTGGCCATAAGCCCCCATCACCAGCAGACCGATGCCATTGTGCTCTACATTCGAGGAAATCACCGGCTCCGGATCGCCCGGCACAATGCCGGTGAGCACATCAAATCCTGCGGATTTCAGCTTGTCTTCGGCCGAACTCAGGCTCGCCTTCTGTGCGGTATTGGGCTCGCCGGCCATCAGCAGATGGATATGCAGACCGGAGAAAAGCGGGCTCCGGGCAATATAGTCCACCGCCTTCACCACACTGGGGCCGCCATCAAAGGCGACGAGCACCTTTTCCACCGGACGGAAGCTGCGGGCTGCGACCAGCAGCGGCCGGGACACGCTGCGGGCCAGGCGCTCCAGATTGGAGCCCAGATGCAGCGTCTCGAAATCCGCCGCCTCCCCACGCTTGCCGACGACGATCAGTTCGGCACCGGCTTCAATTCCGGTCACCGCTTCCACCACCTCGCCATGCCTCAGGCGGCTGGAGACGGCGGCAACCCCGCGCTCGCGCACCAGCGCCTCGGCATCATCCAGAATGGCGCGGCCATGCTCATGGGCCACCCGCGCCCGCTCCTCATCCAGGCGGGCGAGTTCGCTCAAGAGCGCGGTGCGCGCACCCAGCGCGATGGAGCCGCTGTAATCGGCACTGTGCACGGCCTTGCGCACCAGCACATGCACGAGATCCACGGGCAGGCCAAGGCGGGAGGCCGCCCAGACCGCATGTTCACAGACGCTGGGCGCATAGACCGAGGCGTCCAGAAGGGCGGTGATGGTTCTGGCTGTCATGGCTTTGTCCTCCATCAGTGGGCCGTCAGCTTGTCGAGCGCGCCCGGCTTGTCATGCAGTGCGAGCTTGTCGACGATGGTCTCACTGGCCTCGTTGAGGCCCGTGATGGTGACATCCGCCCCCTCCCTCCGGAATTTCAGCACCACCATGTCCAGCGCCGAGACGCTGGAAATGTCCCAGATATGCGCGCGGCTGACGTCGATTGTGACCCGGTCCAGCGCTTCGCGAAAGTCGAAGGCTGAATAAAAATCCTCGACCGAGGCAAAGAACAGCTGCCCTTCCACCACATAGGTGCGGCTGCGGCCATCGGCGGAAAGCTCCGAGGTGACGCGGAACAGCTGGGAGATCTTCCAGGCAAAGAAGATGCCGGACAGGAGCACACCCACCAGCACGCCGATGGCAAGGTTATGGGTTGCCACCACACAGATGACCGTCGCCAGCATGACGATGGAGGAAGAGCGCGGATGGCTGCGCAGGTTGAGGATTGACGTCCAGCTGAACGTTCCGATGGACACCATGATCATGATCGCCACCAGCGCAGGCATGGGGATCTGCTTCACCCAATCCCCCAGCACCACGATGAGAAACAGCAAGATGACGCCCGCCGCGAAACAGGACAGGCGCCCGCGTCCGCCGGACTTCACATTGATCATCGACTGGCCGATCATGGCACAGCCCGCCATGCCGCCAATGAAGCCGGTGGCGAAATTCGCAAGGCCCTGCCCGATGCATTCCTGATTGCGGTCGGACGGCGTATCGGTCACTTCATCGACCAGCTGCTGGGTCATGAGGGATTCCAGCAGGCCCACGGCCGCAACAGCCGCCGAGTACGGCAGCACGATCAGGAAGGTTTCCAACGTCAGCGGCACTTCGGGCAGAAGGAACACCGGCAGGGTTGAGGGCAGCTCGCCCATATCGCCGACCGTGCGCACATCAAGGCCAAACCAGATGGCAAGGCCCGTCAGCACGAAGATGCAGACGAGCGGCGATGGCACCGCACGGGTGATGTAGGGGAACAGATAAATGATCCCGAGACCGGCCGCCGTCATGACATAGGTCAGCGGCGTCACGCCGATCAGTTCCGGCAGCTGCGCCATGAAGATCAGGATCGCCAGCGCATTGACAAAACCGGTCATCACCGAGCGCGAGACGAAGCGCATGACATGGCCCAGCCGCAGCAGCCCTGCCCCCACCTGCAGCACACCGGCGAGGATGGTCGCCGCCAGCAGATATTGCAGGCCATGCTCCTTCACCAGCGTGACCATCAGCACGGCCGTTGCCGCCGTCGCGGCGGAAATCATGCCCGGCCGCCCGCCTGCAATGGCGGTGATGACGGCAATGGAGAAGGAAGCATAGAGGCCGATCTTGGGATCGACCCCGGCGATGATCGAAAAGGCGATGGCCTCGGGGATGAGGGCAAGGGCCACGAGCAGGCCAGAAAGCAGGTCGGCGCGCACATTGCCGAACCACTGGTTCCGGTAAGCGGAGAGTGAGATCATGAGAAATCCGTTCAGATGACCTGCGCAGTCCGGCGGTATAACCAGCCGGCAGAACGTCCTTGCATGCGCGATCATGTGAATTGTCCGGCGGATCGGCGGCCGGAAGAGCCACCCGGAATTGCACCGGGTCCTGATGACTTATGGGTTTTACCTAACCCGGACGACGCTGCGGCGCAACATCACAAGCGCGCAAAAATGCTGCGCAAAGTGAGACAAGATCGGCTGGGCATCAGATTCTCTCCCACCTTCAGCTACTGCATGCATACATCTTATCTGCAGCCGTCCACGGCGTGGGGAAGGGCGGCATTTTGGTTGCTCAAGCACAGCCTTTCAGCCCCCCTCCCCCTGGTGGGGAGGGGGGCGGAAGCGTCCTGTCATAAACCAGATGTGTCACTGCGGGCTACCGCCTCAACCAATGTGAGAAGCTGAAGACCTTTGCCAGAGGCTAAACCATCTATCCCAGCCAGCCTTCAAAGGCTCATGGTCGCAGCAACGGCAGACTTCCAGGCGCCGTATTTGCGCTGGCGCTCGTCTTCGCCGATGGCCGGCTCGAAACGCTTTTCGATGGCCCAGCTTTCCGCAAAGCCTTCCATGTCCGGATAGACGCCAGCTGCCATGCCCGCGAGCCAGGCCGCGCCCAGCGCCGTCGTCTCCAGAACCTGCGGCCGGTCGACCGGGGCGCCGAGGATGTCGGAGAGGAACTGCATGGCCCAGTCGCTGGCGCTCATGCCGCCATCGACGCGCAGCACGGGCTTTCCGGCCGCATCCGTCCAGTCCACCTGCATGGCCTCCAGCAGGTCCCGGGTCTGGTAGCCGACGCTTTCCAGCGCCGCCTTGGCGAATTCGGCGGGGCCGGAGTTGCGCGTGAGGCCAAAGATGGCGCCGCGGCAGTCCGGGCGCCAGTAGGGCGCGCCAAGGCCGGTGAAGGCAGGCACCATGATCACGTGCTGGCCGGGATCGGCCTGCTCGGCCAGCGGCTGGGTTTCCTTGGCTTCGCGGATGATCTTCAGCCCGTCGCGCAGCCACTGCACCACGGCACCAGCGATGAAGATGGAGCCTTCCAGCGCATAGGTGCGCTTGCCGCCGATCTGATAGGCGATGGTGGTGAGCAGCCGGCTCTGCGAGACGACCGGCTTGTCACCGGTGTTGAGCAGGGCAAAGCAGCCGGTGCCATAGGTGGACTTCAGCATGCCCGGCTTGAAGCACGCCTGCCCCACGGTCGCAGCCTGCTGGTCACCGGCCACACCCATGATCGGGATTTCGTGGCCGAAGAGATCGGCGCGGGCATTGCCGTAATTGGCAGCGCAGTCCTTCACTTCCGGCAGCATCCCCATGGGAATATCGAGAAGCTCGCAGATCTCCGCGCTCCACTCGCCCTTGTGAATGTCGAACAGCAGGGTGCGGGCGGCGTTGGTGGCGTCCGTTGCATGAACGGCGCCTGCCGTCAGCTTCCAGATGAGGAAGCTGTCGACCGTGCCGAACAGCAGCTCACCCTTTTCGGCGCGGGCGCGGGCCCCCTCCACGTTGTCGAGGATCCACTTCAGCTTGGTGCCGGAGAAATAGGGGTCGAGCAGCAGGCCGGTGCGAGCACTGACCATGGCTTCATGGCCTTCGTCCTTCAGCTGGCGGCACAGATCTGCCGTGCGCCGGTCCTGCCAGACGATGGCGTTATAGACCGGCTGGCCGGTGTTGCGGTCCCAGACCAGTGTCGTCTCACGCTGGTTGGTGATGCCGATGGCGGCAATGTCGCGGCCCGTGCGCCCGGCGCGCTCAATTGCAGCGCGGCAGGAACCGGCGGTCGTGGACCACAGGTCCGCCGGATCATGCTCCACCCAGCCGGACTGGGGATAGATCTGCGGAAACTCTTCCTGCGCGCTCGCAACCACCTTCATGTGCTTGTCGAAGAGGATCGCGCGGCTCGAAGTCGTGCCCTGGTCAATGGCAAGAATATGGGTCAAGTCAGCCTCCTCGATTGCACCAGCCGCAGAAGCCCCTTCGCCATGCCGCGCGAGGGGAGCATCTTGTTGTTCCATGAGACCGGCCTCATGGCGTTTTGCGCCGGGACCCGGTCAGCCCAAGGGCGGGACCTTACGGCCCCGCCCCCGATTGTCGATAGCTAATTACTTATTTCCACGAGGCAATCAGCTCATCATAGGAAACGGTGATGGGCTGCTCCTTCTCGTCCGGGATCTTGCGCTTGGGCGCACCCGGCTGGTCGAACCAGAACTCGGCGCTCTGCTCCTCGTTCAGCTTCGGGCCGATATCGCCCTGCACGCCTGCACGCTCCAGGCGCTCAAGCACCTTTTCCTGCTCTGCGCAAAGCGCATCCATGGCTTCCTGCGGGGACTTTGCACCGGAGGAAGCGTCACCGATGTTCTGCCACCACAGCTGAGCCAGCTTCGGGTAGTCCGGAACGTTGGTGCCGGTCGGCGACCACTGCAGGCGGGCGGGCGAGCGGTAGAACTCGACCAGACCACCAAGCTTCGGAGCGCGTTCGGTGAAGCTGTCATGCTGCAGAGTGGATTCGCGGATGAAGGTCAGGCCGACATGGCTCTTCTTCACATCCACGGTCTTGGAGGTGACGAACTGGGCGTAGAGCCAGGCCGCCTTGGCACGGTCCACCGGGGTTGACTTCATCAGCGTCCAGGAGCCAGCGTCCTGATAGCCGACCTTCATGCCCTCTTCCCAGTACACGCCATGCGGCGAGGGAGCCATGCGCCACTTCGGCGTGCCGTCCTCGTTCATGACCGGCAGGCCAGGCTTGACCATGTCGGCGGTGAAGGCGGTGTACCAGAAGATCTGCTGGGCAATTTCGCCCTGGGCAGGCACCGGACCGGCTTCGCCGAACACCATGCCGGCAGCCGCCGGAGGCGCATACTTGTTCAGCCACTCGATGTATTTGGCGATCGAGTAGACCGCAGCCGGGCCGTTGGTGTCGCCACCACGGGCCACGCACGAGCCGACCGGCTGGAAGTTCTCGTTGACGCGAATGCCCCATTCATCGACCGGAAGGCCGTTCGGCTCGCCCTTGTCGCCGGCACCGGCCATCGACAGCCAGGCATCGGTGAAGCGCCAGCCGAGAGACGGGTCCTTCTTGCCGTAGTCCATATGGCCATAGACTTTCTTGCCGTCGATTTCCCGGCCGGTGAAGAACTCGGCGATATCCTCATAAGCCGACCAGTTCACCGGCACGCCGAGCTCGTAGCCGTACTTTTCCTTGAAGTCCGCCTTGTTCTTCTCGTCGTTGAACCAGTCATACCGGAACCAGTAGAGGTTCGCGAACTGCTGATCGGGCAGCTGGTAGAGCTTGCCATCCGGGCCGGTCGTGAACTTGATGCCGATGAAGTCATTGAGATCGAGGCCCGGATTGGTAACATCCTTGCCTTCGTCCGCCATCCAGTCGGTCAGGTTGCGGGCCTGCTGATAGCGCCAGTGGGTGCCGATCAGATCCGAGTCATTGATATAGGCGTCGTAGATGTTCTCGCCCGACTGCATCTGGGTCTGCAGCTTCTCCACCACATCGCCTTCACCGATCAGATCGTGGGTGATCTTGATGCCGGTGATCGCAGTGAAGGCCGGGGCCAGCACCTTGGCTTCGTATTCATGGGTGGTAATCGTTTCGGAAACGACCTTGATGTCCATACCCTTGAACGGAGCGGCAGCGTCAATGAACCACTGCATCTCGGCTTCCTGATCGGCGCGCGACAGCGCCGACATGTCGCCGATTTCCGCGTCGAGGAACTTCTTTGCTGCCTCCATGTCAGCAAAGGCGCTTCCGCTTCCAACCAGCATGGCGAGCGCCATAGCGGTGGAGGTGTAAAACACTCTCATTCCATTTCCTCCCGAAGTTTCATGATCGTGAGATCAGGTTACCTGCCCGTCAGACCCAGCGGAAAACCGCAAGGGCATAAACGAGACAGGCGATCAGAGCCCCCCACAGGGGAGCGCCGAAGGCGGCGAGCCAGCCAAGCGTGATGAAGGCTGAGCCCAGAAGGGTTATGAAGAGACGGTCCCCCCGGGTCGTCTCGATCCGCAGCACACCGGTGCGCGGCGTCTCCGGAAAGCGGATCGCCAGCACGGTGAAGATCACCAGCAGCGCCGCTATCGTCGCAAAGAAAATCGCGGTCGGAGCAGTCCAGGCCATCCAGTCCATATCTGTTCTCCCTCAGATCAGACGCGGCCCAGGGCAAAGCCCTTGGCGATGTAGTTGCGGACGAAGTAGATCACCAGCGCACCGGGGATGATGGTCAGCACACCGGCAGCTGCCAGTACGCCCCAGTCCATTCCCGACGCCGAGACCGTGCGGGTCATGGTGGCCGCGATCGGCTTGGCATTCACCGAGGTGAGCGTGCGCGACAGCAGCAGCTCGACCCAGGAGAACATGAAGCAGAAGAAGGCGGCCACGCCGATGCCGCTCGCGATCAGCGGCATGAAGATCTTCACAAAGAAGCGGCCGAAGGAATAGCCGTCAATATAGGCAGTCTCGTCGATTTCCTTCGGCACACCGCGCATGAAGCCTTCCAGGATCCAGACCGCCAGCGGCACGTTGAACAGGCAATGCGCCAGGGCGACGGCGATATGCGTGTCGAACAGTCCGACCGAGGAATAAAGCTGGAAGAAGGGCAGCGCGAACACCGCCGGCGGGGCCATGCGGTTGGTCAGCAGCCAGAAGAACAGGTGCTTGTCGCCGAGAAACGTGTAGCGCGAGAAGGCATAGGCCGCCGGCAGCGCCACGGTGATCGAGATCACCGTGTTCATCACCACGTAGATCAGCGAATTGACATAGCCCATGTACCAGCTCGGATCCGTGAGGATCGTGATGTAATTGGCCAGCGTCGGGTTCTGCGGCCACATCGAGAAGGTGGACAGGATCTCCGTGTTGGTCTTCAGGCTCATGTTGACGAGCCAGTAGATCGGCAGCAGCAGGAAGATCAGATAGAGAGCCATCACCACGGCACGCGAGCTGATGCCGATGCGGGCAGAGCTGCGGCGCCGGGCCGGGATGGCAGCGGTCATGGTTGCGGCACCCATCAGAAGCCCTCCCTTTTGTCGAGGTTGGTCATCACGGTGTAGAACACCCAGGAAATCAGCAGGATCACGAGGAAGTACATGATCGAGAAGGCAGCGGCCGGTCCCAAGTCAAACTGGCCGAGCGCCATCTTGACGAGGTCGATGGACAGGAACGTCGTCGAGTTGCCCGGCCCGCCTCCCGTCACCACGAAGGGCTCGGTGTAGATCATGAAGCTGTCCATGAACCGCAGCAGGATGGCGATCATCAGGACGCCCTGCATCTTGGGCAGCTCGATGTAGCGGAACACGCTCCAGCGGCTCGCCTGATCGATCTTTGCCGCCTGATAATAGGCATCGGGGATCGACTGCAGACCGGCATAGGCCAGCAGCGCCACCAGCGACGTCCAGTGCCAGACGTCCATGACGATGACTGTGGCCCAGGCGGCGACGGCATCCTGCGTATAATTGTAGGAGATGCCCAGGCCATGAAGCGTCGCACCCAGCAGGCCGATATCGACACGGGCAAAGATCTGCCAGATCGTGCCCACCACATTCCACGGAATGAGCAGCGGCAGCGCCATGAGGACAAGGCAGAACGAGGCCCAGAAGCCCCGCTTGGGCATGTTGAGAGCGATGAAGATGCCGAGCGGGATTTCAATGGCGAGGATCACGGCCGAGAAGATCATCTGGCGGCCAAGCGCATCCCAGAGGCGCTTGGAATGCAGCATGTCATCGAACCATTCGACGCCGGCCCAGAAGAACTTGTTGTTGCCGAACGTGTCCTGCACCGAATAGTTGACCACCGTCATGAGCGGGATCACCGCCGAGAAGGCGACGAGCAGAAGCACGGGAAGGACCAGGAACCAGGCCTTGTGATTGACTGTCTTTTCCATCAGGCCGCCTCCCCCGTAACGCGCCAGCTGTTGGCATAGACATTGACATGCGCGGGATCGAATACCACGCGGGTCATGCCGGATGTGACGGGGTCGCTTTCGCCCGCAATGATGTTGATGTCAGCACCGAAGAACTCGGCCCGGACGATCTTGTGCCGTCCCACATCCTCGACGCGGCGCACCTTCACCGGCAGGCCTTCGCTTTCCGACAGGCGCACGAACTCGGGGCGCACACCGATCTGGATCTTGCCGTCCAGGCCTGAGTAGCCGTGGCCAAGCGGAATGGTTGCCCCGTTCACATAGGCCGAGTTGCCCTCGACCTTGGCATCCATCAGGTTCATGCCCGGCGAGCCGATGAAATAGCCGACGAATGTGTGGGCCGGCCGCTCGAACAGTTCCTGCGGCGTGCCGATCTGCACCACCCGGCCGTCATACATCACCACCACCTTGTCGGCGAAAGTCAGCGCCTCGGTCTGGTCATGCGTCACATAGATCATCGTGTGGCCGAACTCGTGATGCAGCGACTTCAGCTGCGTTCTGAGTTCCCACTTCATGTGCGGGTCGATCACGGTCAGCGGCTCATCGAAGAGCAGCGCGTTGACGTCCTCCCGCACCATGCCGCGGCCGAGCGAGATCTTCTGCTTGGCATCTGCGGTCAGCCCGCGGGCCTTGCGGTCCAGCACCTCTTCCATGCCGATCATCCGGGCAATCTTCTGCACGCGCTCGGCGACATAGGCAGCGCTCGCCCCCCGGTTCTTCAGCGGAAACGCAAGGTTCCCGCGCACCGTCATCGTGTCGTAGACGACCGGAAACTGGAACACCTGCGCAATGTTGCGTTCCGCCGTCGCCTTCCCGGTGACATCGGTGTCATTGAACAGGATGCGGCCCTGGCTCGGCACCAGCAGGCCGGAGATGATGTTGAGCAGCGTGGACTTGCCGCATCCGGACGAGCCGAGCAGCGCATAGGCCTCACCATCGTTCCAGACGTGGTTCAGTTCCTTGAGCGCAAAGTCGTCCTCGTTCTTCGGGCGCGGATTGTAGGAATGGGCGAGATTGTCGAGCGTGATCTTGGCCATGGGTCCCTCCTCACGCCGCCAGCGCATAGGCGGCCGGAGCCACCAGCGAACCGTCCTGTCCGAAGACATAGACATGGGAAGGATCGAGATAGACCTTGAGCGCCGTTCCCAGGGCCAGGTCATGCACGCCATGCACAAGCCCCACCCAGCGCTCGCCATGGTGCTCCAGATGCACGAAAGTCTCCGACCCGGTGATCTCCGTGACCATCAGATGCGCCGTGAACTCCATGGCATCGGCGCTGTGCCGGTGCAGTTCCAGATGATTGGGGCGGAAGCCCGCGATATAGCGGCCATCGCTCAGATCCGACAGCTTGCCGGCGGCCGGGATCGACTGGCCGTCGCCGAACATCAGCCGGGCACCGGCCTTGGCGATCTGAAGGAAGTTCATCGGAGGATCGGAGAAAACGCGCGCCGTCGTAGCGTCAACCGGGCGCCGGTAGACCTCCGGCGTCGGGCCGAACTGGGTCACCCGGCCCTGCCAGAGCGTCGCCGTGTTGCCGCCGAGCAGCAGTGCCTCTTCCGGCTCCGTCGTCGCATAGACGAAGATCGAACCCGAGGCCTCGAAGATCTTCGGGATTTCGACGCGCAGTTCCTCGCGCAGCTTGTAGTCGAGGTTGGCAAGCGGCTCATCAAGCAGCACCAGACCTGCATTCTTCACAAGCGCACGTGCCAGCGCACAGCGCTGCTGCTGGCCGCCCGAGAGCTCGAGCGGCTTGCGTTGCAGCATCGGGGTGAGCTTCATCATCTCGGCGGTCTGACGCACCGCCCTGTCGATGTCCGCAGCGGGCTTGCCCATCAGCCGCAGCGGGCTGGCAATGTTGTCATAGACCGTCATTGCCGGATAGTTGATGAACTGCTGATAGACCATGGCGATGGCGCGATCCTGCACCCGCACACCGGTCACGTCCGTGCCGTTCCAGAGGATCTTGCCCGAAGACGGCTGATCAAGGCCGGCCATCAGGCGCATGAGTGACGTCTTGCCGGCCGAAGTCGGTCCAAGCAGGACGTTCATGCTGCCCTCACGCAAGGTAAGGTTCGTTGTGTGGATGTGCGTCTGCCCACCCACGACCTTGGAGACATTCTCCAGGACCAGGGTCATGTATTCCCTCCTCCCAATTCCTCCTACTGAGCTGCAGCCTCCCCAAGCCGCAGCGCGCAGGTACTCTTCATCCACGCGTCCAGTGCCGCCACCTCGGCAGCACTCAGACGCAGGCCCAGTTTCGACCGGCGCCACACCACGTCCTCGGCGGTGAGCGCGTATTCCTTTTCAATCAGCCAGTTGACTTCCCGCTCGGTCAGGTTCCACCCGAAGTGACGGCCAAGGTCCTCCACCTTTGCCGCTCCAGCCAGAATACCCGCCGCCTCGGTGCCATATGCCTTCACCAGGCGCGTGGCCCAGCGCTCGTCGAGGAACGGATACGCGGCGCGCAGGTCCGCAATCAGCTTCGCAACGCCCAGCACCGGAAAGTCACCGCCCGGAAGCGGCACACGGGCTGTCCATGCCCCGGCCGTGCCGGGGAAATAGGGCATGATCTTCTCCAGCGCATGCTCGGCGAGCTTGCGGTAGGTGGTGATCTTGCCGCCGAAGACATTGAGCAGCGGCGCACCGCCAGTCTCTTCCACCTTCAGCACATAATCGCGGGTCGCCGCCGTCGCCGACTTGGCGCCGTCATTGTAGAGCGGGCGCACACCGGAATAGCTCCAGACGATATCATCAACCGTCACCGGGCGCTTGAAATAGCCGGAAGCGAATTTCAGCAGATAGTCGCGCTCCTTCTCCGTACAGACCGGCTTGACGCCCGGCTCCGGATGGTCGGCATCCGTGGTGCCGATCAGCGTGAAATCCGTCTCGTAGGGAATGGCGAAAATGATGCGGCCATCTTCGCCCTGGAAGAAGTAGCACTTGCCGTGGTCGAAGAGCTTCTTCGTGACGATGTGGCTGCCGCGCACGAGGCGCACGCTTTCCTGCGAATTGGAGCGCACCGTGTTGCGGATCACGTCCCCGACCCAGGGGCCACCGGCATTGATCAGCATCTTTGCCTTGCGGCTGGTGCGGGCGCCGGTGCCGCAGTCTTCCAGCACGATCGACCACAGGCCATCCACGCGCTCGGCGGAGACCACGCGGGTGCGCACCATCACCTCGGCGCCGCGCGCCTCAGCGTCCCGGGCGTTCAGCACCACAAGGCGCGAGTCCTCGATCCAGCAGTCGGAATATTCATAGGCCTTGGCAAAGCGGTCCTGAAGCGGCTCACCCTCGGGGCCGGACTTCAGATCGACCGTCGTGGTGCCGGGCAGGATCTTACGGCCGCCCAGATTGTCATAAAGGAACAGGCCGAAGCGGATCAGCCATGCCGGGCGGCGGCCCTTCATCCAGGGCATCACCATGTTCAGCAGCTTCGAGGTCGGCGTTTCGCCCTCAAAGCGCATGTCCTTGTGATAGGGCAGCACGAAACGCATCGGCCAGCTGATGTGCGGCATTGCCTCCAGCAGCGTTTCCCGCTCGATCAGCGCCTCGCGCACCAGCCGGACCTCGAAATATTCGAGATAGCGCAACCCGCCATGGAACAGCTTGGTGGAGGCCGAAGAGGTGGCAGATGCCAGGTCGTTCATCTCCGCCAGCGCCACGGACAGGCCGCGCCCCGCCGCATCACGGGCAATGCCGCAGCCATTGATGCCGCCGCCGATGATAAAGAGATCGACCACCTGGTCTTGCTGCGACGTCACGGGCACGGGCCTCCTGAAACCGGACATTTGTGAAAACAAACGAACCACAAGACGTGGGCTTTCGTCAATCGCTGATTTTCGTTTCTGTTCGTTTTTGTTTTCTCACGTTGCGGCAAACACTTGACCGGCGCCAGCCAGCCGAAACGCCCCGCGGAAGGGCCATGCTGCAGAACAGCATGAATTTCTTGTGCATTGCACACCCGCTCCCGCACCGCAGAAAGCCCCGTACATCTCCGGCAAGCATTCGCCCCCGCGCCTGAAACTTGAAAAAGGGAACCAAACCGAACATATTGCGCATCCAAAAAGGAATATGCCGTGTCCCAGAGCTTCCGCCAGCCCGAGATTCTCGAACTCGCCCGCCAGCAGGGGAAAGTCACCGTCGAAGGGCTTGCCGCCCATTTCGGCGTGACCGTGCAGACCATCCGCCGGGATCTGGCCGATCTCGCCGACAGCGGCCGGCTGGAGCGGGTGCATGGCGGCGCGATCCTGCCCTCCGGCGTCTCCAACATCGGCTATGAGGACCGGCGCAGCCTGAACCGTGAGGCGAAGGCCGCCATTGCAGAGGCCTGCGCGAAAGCCATTCCGGAAAACGCGTCCGTGTTTCTCAACATCGGCACCAGCACGGAAGCCGTCGCCCGCGCCTTGCTGCACCACCGCAATCTCATGGCGGTGACCAACAACATGAATGTTGCCAATATCCTCGCCGCAAATCCGGATTGTCAGGTCATCGTCGCAGGCGGGGCCCTGCGGCGCTCCGATGGCGGGCTTATCGGCACCTTGACCATGCGCACCATCGAACAGTTCCGCTTTGACTTCGCCGTCATCGGATGCTCGGCACTGGACGAGGACGGCGATCTGCTCGATTTCGACATTCAGGAGGTTGGCGTCAGCCAGACTATCATCCGGCAGGCACGCAAGACATTTCTGGTCAGCGACCACTCCAAGTTCCTGCGCGGCGCACCCGTTCGCATTGCCTCGCTGAGCGAGATCGACACCTTTTTCACCGACCGGCCACTCTCTCCTGCCCTCCGCACACGCTGCAGGGAATGGGGCACGAAGACGGTGATCTGCGGCGGATAAACCGCCGCAGCGGCTTTTTGCAAGAAAGAGGGTGACAGGCGCTGCTGCTGCGGCTACCTCCTCGCTTATGCCGCAGTGCGGCAATCCTTTCGCCAAAGGGCACAAGCCCCGGAACAGACCGGCAGAAATGCGGGCCATCCTTGTGGAGTGACACCATGAGCCACACCCTGATTGCACCCTCCATGCTGGCCAGCGATTTCTCGCGCCTGCGCGACGAGATCCGCGCCATCGACGGCGCCGGTGCCGACTGGATCCACCTGGACGTGATGGATGGCCATTTCGTGCCCAACATCACCTTTGGCCCGGACATCATCGCCGCAATGCGCCCGCATACCGCCAAGGTGTTCGACACGCATCTGATGATCGCTCCTTGCGATGCCTATCTGGAAGCCTTCGCCAAGGCGGGCTCTGACATCATCACTGTGCATGCAGAAGCTGGCCCCCATCTCGACCGGTCGCTGCAGGCCATCCGCAATCTGGGCAAGAAAGCGGGCGTATCGCTGAACCCGGCAACGCCCGAAAGCGTCATCGAATATGTGCTCGACCGGCTGGATCTGGTGCTGGTCATGAGCGTCAACCCCGGCTTTGGCGGGCAGAAGTTCATTACCGCCGTGGTGGACAAGATCGCCCGGATCAAGGCGATGACCGGCAGCCGTCCGATCGATATCGAGGTGGATGGCGGCGTCACCCCGGAGACCGCTCCTCTGGTGACGGCGGCAGGCGCCAATGTGCTGGTGGCCGGCTCCGCCGTGTTCAAGGGCGGCACGCCGGAGACCGCCGCCCATTATGCAGCACAGATCGAGGCCATCCGCAGTGCGGGCAACGCGGCAGCCAAGGCATGAAGGCGGTCATCTTCGATCTGGACGGCACGCTGGTCGACAGCGTGCAGGCCATCGCGGACATCGGCAATGCGCTGATGACCGAACTGGATCTCGCCCCCCTCTCCGTCACGGAAGCGCGCAGCTACATCGGCAATGGCGCTGCGCGCTTCGTCGAGCGGGCGCTGGCCGCCCGAGGCATCAACGGCGATGCAGCCCTGCTGACTGAGCGGGTGGAGCGCTTTGAAGAGCTTTATGCGCAGGCCCCCGGCAGCGCCAACCCGCCCTTCCCCGGCGTGGAAGCGGCCCTGCACGCCCTGAAGGCACGCGGCATCCGACTGGGGCTTTGCACCAACAAGCCCGGCGCACCGACCCATAATCTGGTCGCGGCCCTAGGCTGGAGCGACTTCTTCGACGTGGTGGTGACGGGTGACACCCTAAGCACCCGCAAGCCGGATCCGGCCCCGCTCGCCTATGCGGCCAAGGTGCTGGCCCTCTCGCCGGAAGATCCGGGCTTTGCCTATGTGGGCGACAGCGAAGTGGATGCGGAAACCGCGGTGGCGGCCAAGGCGCGCTTCTTCCTCTTCACCGAAGGCTACCGCAAGAGCCCGGTGACGGCCCTGCCGCATGAAGCCGCCTTCAGCGACTTCGCAGACCTGGAAGCTCTGCTGAACGGCTGATCAGTAGCCCCGCTGGCGGTCCACCGCCGGCGGGATTTCTCCCCGCTCGAAATAGGCCGACAGATTGGCCGCCACGATCCGTGCGGCCGTCGCCGGTGTTGTCGGGGCGCTGATGTGCGGCAGCACGGTGATCGACGGATGGCTCCAGCAGGGATTGTCCGCCGGCAGCGGCTCCTGCGCAAAGACATCCAGCACCGCATGGGACAGCTGCCCCTCGTCAAGGGCTGCCAGCAGCGCCGGCTGGTCCACAATCGGCCCCCGGCCAAAATTGATGAGCCCAGCGCCGCGCGGCAGCATGGCAAGCC
Organism: Pannonibacter sp. I15F10I1; assembly: GCF_900185665.1. Lineage (NCBI taxonomy): Bacteria > Pseudomonadati > Pseudomonadota > Alphaproteobacteria > Hyphomicrobiales > Stappiaceae > Pannonibacter > Pannonibacter sp. I15F10I1. Next base: position 64,315 of record NZ_FYAN01000002.1, read on the forward strand.
GGGCGGTGTTGAGCAGGCCGCGCGTGTCCGGCGTCAGCGGCAGCAGCACCACGGCGATATCCGAGCGCGACAACACCCGTTCCAGGCCCTCCTCGCCGCTGAAACACTCCACCCCCTCCACTTCGGCAGGCGTGCGGCTCCAGCCGCTGACAGGAAAGCCATTGGCCAGCAGACGACGCACCGCAGCCTTGCCGAGGTTCCCCAGCCCGAGAATGCCGATGTGCCGGTCAGCGGCAAGGCGCGGCAGGGCTTCGGCCCAGATTTTCTCGCGCTGCTGCGCCAGATAGAGCGGAATGTCCCGGTGGAGATAAAGCGAGAAGGCCAGCACCGCCTCGGCCATGGTTTCCGCCAGCTGCGGATCGGTCATGCGGACGATGGCAAAGTCCGTATCGATCAGCTCGCCCAGCAGCCGCTCCACCCCGGCCCACAGGCTCTGCACCCAGACAAGGCCCGGCAGCTCATGCAGATGCGCCGGATCCGGATTGGCGACAATGGCCACGCGTGCCGACAGGCGCTCTGCGGCGTCCATGGTGGCCAGCGGCCGCACATCGATCTGCGGCATCAGCCTTTCAAACTGCGCCATCCACTCCGCACGTTCCTCAGCAGACATCCGGGCAATGAAGGGAACGACGGGTTTCATGACGGTGGCACCTTGCGCTTTCAGATTTGCGCCGGATCATGCCTTGCCACAATGCTGCCGCAAAGTGGAAAGTGCCCGCCGGCCGCAAAAATCAGCTCGCCAGCCGCCCGGTGTCCGGCACTTGCGCCGCACTGTCAGAGCCACCGGCAGTTCCGTCCGAAGAGGCCGCACGCAACTGCTCGCGCAGCATGAGCGTCTGTACCGAAGACAGCGGCATGGGCCGCCCGAAGAGGAAGCCTTGCACGGCGGGGCATCCCGCCTCCCGCAGATAGGCAAACTCCTCCTCGCTCTCCACCCCCTCGGCCAGCACCGGGATATTCATGCTTTCGGCAATCAGCAGGGCGGCACGCACGATGGCGGCAGCCCGGGGCCGGTTGGCCACATCGGTGATGAAGCTGCGGTCGATCTTGATCTTGTCGAAGGGGAAATGCTGCAGCAGCGCCAGCGAGGAATAGCCCGTGCCGAAGTCATCCATGGCGATGGAAACACCCAGCGTCTTGAGCCGGGTGATGGTCGCCAGCGCCCGGGCGTGATCGGCGATCAGCCCGCTTTCGGTCAGCTCGATTTCGAGACGCTCCGGCGCAAGCCCCGTCTCCTTCAGCACTTCATCCACCAGGGCCGGCAGATCGATACGCGTCAGCTGATAGGCCGCGACATTGACCGCAACCTTGTAGCCCCCCGGCCAGGCGGCCGCATCGGCACAGGCACGGCGCAGGACATATTCGCCGATTTCCGCAATCAGCCCGGTGCGCTCGGCAACCGGAATGAATTCACCCGGAGACACCATGCCAAGGGTGGGATGGTGCCAGCGCACCAGCGCCTCGAAGCCGACGAGGGACCGGGTGCTGGTGCAGTTCTGGGGCTGGTAGTAAAGCTCCAGCTGGTTGCCCGAAACGGCGCTCCGCAGATCAATGGCCAGCCGGGCCTGATGGCGCACATCGTCATCGAGACCGGCCTGATAACGGCGGACCTCCCCGCTGCCGCCACGCCGGGCATCCTGCGCGGCAAGGCTCGCCCTTGTGATCAGAGTCGAGGCATCCAGCCCGTCGTCCGGAAAAACGGCATAGCCGACAGCGCTGCGCAGGGTGAGCGTTCCTGCCGGTGTCATGTGTGGTCCGGCCACCAGCTTCTGCAGCCGGGCTGCAGCGGCGCTGGTTTCATGACGGCCAAAGACCCGCGTCTTGATCAGCATGAACTGCGCCCCCGGCAGACGGGCGGTATATTCATCGGCCATCAGGGCATCGTTGAGATGCAAGCCCACTTCCCGCAGCACCGCATCTCCGGTGACATCACCATGGGCGGCGTTGATCATGGCGAATTCTTCCAGATCAATGGTGTAGACCGCCACCCTGTCGTTGCTCCGGATGGCGCTGCCCAGAAGCTCGGCGAGCTTGCCTTCCGCCCAGGCCTTGTTGGGCAGACCGGTGAGAGCATCAAACAGGGTCAGCTGCTGATAGCGCTCCGTTGCCTCCTGCAAGGAGAAACGGTCGATGGTGTAGGACGACCCGACGGTCACCAGCAGGACGGTGGTGATGCCGGTCACCGCAGCCAGCATATACTCGTCCGGCATGGCCTGAGGCGGAATATCGATGCCTGCCAGCGGCGTGATTGTCATCGCCTCCATACCGGTGAAATGCATGGAGACAATCGCCAGGATCATCGCCACCATCGACCCGAAGCGGCAGAACCGCGTGACCGGCCTGGATGCACGGTTGAAGGCAAGCCCTCCGAACAGGGCACCGAGCAGCACGGATGCCAGCACGTAGGACGGCGTCCAGGTGATGATGCCCGGCACCAGAAATGCGGCCATGCCTGTGTAATGCATGATCGCGATGCCAAATCCAAAGAGCACTCCGCCCAGTTCGATCGTCAGCCCCGCGGGTGAGCGCAAGGACACGCCAAAGGCAAAGCAGGTGCAGAGGAACAGGATCGCAAAGCTGGCAGCGGTCAAGCCGGGTGCAAATGAACGGTCAAACGGGACGAGATAGCCCAGCATGGCCGCAAAATGGGTGGTCCAGATCGTGCTGGTCGCAACGAGCGCACCCAGGAACAGCCAAAGCCATTGGCGCGAGCCATCGCTCCTGCGCATGCGCGTATAGATGCGCATCGACAGGAAAGACCCGAAGACACAGACGCTTGCGGCAAGCGCGACGTAACGCAGGTCATGTTCGACCGCGATACAGGACAAGACGTTCAGCATGCATTGCACCCCTTCACAGGGGAAAATACGTACCAGCCGCGTAAAGTCTCCTAACGCGGCGGGAATTCCGCATTTAACGTCACCAATTCCTTGATCCGGACAACCGGATATTGAAGCAGATCGCACAGCACACCAGCCGCTTGCCGCCCTGAAAAGGCAAGGCAAGCGGCGCATGGGCGGGATAAAACATCCAGGACGGAATAAAATTTCAGAAACCCTAAAAATAACACCACTACAAAGAAATAAAAACTTCAGAACCCAAACAGCTCGACCTCGAATAATATATAGTGAAAATAAAAAGGCAAAAAATTCCTTTTCTAATCAAAAATATAAATGAGAAAAAGTACACCGAATACAAATCTGGCAATCGCCCTCAGAACTGGCATATTTTAAAATATGTCAAAACCTTGACATAAATATCCAGCAGACTATGTTTAGCGCGATCACCCTGAATGCAGGGTAGATATTTCAAAATGCCGGCGACTTTCGATCGCAGGGGGGCTTCCTCCGTCCGGCATTACATTTTGCCACCACGTGATCCTGGATCGTGCTGGCTTTCGCTCCGCAGGCCTCGCCAGCGGATGACGACCAACAGGAGACTGACAATGACAAAGACACTTCTGCTGACGGGCGCCGCCCTGATTGGCCTTGGCATGTCCGGCGCTTCGGCTGCCAAGGAATGCGGGCGGGTGACGCTGGCCGAAATGAACTGGCCCTCAGCGGGTGCCATTGCCCATATCGACAAGATCATTCTCGAGGAGGGCTTCGGCTGCGAGGTGGAACTGGTGATTGGCGACACGGTGCCGACCTTCACCTCCATGACCGAGAAGGCCGAGCCGGACATGGCTCCCGAGTTGTGGGTGAACACCATCCAGGATCCGCTCGACAAGGCCGTTGCAGAAGACAAGCTGATCATCGGCAGTGAGGTCCTGTCGGAAGGCGGCGTGGAGGGCTTCTGGGTCCCCACCTTTCTCGCTGAAGAACATGGCCTGAAGACGCTGGCCGACGCGCTGGCAAAGCCGGAGCTGTTCCCCGGCGCGGAAGACCGCAGCAAGGGCGCCTTCTTCAACTGCCCCTCGGGCTGGGCCTGCCAGACCCTGACCACCAATCTGTTTGCAGCCTTCGATGTGGAAAGCAAAGGCTTCGAGCTGGTCGACACCGGCTCGGCAGCCGGGCTCGATGGCTCCATCTCCCGTGCTTTTTCCCGCAATGAAGGCTGGCTCGGCTACTACTGGGCACCGACGCCCATCCTTGGCAAATACGAGATGACCCGGCTTGACCTGGGCGTCGAGCATGATGCGGCCGAATGGGAGCGCTGCACCGCCGTCTCCGGCTGCCTCGACCCCAAGCCCAACGACTGGGACAAGTCGCCGGTCTACACCGTCGTGACCAAGGAGTTCGCGGAGAAGGCGGGCGTTGCCATGGATTACGTCAAGGGCCGTTCCTGGGACAACGCAACCGCTGGCGAAGTGCTGGCCTGGATGACGGACAATCAGGCCTCCAATGAGGATGGCGCCTTCTGGTTCCTCGAGAACAAGCCGGAAGTCTGGGAGGCCTGGGTCTCCCCGGAAGTGGCGGAAAAGGTGAAATCCGCCCTCTGAGCCGGTGATTGACAGGCGGCTGGACGCGCTTGGCAGCACAGCCTGCGGAGCGCGTCCGGCCCGCCCCCTTCCGGCTCGCGCTTTTCATCCTCAGGCGCCCGCCCCCACGCAAAGCAGCGGGCAGGCGCAACAAGGACACTTCAATGGATCTTTTCGACTTTCCCTCGCTCAGCCGCGGCACGTTGCGTGCCATGCGGCAGACGATCGATGCGGGGTTTCTTGAGTTTACCCGTGCCTATGGCGACGCGCTGTCCCGGGCCTTCGAACCACTGCGCCTGCTGCTGAACGGTATCGAGAACCTGCTGCTCAACTCCCCCTGGCCGCTGGTTCTGGCCGGCATTCTCGCCATTGTCTTCCTCATCAGCCGCAGCTGGCGCATCACGGCAGGCAGTCTCGTGGCACTTGTGCTGATCGGCGTGCTCGGCATGTGGGATGACACCATGCGCACCATTGCGATGGTGGCAGTGTGTACCCTCACAGCGGTCGTGCTCGGCATTCCCATCGGCATCGCCATGGCCCGGTCCGACAGGCTTCAGGGCGCCATCAATCCTGTGCTCGACCTGATGCAGACCATGCCGGTCTTCGTCTACCTGATCCCGGTGGTGATGATCTTTGGCCTCGGCAAGGTGCCGGGCGTCATTGCCGTGGTCATCTATGCCATTCCGCCGATGATCCGCCTCACCAACCTCGGCATCCGCCTGGTCAGCGCCGATGTGCTGGAAGCGGCCGATGCCTTCGGCTCCTCCTCCTGGCAGAAGCTGAAAGACGTGCAGCTGCCGCTGGCGCTGCCCACCATCATGGCCGGCATCAACCAGTGCATCATGATGTCCCTGTCGATGGTTGTCGTCGCCTCCATGATCGGCGTGCGCGGCCTTGGCCAGCCGGTGCTTCAGGCGATCAACAACCAGTTCTTCACAATGGGCATTCTCAACGGCCTCGCCATTGTCGCCATCGCCATCATCTTCGACCGGTCCACCCAGGCCTATGGCAAGCGCATGCAGAAACATTCGGAGGCCGCCCATGGCTGATCATCTGACCAACGCCCCCACTCCCGCAGACGATCCGGACGAAGAGGCAAGCGTTGCCGGCATCGAGCTGCGCGGCCTTTACAAGGTCTTCGGCCCCAATCCGGCCGGCGTCATGGATCTCGTGCGCGAAGGCATCTCCAAGACGGAGCTGAACGACAAGCACAGCCACATCCTGGGCCTCAAGGACATCAACCTCACCATGCCCGCCGGGCGCATTCAGGTGGTGATGGGCCTGTCCGGCTCGGGCAAGTCCACCCTCATCCGCCACATCAACCGGCTGATCGAGCCGACGGCAGGCGAGGTGCTGTTCGAGGGACAGGATGTGTGCTCCATGTCCCCCCAGCAGCTGCGCGATTTCCGCCGCCACAAGACGGCGATGGTGTTCCAGAAATTCGCCCTGCTGCCGCACCGGACCGTGCTGCGCAACACCATCTACGGCCTCGAAATTCAAGGCATTCCCGAACGCGAGGCCAAGGAGCGCGCCGCCCGCTGGCTGACCCGCGTCGGGCTGGAAGGCTATGAGGATTACTATCCCAACCAGCTTTCCGGCGGCATGCAGCAGCGTGTCGGCCTTGCCCGGGCGCTGGCCAATGACGCGGGCATCCTGCTGATGGATGAGGCCTATTCGGCTCTCGACCCGCTGATCCGCATGGACATGCAGAAGGTGCTGCTGGACCTGCAGCAGGAGCTGAAGAAGACCATAGTCTTCATCACCCACGATCTGGACGAGGCCCTGCGCCTTGGCGACCGCATCGCCATCCTGCGCGATGGCGAGATCGTGCAGGATGGCACGGGCCAGGAGATCGTGCTGCGCCCAGCGGACAGCTACATCGCCGATTTCGTGCGCGAGGTGAACCGCGGCCGGGTGCTGAAGGTCAACACCATCATGCGCAAGGGCGAACTGGCCGAAACGGAGCTGACGATCCCCAGCGGCAGCCTGCTGGAAGATGCCGCAAGACTGTTCTCACAGACGAGCGAGACGGCCGCCATCGTGACGCGCGCCGATGGCCGGAAACTCGGTACCATCCAGCTGCATGACATGATCGCGGCCATGGTGTCGCCGGGCTGAGGCACGCATTCACCCCTGCGCAAGCCCCTTGCGGTGGCGGCCCGACACGGCGGCCACCGCAAGAAAAAGACCGCTGACCGTGGCGATCATCCCGGCCGCGCTGACCGAATTGGCAGCCCCCAGCCACAGCGGGCCATAGCCGGCCAGAACATAGCCGGTGATGGCAGCCAGCGCCGCGATCACAAGGCTCAGTCCCACCTGGGTTGCGAGCCGGTTCGTCATCAGCCGCGCCGTCGCGGGCGGGCAGATGAACATGGCAATGACGATGATCGAGCCCACCGCATCAAAGGCCGCCACCGCCGCCACGGCCGAAAGCGTGACCAGTCCGAGGCTGAGCAGCGTCACCGGCAGCCCGCGCGCGGCGGCATAGCCTTCGTCAAAGGTCATCAGCACCAGCGGCCGCCAGAACAGGCCCATCAGCAGGAACACCGCCACCGTGACACCCGCCATGCGCGGGAGTTCCGGCGGCAGCCCGGCCAAAGCCTGCGGATCGGTGAGCGAGCCCCAGCCGTCCGCATCCAGCCAGATCAGGCTTTCCAGATTGCCATAGAGCGCGTGCTCCACATCCAAATGCACCGTGCTGGTGTTGCTCTGCTCCAGCAGCAGCACACCGGCGGCAAAAAGCGTGGTGAAGACCACGCCCATCGCCGCCCCCGGTTCCATCCTGGCATAGCGGCGCAGCAGCTCGATCAGCACCACGGCCACAAGCGCCGCGCTGCCCGCCCCCAGCATCATCGGCCAGGTGGAGATATGGCCGGTGATCAGAAAGGCAACGACAATGCCCGGCAGCACCACATGCGAAATGGCATCGCCGATCATCGCTTCGCGCCGCAGGATGAGGAAATTGCCCGGTAGGGCACAGGCCAGCGCGGCCAGCGTGCCGATGAGCAGCGGCGTCAGGCTGAATTGCACGAACTCCGCACCGAACATCTCAGACCCCATGGCGCAGCTCCCCGGATGAGGCGGCGGCGTGCCTGTCCAGCTGTGCGAGTTCGCCTGCGGGCAAAAGACTGCTGATCAGACGCACGCCGTCATAGCGCGACATGACATGCTCACTGGCACCACCTGCCTGGAGTGCGGCCCAGCGCGCTTCGTCCTGAGCCAGCATCTGCGCCAGCGCCCGGCCCTCGTCATTGAGGTTGCGGTCAGCCGCCAGAAGACCTGCGCGGGACAGCGCCTGCAGAAGACGCGGATCATGGATGACGCCCTGCTGTGCCAGCGTCAGAACCCCTTGCCGCAGCAGCAGGCGGCGGCGCTGCCGCGCCCGCGCCAGAACGGCCGCCACCAGTCCCCGGCGCGGCGCGGCAAGCAGGGAAGCCGTGAAGAAGACCGCGGCCGTCAGCACGATCACCGGCCCGGCAGGCACATTGGGCGCCGCCGCCGACAGCGCCGAGCCAACATATCCGGCCAGCGCGCCGAACAGGGCCGCAAGGGCAAGAATGACGGTTGCCCGTTCGCTCCAGAACCGGGCGGTCGCGGCGGGAATGATCAGCAGTGCGACGATGAGCACCAGCCCGACCAGCTTCAGGCCGGTGACGGTGACGGCCAGCATCAGCCCCAGCATCACGCCGTCGGCAAGGCCGGTGCGGATGCCGATGGTTTCCGCATGCCCCGGATCAAAGCAGACATGCAGCATGGGCCTCCGGAAAATCAGCATCACCAGCACGCAGATAGCACCGCCGCAGGCAATCAGCACCGCATCGCTGAACAGCATGCCCGCCGTGGAGCCAAGCAGAAAGCCTTCCAGCCCCGCCTGCCGTCCGGTGCCCATCACCTGAATGACCGTCAGCAGCACGATGCCGAAGCCGAAGAACACCGACAGCACAGCGCCGATCGCCGTGTCCTCGGCCAGCCGGGTGTAGCGGGTGAGCAGGGTCACGGCCAGCAGCCCCAGCCCGGCAGACAGGGCCGAGCCCAGCAGCAGCCCCGGCAGGGAACGGCCATCGCCGCCCAGCGACACCATCACCATGAAAGCCAGCGCAATGCCCGGCAGCGTCGCATGGGCGCTGGCATCGCTGATCAGCGAGCGCTTGCGCAGGAACAGGAACGTCCCCGTACTCCCCGCTGCCGCCCCCAGCAGGCTCGCACCAACCGCCACCAAAGCGGCGTTATAGCCCGCCTGCATCATCAGCGCAGAGAGGAAGGCAGACAGGACCTCAGTCATGGCCGGGCTCCAATGGCTCGGCTATACCGTCCCCCCGGACACATAGCCGTTCCGCCGGCCAGAAGACATTGCGAAGACTGACAGAGTCACAACAGCGGGGCCTCTCCGCCCCCCTCCCCCTCGTGGGGAGGGGTGAGGGGTGGGGGGCTCTGAGCCTGCAATCATCTGAAGGACGGATATTTTTCTGAAGCGAAATCGGGAGGAACGCCCGGCCCAAACCAATGGACACCATGCCAGACGGGGAGGTTTCCCCCCCCACCCCTAACCCCTCCCCACGAGGGGGAGGGGGGCTGAAAGGCCGTGCCAGGATGACCAGATCACAGACCTTTCCCAAGCCTTCACCGGCTTCAAACAAGATCTGCAAATCCGGCAACCACCAAGGGGAGCGGAGCTGAGAGGCTGCGCCATATGCTGAAAGACTGGAGCAGGTGGCCACCCTCACCTCCCCGTTTCCAGCGCAAGGTCCAGCTCCGGCGCAGTGGAGGGACCGGTGGGGGCAAGGGCCGAGGTGTCGAGGCGCCCGCCGTAGGCGCGCTGGAGGATGGCGGGGGTGAAGGCTTCGTCCACCGGCCCTTGCGCGATGAGGCGCATGTTGATGACGAGCACGTGAGAGAAATAGGCCGGGACGGTGGAGAGGTCGTGATGCACGCAGACCACCGTCCGGCCCTCGTCCCGAAGCGCCTTCAGCACCCCGATGATCGCCCGCTCCGTCGCGGCATCAACGCCGGCAAAGGGTTCGTCCAGCAGATAGAGATCCGCCTTCTGCGCCAGCGCCCGGGCCAGAAACACGCGCTGCTGCTGGCCGCCGGACAACTGGCCGATCTGCCGGTCCGCAAAGCCAGCCATGCCCACCCGGTCCAGGCAGTGCATGACGAACTCCCGGTGATGCTGGCGGATGCGGCCGAGAAGGCCAAGCTCGCGCGAGAGGCCCATCATCACCACATCTTCGGCCCGGGCCGGAAAGTCCCAGTCGACGGACGCCCGCTGCGGAACATAAGCGACACGCTGGCGGACCCTCGCAAAGGGCTGACCGAACATGTCCACCGTGCCGGACAAGCGTGGCACGATGCCGAGTGCAGCCTTGAGCAAGGTCGACTTGCCCGCCCCGTTGGGGCCGATGATGGCCGTCATGGACGCAGCCCCGACATCCGCCGAGATGCCCAGAAGGGCAGGCTTGCCGCCATAGGAGACGGAAAGGTCCCGGATCGCCACAGCCGGTTGCTCCCGCTGTTGCAGGACGCTGCTTGCCGTCTGTTTGAAATGCACCGGGATCATCCTGATATTGCCCTTCTACTCAGCCCGCAGCCTGCAATTGCCCAAGACGGCCCCGGTCCGGCACCGTGCCACCGAGGGCGGCGGCGATGGTGGTCACGTTGTGGTCGATCATGCCCAGATACGTGCCTTCGTAGGTGCCGGATTGACCCATGGCATCGGAGAAGAGTTCACCGCCGATGGCCACCTTGTGCCCCTTCGCTGCAGCGCCCTCGATGAGCGCCTTCATGTTGCGGTCGGGCACGGAGCTTTCCACAAAGACGGCACCGATCTTGCGCTCGACCAGCGTGTCGACCAGTTCGGCAATGCGGGCAAGGCCTGCTTCGCTTTCCGTGGAGATGCCCTGAATGCCCAGCACCTCGAAACCATAGGCCCGGCCGAAATAGCTGAAGGCGTCATGCGCCGTCACCAGCACACGGGCATTTTCCGGCACACTGCCCAGCACCTGCCTGGAATAGGCATCCAGCGCATCCAGTTCATCCGTGAAGGCCGCAAGCCGCTCCTCGATGCTCTCCGCCTGATCCGGCTGCGCCGTCTTCAGCGCCGAGGCGATGGTGGTAGACACGGTCTTCCAGAGTTCCGGGTCCATCCAGACATGCGGGTCATAGCGGCCGGGATAGTCTTCATGCGACAGCAGCAGCGACGGGTCGATGGTATCGGCAACCGCCACCACCTTGCCCTTGCGGGAAAGATCCTCGAAGAAAGCCTCCATCTGCGCTTCCAGATAGAGCCCGTGGCGCAGCACCAGATCCGCCCGGGCCATGGCGACAATGTCGCTACGCGTCTGGCGGTAGCCGTGCGGATCCACCCCCGGCCCCATCAGCGCGGAGACGGAAACAAGATTGCCGCCGATCACGGATGCGGTGTCGGCAATCATACCCGTTGTGGCACTGACAATCAGCTGCGAGGCCGCCCGTGCGGTGCCGGAGAAGCCCGTTAATCCGGAAGCACCGGCCATCACGCCGCCCGCTGCCAGCGCCGCCTGCCGTATAAATCCACGTCTTGTCAGAAGCATCGGGTTTCCTTTCCTCTCCAGCCTACGCACCGCACCGCAAAAGGCAAATGCTTTTAAGAACGATTTGCATTTAACATAGACACTTGCGAATGAGTTGCAAGTGCAAAAACAACGCAGGCTTTTCCGGTTGCCAAAGCAGGCAGCCTGGCGCAGGACTGGTGCGGGACGCGAACCCCTTGGATGGAGCAGAGAATGCGCCGGGAAACTGACAGCATGGGCGAGATCAGCGTCGAGAGCGACCGCTACTGGGGCGCGCAGACGCAGAGATCGCTGACCTATTTCAACATCAGCTCCGAGCTGATGCCCATCGAGATCATCCACGCCTATGGCATCCTCAAGCAGGCTGCCGCCGAGACAAACCGGGATCTGGGCCACCTCAGCCCGGACCTTGCCGCCCTCATCATTGCCGCAGCGCGGGAAGTGAGCGAAGGCAAGCTGGACGAGCATTTCCCCTTGCATGTCTGGATGACCGGCAGCGGCACCCAGACCAACATGAATGTCAACGAGGTCATCTCCAACCGCGCCATCGAGGTGGCGGGCGGGGCGCTCGGCTCCAAGAAGCCGGTGCACCCCAATGACCACGTCAACATGTCCCAGTCCTCCAACGACACCTTCCCCGCCGCCATGCATATGGCTGCGGCCATCGCGGTGAAGACCCGTGTTCTGCCCGCCGTGAAGGCGCTGCGCGATGCGCTGGACAAGAAGGCCAAGGCCTGGGACCACATCATCAAGATCGGCCGCACCCACCTGCAGGACGCGGTGCCGCTGACCCTTGGTCAGGAGTTCTCCGGCTATGTGGAGATGCTGGACGAGAACCTTGACCGCATCGCCGGTGCCCTGCCCGATGTCTACAAGCTGGCGCTTGGCGGCACGGCTGTGGGCACCGGTCTCAACGCACCCAAGGGCTTTGCCGAAGGGGCAGCAGCCCGCATCGCGGCACTGACCGGCCTGCCCTTCATCACCGCACCCAACAAGTTTGCCGCGCAAGGCGCCCATGACGGGCTGGTGATGCTGCATGGCGCGCTGAAGACCACGGCCGGCTCGCTCTTCAAGATCGCCAACGACATCCGCCTGCTCGCCTGCGGCCCGCGCTGCGGGTTGTTCGAATTGATCCTGCCGGCCAACGAGCCGGGCTCTTCCATCATGCCCGGCAAGGTCAACCCCACCCAGTGCGAAGCCATGGCCATGCTCTGCATTCAGGTGATGGCCAATGACGTGGCCGTGGGCATGGGCGGAGCCAGCGGCTATCTGGAAATGAATGTCTACAAGCCGCTGATGATCAACGCCGTGCTCCAGTCCGCCCGCGTGCTGGCCGATGGCTGCACCAGCTTCCGCAAGTTCATGGTGGACGGCATGGAGGCGAACGAGGCCCGCATCGCCGGCTATGTTGAAAACTCGCTGATGCTGGTGACTGCCCTCAGCCCGCACATCGGCTATGACAAGGCGTCCAAAGCCGCCCATCACGCCTATGAGCACGACATGACCCTGAAAGCCGCCTGCCTCGACCTCGGCTACATCTCCGCCGAAGACTTCGACCGGCTGGTGGACCCGAAGCTGATGCTCAGCGAGGGGTGATCCCGGAGGGTGCCCGTCTGGCGGGCACCCTCACAACATGTCTGTTCAGGACCCCGTCAGAATTTCAGGCCAAGTTTCAGGCTTGCCGAATGGCCAAGCGTGTTGCGCCCTGCCGTTGCCTCATAATGCATCCGGGCCTCCATGTTGCTGCCCCACAGAAGAGAGCCGCCAAGCCCGAGTGTCGCAACGGCCGGATCCCGCTTGAGCTCAAGACGCAGCCGCTCACCCGGCGCAGGAGAGCCCGGCAGCGAGACAGTATGCTGCAGGCCATTGAGCGCAATCCGGGCTCCCGCTTCCACATAGCCGCGCACAATCCCACCCGCAAAAGGATGGTCGGTGGACAGGCGCAAGACCGGGCGGACATCGGCAAGGAAATGGGTCGCGCGGTGGACCTTCAGATTGAGCGAGCCCGCGCCCGACTCCGTGAAGCCTCCGTCCTGCAGGACTGCCAGATCCAGTTCAACGCTGGGGATCACATCGATCTGCCCGGCCTTGGCCAGCACACCAGCCCGCAACCGCGAGGCAAGCGCCAGCGTGGAAGGACGCGACCTGGCAACATAGGCTGTCCCCGCAGACGAAATGAGCCGTTCCGCCTTGCCGCTGCCATAGCTGCCGTTGAGCGACACAGAGCCATAGACCGGTCCCTGTGACACCTTGGCAATGGCACCAAGATACAGCCGGTAGCCCGAGGCAGACCTGCCGCTGGCGCGGAACCGGGAGCCCTCATAGGCAGTGCTGAGACCAATGACCAGATCATCGCTCACGCGCTGCTGACGGCCGAGGCTGACCATGACCGTGTCAACATCACTTGACCAGTCATAGCGCGTGGTGCTGCCGGTCACCTTGGCCCAGTTGCACGCCTCCTCGGCAATGGCCGCATAGGGCCCCACCGTGCCGCCGCAGCTCTGCATGTTCGACAAGTGCGTCCCGGAAGAGGCAAGCGTTGTCTCACTGGCTTTGCTGAAGTCAGCCGCGTCAAAAACGGCCAGACTGGACTCCAGAGCCTTCGGATCAACCGCATTGGCTGCAGACAGCAGCAGGGCCTCCAGCTCGGGATAGGCGCCGGGCACATTGCTGCCGAGCGCTGTGACCATGTCATTGGCGAAGGTGGCGGCCTTGCCGGAATTGCCGCTAAGCCCGGCCCGTCCGAAGTCGACGGAGGCCCCGGTGACAAGCGCCCGGTCATGGTAGAAATCATAGACGAAACGGGTTGCCACGGTGCCGGAGGCGAACCCGAACGGCAAAGGCTCCCCCGGGCTCTGAACGATGGGCGACGTGTCGGTCGCCCCCGCAAAGCTCAGGACGGTGCTCGGTTGCGCAAATGCAGACGCAAATGTGGTCAGCTGCGGAATGATCTGATCCCGGCCCGTCTCGAGTGACAGCAGGTCGATGCGGTCACTGGCAAGCCCCGCAGGATCAAGTGCCAGGAAATGCTTTCCCCCATCGACAATCGTATAACTGCCGCCATTGAGGATCGAGCCAAAGATCAGTCCAGCATTGCTGATCAGCAGGTCCCGGGTGGCTGGACCTGAGATATCCCCTTCCAGAATACCGCCGCTCCGCACGTTCAGCGCACCGCCGGCTTCGGACCAAAGGGCAGTTCCGCCGGGTGCCCGCAGAGCGCCTTCCACATCCAGGAACAGGGTACTCACCTGCGCCCCCACCCGGATACCGCCCGCACTGCCCTTTGCAGCACTTACGGTGCCGGTGCGGCCGATACTCAGGTGTGCAACCTGCCCCAGAGCCGTGCTGCCGCTGGTCAAGCCGTCGGAAATGTTCACCGCCCAGGCATCGGGACCTTGCACGGCAAGCATGCCGTCGAGGCGGGCGGTAAGCGCAGTGCTGCCGTTATAGTCCGCATTGCTCACCACGTAGATGCCATGCGCCCCGCGTCCCCAAGTGCTGACGGTGCTGGTGCGGTGAAGCCAGATATTGATCCCGGTCCCAGAACCGGAGCTGGCGGCCGATTGCGGTATCCGAAGGCCATCCGTGCCCAGCAGCGCGACGGTTTGCGGAAGGTCCATCGCCAGAATGCCATAAGCGGAGGCACCCAAAGTGTAGATGCCGCCACGCAGATTCACGTCGATGCCGCCGAACTCCAAAGGCAGCGAGGATGGCAGAGCGGGATCTGCCGTAATATCGAGAGGCAAAACAGCGGTGTCCATCAGCACAAGGCCGCCTCCACCGCTTGCCACGTGGGCGATGATGCCCGCCGAGCCGTCGCCCCGGGTTTCAACAAGAAGCGGAGCGGGTGCCTGGGTGTCATCAATAGAAACATGCCCTGCGAACCCGAACGCCCCGCTGGAGGTCACCGTGATCGGAAAGGCGCCACCGGCAATTGTGCCGCGAACAACGCCCAAGGCACCGCCGCTGCCGCCGATCGACTGGGCCAGGATGGCCGGGGCGGCGGCACCATAGGTGCCGATGCCGCCGCCGAAGTTCACCGACACATCGCCGCCCCAGCCCCCGTTGCCGCCACCGCCGCCAATGGTGAGCGCAAGCCCGTAGTTGGTGTCCGGCAGAAACGGAAGGGAGCCTTCATGCGCCAGAGAACCTGCCCCGCCGCCGCCGCCGACAGACTGGGCAAAGATGCCGGCAGCGCCAGCCCCCTGCGTGACAATGGCGCCCTGCCCTTCAACGGCCACGCTGCCGCCGCTCCCGCCGCCTGACCCCGCACGCCCGATGGCCAGCTTCATAAGGCCTCCGGCGGTCGTATCGCCCCCGTAGCCGCCACCGCCACCCACGGACTGGGCAAAGATGCCATGGGCGCCCGCTCCAGCGGTTTGCACACGCCCGGGATTGCTCACCAGCACGCTGCCACCCGCGCCGGAGCTGCCGCTCGCGCCGCCAATCGCCATCTCAAAGCCCTGACCGCTCAGAACGGGGATGCTCGTGATGGCGGAAGCAGCCGCTCCGCCATCGCCGCCGCCGCCGCCAATGGACTGGGCGAAGAGGCCATGTGCGTTGGCACCCTGGGTCGAAATGAGGCTCCAGCCAGTTTCAGGACCTGCTGCGCTGCCGGCAAGGCTGACAGATCCGCCGTCCCCGGCAGAAGAGCCGGAACCACCGACAGACACCCCAAGGGCATAGGTATCAAAGCCGATGAATCCGTTGGAAATGGCGTGACCGCCGGAGCCGCCGCCACCGCCAACCGACTGGCCATGGACACCATAGGCCATGACGCCAGATGTTGCGACGGTTGCGCCTGGCCCCGCAGTGAAGGTGACGCTGCCGCCATTACCGCCTGCACCGCCCCAGCCACCGACGGAAACGGCGATGTCGGCACCGTTCTTCTTGTCTGTCTCGCGCGAGGGCAGCCCCCTCACCTTGTTGACCAGTCTGAGCAGAAGCGGCTGCGGTGGATAGAAGCGGTTCCAGCTTGGCACCGATGTCGACACGGCAAAGCTGTGCGCCACGCCGCCCGTGCCGCCGCCGCCGCCAACCGACTGGAGTTTCACGCCCGTGGCCATGACACCCGAGGTGGCAATGGAGCTGCCCGCCGCCGCATTGACCACAACGCTGCCGCCATGGTTCCCCACGCCACCATGCCCGCCAACAGTCACCGCCGTGCTGACAGCCCTGCCGCCCTTGTCCTTGTTTTCTCCGCTCCGGCTGTCGAGCGTCGCGGCAATCGACAAGGCCAGCACCGAGCCGCCATCCCCGCCGCCGCCGCCAACGGATTGGCCAAACAGACCATAGGCCTGATCCCCGAATGTGAGAATGCCGCCAGCATGGTTGACTGCCACGCTGCCGCCAGTGCCGCCGCGCCCCCCGTGACCGCCGACGGCGATGGGCACAGCCGCAGCAGTGCCGTTTCCGTAGATGGCAGAGATCGCATAGGTGTGAACGTCGCCACCATGACCGCCGCCGCCGCCCACAGACTGGGCTAAGAGTCCGTGCGACTGATGCCCCAGTGTCTGGATGGTGCTTGCGGCGAAGGTCGTGGCATTGGCCGCACCGCCCTGCCCGCCGCTGCCGCCGGTCATGCCGAGGGCAACATTCAAACTGAGCGCGTTCTTGCCAATGTCCGTATCAACCGCGACAACGCTGCCTCCACTGCCGCCGCCGCCGCCCACGGACTGGGCGAACACTGCGGGCGACCTGGAAGATGCTGTGGCGGCAGATCCTTCATTGTAGACCGAAGCCGTTCCGCCATTGCCACCACTGCCGCCCGTGCCACCCACTACGGCCGAAAGGCTGACGGCTGCTTCTCCCACCGCAGCGCCGACGCCGATCGCATGGCCGCCGGTGCCGCCGCCACCGCCGACCGACTGAGCATAGACTGCAGGAGCCAGCCGTCCATAAGTGACGACGGAGCCACCGCTCAGGACAAATACGGCGGCATCCGAACCGTCGCCCCCCGAGCCGCCACTACCGCCCAGCGCGACCGAAACATCAACGGCGCTACTGCCGCTGGCAGCTACCGTGACCGAGATCACCGCCCCGCCGTTGCCTCCACCGCCACCAACGGATTGTGCCAGCATGCCTGCTGCATGATCGCCCGGCAATTGCACATTGCGCGGCGCAACCGCGTCCAGGGGATCGATATATCCGGTGGCAACCCGTCCGGAGCTGGTGAGCGTTACCATGCCGCCATCGCCGCCCGAACCGCCCAGACCGCCCATCGTCAGCGACACCGCAGCCTGATATCCCAGAACCACGCTTTGAGCAGAGCCGCCCTCACCGCCACCGCCGCCAATCGACCGCCCAACCATGCCAGTTGCGTAGCGCCCAGCTGTGAGAATGGTTCCGGAGTTGTCGATCGTCACCATGCCGGCGTCGCCGCCGCCGCCGCCATTTCCACCGATTGCAACGCCGTAAAAGGAGCTGTAGTCGAAGGCCTGCCCGCCATCGCCGCCACCGCCGCCAATGCTCAGGCCCGACAGGCCACGCGCATGATCCCCGGCCGTTGTAATACGGCCCAGGTTCATCATCGCGACACGCTCGCCGTTGCCACCTGCGCCGCCATTGCCGCCAAGGACGAGGATTGTGCCGGTGGTGACCCCGCCTTCTCCGCCATTGCCGCCGACACTGCGGGCGAGAGCGCCATGCGACATGACGCCAAGCGTTGAAAGCTTGCCGGAATTGCCAACACTGACCGATGACCCGGAGTTTCCGGCCTGTCCGCCCGAGCCGCCACGGCCGAAGAAGAAGCCGCCGCTCCCACCCGCTCCGCCATAGCCCCCTTCACTGAGAGCAGACACCGCAGCTGCATAGTTGCCGGCGGTTGAGATGCTCGAGCCGGCACTGGTGATGACAGAGACAGAACCGCCATTGCCGCCGAGGCCACCGGTGCCGCCATCTGACGCGCCATGGCCCTCGCCACCGTCACCGCCCTGGCCACCCTTGCTGACCGCAAGGATGCCGATGGTTCCCATGGTCCCGGTTTCGATGCTGCCGGAGGGCTCCAGCATGAAGATCACCGATCCGCCATCACCTCCTTGGCCGCCGGACGCCCCGTCATGAATGATGTTGCCATCGCCGCCATGACCGCCCCTGCCGCCCACGCTCAGGATCGAGAAGGCTGCTGGCCCGCCATTGTACTGGACGTAGTCGAAAGCACTGGAGATCCGCAGCGAAAGCCCGCCGCCGCCAGCCCCGCCACCTGAAGCTCCGCCCCAGCCGGCACCGCCCCCGTGCTGTCCGTCAAAGCCGGTTGAAGTGACGCCAAGCCCGGGGTTGCCCGATGTGTCTCCATAACAATCAGCAACCGTGGCAAAGACACCGAGGGCCGCCATGGACGGCGCATCACATCCGGCAACCGTAACCACCGGGAAAAAGGCCCCCTGCGCGCTTGCGGATGTAGCAGCCAGAGGCAACAGCAACACGGGAAGAACCGCAGCGGGAATGGCAAGATCCAGTCTCAGGGGCTTCCGCCATTTGCAGGAACCGGCCTCAACGTGCCCCGCTGGATGGATTTTGGAACAGCCAGCACCGCGCAACGCGCTCCCTTGCCGGGAAACAGTGCCTTCCGGCGCCAGAATCTCATCCATAGCAGCCCCCTCTGATCCCCTTACGTCATCTGGCAATGGTTAATGAGTTCTTACCGGCCATGCATTTTAAAAAAAATTCCGCGGGGGGCAGGCTGAGATTCAGGTCCAAAAAGGCTTGCCAGACAGGCGTGGCCTGGCTTAAATAGCAATGTTATAAGATAACATTACAGGAGTTTGAGATGCTCAGGCAGACGACGCCCCTTGCGCTGGCGATGATTGCGCTGGCCGCAAGCGGAACAATGGTGCGGGCGGACGAAGCCCAGAGCCACTGGCGTGTTTTCGTTGGCGATCATTCCACCGGCAAGATCACGGCGATCGATCTGGACAAGCCGGACCAGCGCTGGTCCTTCGAGGTGAAGAGCCACGCAAGGCTTTATCCCTTCGGTGATGGCGCAGGCATTGCCGTGGTGCAGGCTGAAGCGGACCGTGCCGATTTCCTGAAGAGCGGCATCACCCTGGAAAGCCACGGCGACCATGCCGACCTTGAGGTCAGCGACCCGGCCCTGCTCAGCGCCTCCATGGAGGGCGGCAATCCGGTGCATGTGGTGGAGCATTCCGGCGTGCTGGCCATCAACTTCGACAAGGATGCCAAGGCCACACTTGCCGATGTGAAGGGCCTTCTTGGCGGCGATCCGCAGATGCGTGACTTCCCGCAGGAGATTGCGCACCATGGCTTCGTCGCCGTCTTCGGCGACTACGTGCTCTCAACTGTTTCGGCCAAGGAAAAGCCGGAAGGCGCCTCCAGCTTGCCGCGACTTGGGCTGCAGGCCTTCTCCGCCGATGGCAAACCGGTGTCGGACCTGGCCTCCTGCCCCGGCATTCATGGCGAGGCCTTCTCCGGCGCCTATCTGGCGGCAGGCTGCGAAGACGGCGTCCTGACGGTGAAGACGGACAAGGCAAAGCCCGAGTTCTCGCTCCTGCCTTATCCTGCCGATTTCCCGAAGGGCAAGACCGGCACGCTGCTGGGCGTGAAGGGCATGCAGGCCTTCCTCGGCAACTATGGCGCTGACGGCCTTGTTGTGGTGGACCCGGCCGATGCGCCGCATTTCACCCGTATCACCCTGCCCTTCCGCCGGGTGGACTTCGTGCTGGATCCGGCCAAGCCGCAGGCAGCCTATGTGCTGACCGAAGACGGCACGCTGCACCGCCTGAACATCCTGTCAGGCGAGATCGAAGCCTCCGGCAAGGTGAGCGAGCCCTACAGCATGGACGGCCACTGGCGCGATCCGCGCCCGCGCCTTGCCGTGGCCGGTGATACAGTGGTGATGACCGATCCGAACAAGGGCCTCCTGCGCCTCATCAGCACCGCTGACCTGAAGCAGACCGGCGAAATCCCGGTGGAAGGCCAGCCCTACACCATCGCCATCACCGGCGGCAGCGGCATCAGCCACTGACCCTATCCCTCCGCCCCGTTTTGCGTGAGAGCTCGGGCGGAGGGCACTCTCCTTTTGCCGCAGCGCGCCCTCTCCCCTCTTGAGGGGGAGAGGAGTTGGTGCCTGACCGAAAGCCTTGAAGCCCCCTCAAGCCGGCCCCCTCGGAAAATCAGCCCCCGCTCACTTGCCCTTGCGGTTCATCGCAGCAGCGAGAGCTGCGGCCATGGCGCTGTTGCCGCCGCTGGCCGGGGCCGGAGCCCCGCCACCACGGGGGGCACCGCCACCACGCGGGGCACCACCGCCGGGACGGGGGCCACGCGGATCACGAGGGCCATCCTGGCTGGTCCGCTCGCGCGCGGCCTGATAATCGGCGG
This sequence comes from Pannonibacter sp. I15F10I1, assembly GCF_900185665.1. Taxonomy (NCBI): domain Bacteria; kingdom Pseudomonadati; phylum Pseudomonadota; class Alphaproteobacteria; order Hyphomicrobiales; family Stappiaceae; genus Pannonibacter; species Pannonibacter sp. I15F10I1. The sequence goes on from NZ_FYAN01000002.1 coordinate 84,619, forward strand.
CCTTCTTCATGGTCAGGGAGATGCGCTTGCGCTTGGCATCCACCTCCAGCACCGTCACCGAGACGATATCACCGGCCTTGACCACCTTGTGCGGATCATCGACGAACTTGTCGGCCAGCTGCGACACGTGGACAAGGCCGTCCTGATGCACGCCGATATCGACGAAAGCGCCGAAATTGGTGACGTTGGTGACCGTGCCTTCCAGCTTCATGCCCACGCGCAGGTCTGAAATCTCTTCCACGCCATCCAGCAGCGTTGCAGTCTTGAATTCCGGGCGCGGGTCGCGGCCCGGCTTTTCCAGCTCGGCGATGATATCGCGCACGGTCGGCAGGCCGAACCGCTCGTCGGTGAACTGCGCCGCATTCAGCGTCTTCAGGAAGGCGCTGTCGCCCATGATCTGGCGCACATCGCGGCCACAGGCCTTCACGATGCGCTCGGCCAGCGGATAGGCTTCCGGGTGCACGGAGGAGGAATCGAGCGGATTGCTGCCATCGCGGATGCGCAGGAAACCGGCACAAAGCTCGAAGGCCTTGGCGCCAAGGCGCGGCACATCCATCAGCTGCTTGCGGCTGGTAAAGCAGCCGATGCTGTCGCGGTGTTCCACCACGGCCTTGGCAAGACTTTCGCCCAGGCCTGAAATGCGGGCGAGCAGCGCAGGCGAGGCGGTGTTGAGATCCACACCCACCGCGTTCACCGCATCTTCCACAACGGCATCGAGTGCACGGGCCAGACGGGTCTGGTTCACGTCATGCTGATACTGGCCGACGCCGATGGACTTGGGCTCGATCTTGACGAGCTCGGCCAGCGGGTCCTGCAGGCGGCGGGCGATGGAGGCCGCACCGCGCAGGGACACATCCACATCCGGCATTTCCTTGGCCGCCAGTTCCGAGGCCGAATAGACCGAAGCCCCCGCCTCGTTGACGATGACCTTGATGGGCCGCGCCGCGACGGGAATATCTGCCAGGACCTCTGCCGCCAGACGGTCGGTCTCGCGGCTTGCCGTGCCGTTGCCGATGGCGATCAGCCCCACCTTGTGGCGGGCGATCAGCGCCAGCAGCGTGTTGCGGGCCCCGGCCATGTCGTTCTTCGGCTGGAAAGGATAGACGGTGGCCGTCTCCACCAGCTTGCCGGTGGCATCCACCACCGCCACCTTCACGCCCGTGCGGATGCCCGGGTCCAGCCCCAGCGTGGCGCGGGCACCAGCGGGAGCGGCGAGCAGCAGGTCCTTGAGGTTGCGGGCGAACACCTGAATGGCCTCTTCCTCGGCCCGGTCGCGCAGGTCACCCATCAGGTCAAGCTCAAGGTGCAGCGCCAGCTTCACCTTCCAGGCCCAGCGCGCCACATCCATCAGCCACTTATCCGCTGGGCGGCCCTGCTCGGAAATGCCGGCGGCATGCGCCACCATGCGCTCGACGGGCTTCAGCCCCTCGGTCACATCGGTGTCCACCGTCAGCTCGACGGAAAGCACACCCTCGTTGCGGCCCCGGAACAGCGCCAGTGCCCGGTGGCTGGGGATCTTGGCCCAGCTCTCGGAATAATCGAAATAATCGGCGAACTTGGCGCCAGGCTCCTGCTGGCCGTCGATGACCTTGGAGACGACCACGCCCTTGGCGGTCAGATACTCGCGCAGACGGCCGACCAGTTCGGCGTTTTCGGAGAAGCGCTCCATCAGGATCTGGCGTGCGCCATCCAGCGCGTCCTTCACCGTGGCCACGCCCTTTTCCTCGCTGACAAAGGCGGCAGCTTCCGTTTCCGGCACCTTGCGCGGATCGGTGAGCAGCGCATCGGCCAGCGGCTCCAGCCCCGCCTCGCGGGCAATCTGCGCCTTGGTGCGGCGCTTCTTCTTGAAAGGCAGATAAAGATCTTCCAGCACCGCCTTGGTGTCGGCCTGCGCGATCTTCAGCGCCAGCTCGTCCGTCAGCTTGCCCTGCTCATCAATCGACCGCACGATGGCGGCGCGCCGGTCTTCCATCTCGCGCAGATAGATCAGCCGCTCTTCCAGCTTGCGCAGCTGGGTGTCATCCAGCCCGCCGGTCGCTTCCTTGCGGTAGCGCGCGATGAAGGGCACCGTCGAACCCTCATCCAGCATCTGCACCGTGGCATTGACCTGGTTCGGCTGACAGCCGATCTCCTCCGCAATCCGCCGCGCAATCCTGAGCGCCACTTCGGGGGAGACCTGCGCCTTCTTGCCGGAAGCAGGCGTGGCGGCAAAGCCGGGGGTCTCGGGGCTCAGGTCGGAAAGATCGGACATGGGGTCGTTCCATCGCAAATTGATCGGATAGCCCCTGCCTTCCGCAGTCCGGCAAGGGAGCGCGGACGATAGAGCCCGCAAAGGCGGCGATAAAGAGACACCCCGCCACAGTCCACGGAAATGCAGGGTTTCACACAGGGAGTGGCACTTACGGATTGCCGCCCCTTCACCGCACCACGGTAATGCTCTCCGCTGCGCGGGTGACGGCGGTGTAGAGCCAGCGGTCGCGGTGCTCGCGGAAGGCGAAGCTTTCGTCGAAGAGGACGACGCGGTCCCATTGCGAGCCCTGGGCCTTGTGCACGGTGAGGGCATAGCCGAAATCGAATTCGTCGGACTTGCGCCGCAGGGCGTAGGGGATCTGCTCCGCGCCTTCCTCGAAGAGCGCAGGCATGACCTTGATTTCCACCGACTGCTTGCCCGGCTCGTCCTCGGGCATGATGTCGTAGCGCAGGGTGTTGCCCTTGGACTGTTTCTGCCGCTTCACCTGCCACAGACCGCCGTTGAGCAGGCCCCGGGTCTTGTCGTTTCTGAGGCACACCAGCTTGTCGCCAACGGCGGGCATGGGCTGGAGGAAGCCCTTCAGCTCGCGGATGCGGTTGTTGTAAAGGCGGCGGGTGCGGTTGGTGCCGACCAGCACCTGATCGGCGGCCAGGATCTGTTCCTTGTCGATCTCCCGGCGGGAGATGATGCGGCTGGCGCCGAAGGTGCCGTAATCAAGGCTGCCACCCTCGCGGATCGTCATGGACATGCGCACGATCGGATTGTCCTGCGCCTGCCGGTGCACCTCGGTCAGCATCACGTCCGGCTCGGCCTCGGTGAAATAGCCACCGCCCTTCACCGGCGGCAGCTGCGCCGGATCTCCCAGCACCAGCACCGGCGTGCCAAAGGACAGAAGATCGCGGCCAAGATCCTCATCCACCATGGAACATTCGTCGATGACGATGAGGGACGCCCGCGCCGCATCGCTGTCGCGCTTCAGGGCAAACTGCGGACCGCTGTCCTCGCCCTCCTCGACGATCTCCTCTTCCTTGGCCGCACGCGGCCGGTAGATCAGCGAGTGGATGGTGCCGGCATCCGTGCAGCCCTTCTGGCGCAGCACATGCGCAGCCTTGCCGGTGAAGGCGCCGAAGCACACATCGCCATCAATCCCTTCCGCCAGATGGCGGGCCAGCGTCGTCTTGCCCGTTCCGGCAAAGCCGAAAAGGCGGAACACCTGCTTGTCCCCGCGCTTCAGCCAGCGCGCGGCATCCGACAAGGCCTTTTCCTGCTGAGGCGACCAGAGCATCCGTGCGATTCCCGTTTCGTTCGCTCAAGGCAATAGCGGGTTTTTACCGCATCACCAAGGCTCGAAAACAAAAACCCCGCGAGACCGGCCGGCGGCCTCGCGGGGCATATCCTGAATGAGTTCTGCTTCAGGCGGCTGCAGCCTTGGCCGCGAGGCGGGCGCGGATGCTGTCCACATCGGCCTTCGGCGTCGCCCCGAAGAGGGTGCGGGTATACTCGTGCTGCGGGTTGTCGAACACCTCTTCACGGGTGCCGTATTCCACCACTTCGCCGTAATACATCACCATCACCTTGTCGGCGAGGTAACGCACCACCGACAGGTCGTGGCTGATGAACACATAGGTGAGGCCCATCTCGTCCTGCAGATCCTTCAGCAGGTTGAGGATCTGCGCCTGAACGGAGAGGTCAAGCGCGGAGACCGGCTCGTCCAGCACCAGGAGCTTGGGCTTCAGCATGATCGCCCGGGCAATGGCCACGCGCTGGCGCTGGCCGCCGGAGAACATGTGCGGATAGCGACCGTAATGCTCCGGCTTCAGCCCCACCTTTTCCAGCATGGACAGCGCCGCATCACGCCGCTCGGCAGCGGACATATCCGTGTTGAGCAGCAGCGGCTCTTCCAGAACGTGGCCGATCTTCTGGCGCGGGTTCAGCGAGCCATAGGGGTTCTGAAACACGATCTGCACCTTGCGGCGCATTTCGCGGGAGATGCCGGTCCTGGCGATGTCGATGGACAGGCCGTCGATCTCGATGGAGCCGGAGGTCTGAGGGTCGATCATGGTGAGGATGCGGGCAAGGGTGGACTTGCCGCAGCCGCTCTCGCCGACGATGGCAAGGGTGGAGCCGCGCTCCACATCGAAGCTGACGCCCTTCACCGCCTTCAGCACGCGAGGCTTGGCAAACAGGCCGCCGCCGATGACATATTCGCGCGTGACATCGCGCACCTTGAGGATTGCGTCACTCATGCGCCGGCCTCCTGCGCTGCAAAGGTCTTGGCAAAGTCGCTCACGGTCGGCAGCCGGTCGCCGGTGGCGTTTTCCGGCAGCGCCGACAGCAGCGCACGGGTGTAGGGGTGCTTGGGCGCCTCGAAGAGGGAGAGCACATCGGACTCCTCCATCTTCCGGCCCTGATACTGCACGATCACCCGGTCGGCGGTTTCGGCCACGACACCCATGTCATGGGTGATCATGATCAGCGCCATACCGCTGTCCTTCTGCAGCTTCATCAAGAGATCGAGGATCTGCTTCTGGATCGTCACGTCGAGCGCCGTCGTCGGCTCGTCGGCGATCAGCAGCTTCGGGGCGCAGGCGATGGCCATAGCGATCATCACGCGCTGGCACTGACCGCCCGACATCTGGTGCGGGAAGGAATTGACCCGGCGCTCCGGCTCGGGAATGCCCACCGCCTTCATCAGTTCCAGCACGCGGGCCTTGCGGGCGCTGCCGGAAAGATCCGTGTGCACCTTCAGCGCTTCATTGAGCTGGAAGCCGACGGTGAAGCACGGGTTGAGGCTGGCAATCGGCTCCTGGAAGATCATGGAGATGTCCTTGCCGATGACCTTGCGCCGCTCAACAGCCGAGAGCTTGCGCATGTCGCGGCCTTCAAACTCCATCTTGTCCGCCGTGATGGTGGCCGTGTCCGGCAGAAGCCCCATGGTGGCCAGCATGGCAACCGACTTGCCCGAACCGGACTCGCCGACGATGGCCAGCACTTCACCGGCCTCGACCGTATAGTCCACGCCGTCCAGCGCGCGGAACGGGCCCTTGGCGGTGTCGAACTCGACCCGGAGGTTGCGGATTTCAAGTAGCGCCATGGGCTTAGCTCCGCTTCAGCTTGGGATCGAGCGCATCACGCAGACCGTCGCCGACCAGGTTGATGGCCAGAACCGTGATGAGGATGGCAAGACCGGGGAAGGTGACGACCCACCAGGCGCGCGTGACGAATTCCCGCGCCTCCGCCAGCATCGTGCCCCATTCCGGGGTGGGAGCCTGAGCGCCCATGCCGAGGAAGCCGAGGGCGGCCGCATCGAGAATGGCGTTGGAGAAGGAGAGCGTTGCCTGCACGATCAGCGGCGCAACGCAATTCGGCAGGATGGTCTTGAACATCAGCCGCAAGTGCCCTGCCCCGGCCACGCGCGCCGCCACCACATAATCGCGGTTGCGCTCGGCCATGACCGCCGCACGGGTGAGGCGGACGAAATGCGGCTGCAGCACCAGGGCAATGGCGATCATCGCATTGGTCAAGCTGGGCCCAAGGATCGCGACCAGAACCAGCGCCAGCAGCAGGGACGGAAACGCCAGAATGATATCCATCACGCGCATGATGAACGTATCGACGGCACCACGGGCATAGCCGGCAACAAGGCCAAGCACGATCCCGCCAGAGGAAGCGATGGTCACCACCAGCGCGCCAATAAACAAAGAATACCGCGCACCAAAGATAAGCCTTGAAAGGATGTCACGCCCCACGGCATCGGTACCGAGCAGGAAGCGCCAATCGCCGCCTTCAACCCAGGCCGGCGGGACGAGGAAGCTGTCGCGGTACTGCACCTGCGGCGCATGCGGGGCGATGAGCGGCGCGAAAATCGCCATCAGCACCACGAGTGCGAACACGGCCAGGCCGATGACGGCACCGCGGCTCTGGGAGAAATAGTACCAGAATTCGGCCAGCATGGCGCGGGTGGCGTTGCGGCTTTCCTGGGCGAGCTTCTCGGCCGAAACGGGTGCGGCCTCTGAGGTTTTTGTCATGGTTTTTCCTCCGCGCTCAGTTGTGCCGGATACGCGGGTTGATGAGCCCGTAAAGCACGTCAACGATCAGGTTCACCAGCATGATGATGCCAGAAACCAGCAGCAGCCCTCCCTGTACGGCGAAGTAGTCTCTTCGAAGAACGCTATCGAGGAGCCACTTGCCAATGCCGGGCCAGGAGAAGATCGTCTCGGTCAGGATCGCGCCTGCCAGCAGGACACCTACCTGCAGGCCGATGGTGGTGATGACGGGGATCAGCGCGTTGCGCAGCGCATGCAGGCCAATCACCCGCAGCGGCGGCAGCCCCTTGGCCCGGGCCGTGCGCACATAATCCTCACCCATGACTTCCAGCATGGCCGAGCGGGTCTGCCGGGCGATAACGGCCAGCGGAATGGTCGCCAGCACAATCGAGGGAAGAATCAGATGGCGGACGGCAGACAGGAACGCGCCCTTCTGCCCGGACAGCAGGCTGTCGATCAGCATGAAGCCGGTCACCTGCGGGAAGAAATACATCAGCGAGATGCGGCCCGAAACCGGTGTCCACTGCAGTGTCACCGAGAACAGGATGATCAGCAGCAGACCCCACCAGAAGATCGGCATGGAATAGCCGACGAGCGCGGTGCCCATGATGGTCTGATCGGCCACCGTGCCGCGCTTGACTGCCGCGAAGATGCCAAGCGGGATGCCCAGCAGCACGGCAATGAGAATGGCGCAGAAGGCAAGTTCCACCGTCGCGGGGAAGAGTTGCAGAAACTCGGTCAGGATCGGCTTCTTGGTGGCGAAAGAGACGCCCAGATCGCCGTGAAAAATCTTGACGAGGAAGTCGAGATATTGCTCCCACAGTGGCTTGTCGAAGCCCAGCTGCTGGAAAATCAGCGCCTTGCGCTCGGGATCAATGCCGCGCTCCCCTGCCAGAAGCTCAACCGGATCACCCGGGAGCAGGCGGATGAAGCTGAAGGAGATCAGCGTCACACCGAGAAAGGTCGGAATGAGCAGGCCGAGACGGCTCAGGAGAAATCGTATCATGGTCCGGTTCCGGATGAGGGGCAGCGGCACGCCTGGCTGAGCCAGCGCGCCGCCACCCGGGAACAGCAAAGGGCAGCGGCGCCAGTTGGCTCCGCTGCCCCGCGAGTGTCACCGATTATTCAGCGATGTCGACACCAACGAAGGAATGGCCGCCGAGCGGATCCATGACGTAGCCGGAGACATTCTTCGACATCGGCATGAACACGACGGAGTGAGCGATGGTTGCCCACGGAGCCTGCTCCTTGAAGACGACCTGAGCTTCTTCATAAAGCTTGGTGCGCTCTTCCTTGGTGGAGACGGTCTTGGCCTTCTTCACGAGCGCGTCGAAGTCCTGGTTGCACCACTGGGCACGGTTTGCACCGCCCACAGCGTCACAGCCCAGCAGAACGGCCAGGAAGTTGTCCGGGTCGCCGTTGTCACCGGTCCAGCCGAGGAGCACGGCGCCATCGCGCTGCACATCGCTCGAGCGCTTCAGGTACTCGGCCCATTCGTAGGAAACGATCTCGACCTTGACGCCGATCTTGTCGAAGTCAGCCTGGATCAGCTCCGCCATGCGGCGGGCATTCGGGTTGTAGGGACGCTGCACCGGCATCGCCCAGACCTTCATGCTCAGATCCGTCACACCTGCTTCTTCAAGCATCTTCTTGGCCGCTTCCGGATCGTACGGATCGTCCTGGATGGAGGTGTTGTAGGACCACATGGTCGGCGGGATCGGGTTGGTGGCCTTCTGGCCGGAGCCCTGGAACACACCGTAGATGATGGCGTCCTTGTTGATCGCCATGTTGAGTGCCTTGCGCACTTCCGGCTTGTCGAACGGCGCCACCTGGGTGTTGTAGGCCAGGTAGCCGATGTTCAGGCCTTCCTGTTCCATCAGCTGCAGGTTGGCATCTGCCTTGATGGCCTCAATGTCGGCCGGGGCCGGATAAGGCATCACATGGCACTCGCCGGCCTTCAGCTTCTGCAGGCGCACGGCCGCATCCGTGGTGATGGCGAAGACGAGGTTATCGGCCGGCTGCTTGCCGTCCCAGTAGTCGGCGAAAGCCTGATAGCGGATCACCGCATCCTTCTGGTAGCCGACGAAGGCGAACGGGCCGGTGCCGATCGGCTGCTGGTTCAGCTGATCCCGGGTGCCGGCCTTGTCGAGCTGCTCGGCATATTCGGCGGAGAGGATCGAGGCGAAGTCCATGGCCAGATTCGCCATCATCGGCGCTTCCGGACGGGTCAGGACGAACTTCACGGTGTAATCGTCGACCTTGACGATTTCCTTCACCAGCTCCGGCATGGACATGCCGTCATAATATTCCCAGGAAGCGCCAGCGGTGTACTGGTTCCAGGGGTTGTCCTTCTGGCCCTGACGGTTGAAGGAGAACAGAACGTCGTCAGCGTTGAACTCACGCGTCGGGGTGAAATAGTCGGTGGTGTGGAACTTCACGCCCTTGCGCAGGTTGAACGTGTATTCCAGCCCGTCGTCGGATACGGACCAGCTTTCGGCGAGGCCCGGAACAACTTCCGTGGTGCCCGGCTTGAACTGGACGAGACGGTTGTAGACGGTCTTGGAGGACGCATCGAACGTGGTGCCGGACGTGTAGAGTGCCGGGTCGAAGCCTTCCGGAGAGCCCTCGGAGCAATAGACCAGCGTCTTTGCCTGCGCGCCGGTTGCAGCAACGCCAATGAGGGTTGCACCCAGAAGCGCAGCCTTGAGGGTTTTACGCATCATCATCAAACTGTTCTCCCCTTTGATGAAAGGGCCGCGACCCCGCCGTTAATGTTTGGCGGGCTGGAACACGGCCTTGAGCGAAATAAGGCCGCTTTTTGGCCTGAAATCAACCGCCAAATTATTTCTTCTTCTCCGCGGATCTGGAAGGATTTTTCCAATTCTCTCCGCAGAACAAAAAGACAAAGCTAAACTGAAGCCAATATATGAAAAACGATCCCGAGTTCCTTTCGGATCCGGAGGGCAGCCAAGAGTCAAAAAAGAAAAAAATCGAACACACACCAACATCAAGCCACACGAATAAGTCGTATTATTCGTTAGTCTGACAGACCACGGTTGACCGCACATAGAAGACTTTGACCATTTGTACAAAAATTATGGCCAGCCGGTTTTGCACCCGGCACAGCACGGCAGGCCAGGGCAATCTTGTGCGAAGGCGCTACGTCGCAGAGGCAGATCCGGGCCCGCTACCCTTGGACTGATCCTCTTGCGTCAGCATCGGCGGGCGTCCGTCGGCCACATGATAGGTGACCTGCGGGAACGGAATCTCGATGCCATGCTCGTCGAAGGCAATCTTGAGCTGCTCGTTATAGGCGCGTCCCGTAGCCCACTGGGCGCCGGGGAAGGTCTTGATGCGGGCACGCAATGTGATGGCGGAATCACCGAAGGCCGTGACACCGTGCATGTCGAGATCGCCGATGATGCTGCCGCCGGCCGGCAGACCTTTCAGCCGGTCGAACGCCTCCTTCATCGCCGCCTTCGCCTTGGCAATATCCGTGTTGTAGGCAACGCCGATCTCCGCCACATGGAAGGAGAAGTCGCGCATGAAGTTCGACACCATGTCGACCGACGAGAACGGGATGATATGTGTGGTGCCGTTCACATCGCGCATGCGCACGGAGCGCACGGTCAGCCGTTCCACCGAACCCGTAATCCCGGCGACGGTGACCACATCGCCCTCATTGATGGCATTCTCGATCTGGATGAAGGCACCGGTGATGATGTCCTTCACCAGGGTCTGCGCACCGAAGGAAACAGCAAGGCCCAGAACACCGGCACCAGCGATCAGCGGGCCGATGTCGACGCCCAGTTCCGACAAGGCCAGCAGGGCAGCCATGATGATCACGATCACCGTGAAGGCATTGCGGAACAGCTGGAACAAGGTCCGCTCGCGCGACGAAATGATGGAATCATTCCGGCCCTTGAGGCGCAGATCCGTCCAGGACATGACCGCCAGCCAGATACCGAAGCAGATGAGCACAATCACCAAGGCCGAGGTAAGACGGCCCATCAGTCCGCCGCCGGCCCCTTCAAAGAGCCAGCCAGTCACATCCAGCACCGACCAGACCTGCAGCAGGATGGCACCCGCCAGCAGGCCAACCAGCACCCGCAGCACCTGCAGCACATGAGGAATGAACCGGTTCACCCGGCCCTCCAGCTCGGGCAACGTCTCCTTCAGGTCCTCCGGCAGGCGGATGCCTCCGGAAATGGCCCTTGTCATCATCAGCGACAGCAGCATGGCGCCAAGCACCGTCAGCATGGTCAGGCCGGTGCCGGTCACCACCACACGGGTCGCCTCGAACGGCCGGGTGATCCAGATGCCGAACACCACGAGGATGTAGAGCAGGGCCAGCGGCGCCCACACTCGGGAGAGTGCGAGCAAGGCATGGCGCCCGATTTCCCCTTCCAGCGAATGGGCATAGGCCGCCATGGAGGTTTTGACATCATTGCGGTTGACCAGGACGATGATGGCCGCAATCGCCGTTGCCAGCAGCACGACCAGAACCCGCAAGGCATTGCCCACTGCGATCGAAATCGTCAGGTTTGCCACAGGCACCGCCAGCATCACCCCATAGCCAAGGAATGACACCACAAATCCCAGCCGCCGCGACCAGTAGCGCGCATGTGTATTGGACATCGGCAGCAGGCGCAGCTTTTCGCGCGCAGGTGAAAAGGTGATGCGAAGAGCCAGCCGGGCAAGCCCGGTGATCACAAAGGCATTGAGCGCCAGCGTCTCAAACAGGGAAAGGCCGCTCTGCAACGGCCCAAGCCGGATCAGCGCCGCCGCATAACCAGCCACGGCCCCCAGCAGAAGGGCCACCACGTCTGCCAATGCCAGCAACAGCAGCAGGCCTGCGCGCCAGAGCCAGCCGCGCTGCCCTGCCTGCTTCTCGAGCCTGTCGGCCACCGGGCGGCCAAACTGCCGCAGCAGCCAGTAAACGGCGAAAGCGCAGGCAAAAACAACCAGCAACTCAAGCGCGGTGTGGCGGATTCGGTCCCATTTGACCGTCACTTCTCCGGTCGCGAGCAAGTGAAACCCCCGCAGGGAAATCGTCATGCGCTCGGCAACATTGATGAAGTCGTCGATCACATATTTGGTGTAGGCCCCTACCCTGACCGCAAAGGTGTCATCCTGCGGCTCGGCTGCAGCAGGCGCCGCAGGTGCGGCAGCACCATTCGAAGCACCGGAAGCAGCACCGCCTGCCTGTTCCGCCTGCCCCAGCCCTTCCAGAAGCCCGATCAGCGCCGCCCGGCCAGCGGGATCCTGCAGCACCTTGACCAGTGCATCACGGGCCTCGGTCATAGATTGCCGCTCACCGGCCGCCGTAGTGACGGCGGCCGCGCCCGCCTGCTGCGCCCCTTGTGCCTGGGCCTGAGGCGCCCCCTGCGATCCGGAAGCCTGACTGGACTGCGCTGATGTCTGGGCCGGAGTTTGCCCCGGCCTCGAAGCCTCGGAAGCTGGCCGGGATTGCAGTTGCGGCTGATCCTGCTGGGCCGCAGGCACGCTCAGCGGAGCGCCATTTTGTGCAGCAACCGGGCTAAGCGCCGCAGCCGCCAACAGAACGGCCAACAGGGGACCGCAAAAGCGGCCGAGCGAAGCTGTGAGTCGGGCTGTTGTGCATCTCATGCGCTAAGTCATAGCAAACAATACGGCAATATCCAGACTGGCAGCATGACAGAGGCAGCAGATGGAGTTTTTCCGTGCAGGCAACCGGATTAGGCAATCCCGGAATTCCCTTGACTGAGACGATCTGCCGTCCAGAAAAGGTCAGGACCTTCAAGGCAGGCTGATAACCCTTTGCTAACAGTAAGAACACTAAATTGCCCCTGGAAACAGACGGAAAAATCATGGCCGAAGAGCTGATTAGTCTAGCCATGAACCCTTCTGCGGATGCTCGCCTCGAGCTGATGCAGAAGCTGGCAGACATTTTACTGCTTCGGGCAGACCAAAACTCCGTCGAGGAACTGCAGCTGTTCGACCAGGTGATTCAGCGCCTGCTCGACGACAGCCCGCTGGACGACCGCGTGCGCCTTGCGGAAAAGATCGGTCCCTTTGCAGGAACCCCCACCGGGCTTGCAGTCCGGCTGGCGCAGGACGAGCTTCAGGTCGCCCGCCCGGTTCTGGAACACTCTCCGGCCCTTGGCCCGCAGGAACTGGCCACCCTTGCAGAGGATCTCGGGGAAGATCACCTTGAATGCATGACCCGGCGCGGTGATCTGCCGGCGGACGTGTCAGACACATTGGTCCGGCGCGGTCAGGTCCGGGTCTGGCGCCGCCTGGCGGGCAACCGCCGCATCAGGCTCTCGGAAGGCGCACTGGCGAGCCTTGCGAAAGCTGCCCAGGATGATGCTGCGCTGAGGGAAGAAATGACGCTGCGCGCCGACCTGACACCCCGCATCTGCCGCAGCCTGATCCCTTTCGTCGGCAAGGAAACCCAGGAGCGCCTGAAAGAACTGGCAGCCGGCAAGCTGACAGCCGAAGATCTGGAGGGAATCGCCCGCCGGCGCAAGATCCGGCGCAAACTGGGAACGCTTCTGGACACATCCAACACCGGCCGGCTCTGGCGCGCCATCACCCTCGGCTCCGCCCTGCTGGACGATGTCATTCTGCTCATGCTCGAAGATGACCGGTTGACCAATGCAGCCGATCTCATCGCCCTGGCCTGCAACACCCACAAAGCGCATGTACGCTCCGCCGTGTTCAGCGTCGAAGGTGACAGGCTGCTGCACTTCGCCCGCCTCGCCGGGCTGTCCGTCTCAAGCTTCGCCCATCTTGTCCGCGCGCGCTCCAAGCACATGCATATCCAGCCAGATCATGCAGAAGCCCTCATCGAACGCTTTGCGAGCGAGACCCCCAGCGAGCTGGAACGCAAGCGTGCCCGCAGCGACTTTGCAGCACACCGTCCGCGCCGACCGCCTTCCGAAACCCCATCATCATGACCTGCGGACAGCACATCAGTGCATGCTGAAACGGCACGAGGCCCGCGCATCCACGCGAGCCCCGTGTCCGTTCTGAAAATTCCGGTCAGCGGGCGCGTACGCGTCCTGCAACTTCATCCAGCTGATCCTGCTCTGCCTGCTCCTGCGCTTCCCGCTCCCGCTGATGGTCGCGCTCTTCGAGCTGCTCGAATTTCTTCAGCTCTTCAATCGCTTCGCTCAGCTCGTCGCGGGCCTTTTCCAGCTGGTCATCCAGCTCATGCGCGGAGTTGCGCAGATTGTCGCGCCGCGTTGCCGCGGCCTTTGCAAAGGTCGGATAGGCAAAATGCGTGACGTCGGTGATGCCGACACGCTCCTGCTCGGTCCGGATCTGGTCGTCGAGTTCATCCGCCATGCGGTGAAATTCGGCGATCATCGATTCAATCTGGGTAACCTGGCGGCGCTTCTCGTCCACCTGGAACCGCTTCAGACGAATGAGGCTTTCTCGGGACTTCATTACTCGGTACTCCCCTTACAAGGCGCACTCTAACCCGGAGTCATTTCCAAAAGGTTGGCAAGCTGCATGTAGCCCTCATCCAGAGGCGTCGCCTCGCCCTTGCCCTGTGTCAGAAATGTCTCAAGCGCATCATGACGTGAAATCGCCTCGTCCACCAAGGGGTCCGACCCGCGCCGGTAGGCACCAAGGCGAATGAGTTCTTCCATGTCCGCAAAAGTCGCCATCAGCGCCTTGGCCTTGCGCAGCACCGGGAGATAGTCCTGCGGAACACAGCGCGGCATGGTTCGCGAAACTGACTTTAGCACATTGATGGCCGGATACCGCCCTCTTTCGGCAATCGACCGTTCCATCACCACGTGCCCATCCAGAATGCCGCGCACCGCATCGGCCACGGGCTCATTGTGGTTGTCGCCTTCCACCAGCACGGTGAACAGGCCGGTGATCGAACCGCTGCCCACCTTGCCCGGACCGGCACGCTCCAGGAGGCGCGGCAATTCGGTGAAGACGGTCGGCGTATAGCCCTTGGAGGTCGGCGGCTCCCCGATGGACAGGCCGATCTCGCGCTGCGCCATGGCAAAGCGGGTGATCGAATCCATCATGCAGAGCACCTTCTTGCCCTCGTCACGGAAATATTCCGCAACCGTCATGGCCAGATAGGCCGCCTGACGGCGCATCAGCACGCTTTCATCCGACGTGGCCACCACGACGACCGAGCGGGCGAGCCCCTCCTCGCCCAGGTCATCCTCGATGAATTCCTGCACCTCGCGCCCGCGCTCGCCGATGAGCCCGATCACCGACACATCACAATCCGTATTGCGTGCCAGCATCGACATGAGCACCGACTTGCCCACGCCGGAACCGGCGAAGATGCCGATACGCTGGCCTTCGCAACAGGTGATAAAGGTGTTGAGCGCCCTCACCCCCAGATCCAGCGGCGGGCCGACACGGGCCCGGTCGGCAGCCGGAGGCGGCGCGGTGCGCAAACGTTTCGCCGCCTCGCCGCCGGGCAGAGGCCCCTTCCCATCGATCGGCTCGCCCATGGCGTTGATGACGCGGCCCAGCCAGCGGGCCGCCGGATGCACGACACTGTCACGCGAAGCGACAAGCGCCCGGCACCCCATGCGTACGCCTTCGAGACCCGAAAACGGCATGCACAGCGCATGACCGGAGCGGAAGCCCACCACCTCGGCATAGACGGGCGGAATGCCATCGCCAATGTCGATGGCCAGCCGGGCACCAACGCTCATCTCGTGAATGGGACCGGCAATTTCGACCAGCAGACCCTGCACCGCCACAACCCGGCCCCATATCTGAGCGGGCATCAACGATTCGATCTCTGCAAAAAGTGCCTTCACACCAAACTTCCTCTCGATCCGTGGGCCGCTGGTAACCGAACGTTTACATCTCTGCTTAATGTTAATGAACGAAGCGTTGAGAGGCGAAAGCCATTTCAGGGCGTGATGGTAAGGTCAAACGAGTCTGAATGGAATCAGCTAGCCTGATTTCCTGATGTGAAACGTTAACGCATATGGAAGCCCAGATTGCCCGGGCTCTCACATGACTGGGCGTTTTTTCACAGTTTCAGACTATTGGTGCTTGCTGCGGGGAATCAGAATTTGTTAACCATAATTCACGAAGTGAGTCGGGGTTGACAATCAGTCCTACGTAGCGCGCGCACCGGCTGAACTGTTGCGATTTGCCCAGAATAGGCAGCACAAGGGGATTGACATGCGTGTATTGTTGATTGAGGACGATAGCGCCACTGCGCAGAGCATCGAGCTGATGCTGAAGTCCGAGAATTTCAACGTCTACACGACAGATCTTGGCGAGGAAGGCATCGACCTCGGCAAGCTGTACGACTACGACATCATTATGCTGGATCTTAACCTGCCGGACATGTCAGGTTACGAAGTCCTGCGAACACTGCGCGTCTCCAAGGTCAAGACACCGATCCTGATCCTCTCCGGCCTTGCCGGCATTGAGGACAAGGTGCGTGGCCTCGGCTTCGGCGCCGACGACTACATGACCAAGCCGTTCCACAAGGACGAACTGGTTGCCCGTATCCACGCCATCGTCCGCCGCTCGAAGGGTCACGCACAGTCCGTGATCGTTACCGGCGACCTGCGCGTCAACCTCGACACCAAGACGGTGGAAGTCGCTGGCCAGCGCGTCCACCTGACCGGCAAGGAGTACCAGATGCTGGAACTCCTGTCCCTGCGCAAGGGCACGACCCTGACCAAGGAAATGTTCCTGAACCACCTCTATGGCGGCATGGACGAGCCGGAACTGAAGATCATCGACGTGTTCATCTGCAAGCTGCGCAAGAAGCTCGCATCGGCCACCTCCGGCAAGAACTACATCGAAACGGTCTGGGGCCGTGGCTATGTGCTGCGTGAACCCGACATGGAAGTGGCTGCCTGAGACAGCCACCCCGCTTCATCCGCTTCAGGAGAACCTCCGTCCGCAGGGCCGGGGGTTTTTCTTTTGCAATCTGAGCCGCAAATTGCAAGAAACCCGCGCCCGGAAGCCGGACGCGGGTTTCCTCGGGATCTGGCCGATTCCCTTATACCAAGGCTCTGAGATGCTGACGCATCACGCCTTGGAAATGCTCAATCGCCGCACGGGCTTAACCGGCGCTCGATGAGTCAATCTCATCGAGCGCCGGTATTACAGGTTAAGCTGATAGGCGGCCGGCACGTACCGGAAGCCATCGCCATTGGTCTCGACAAAGCCGACGGTGGGGAATGGCATGTGATAACCGGCGAAGGCCACCCGGTCAGCGGCAATCATGCCCAGCACCTTGCGGCGCGTTTCCGCTGCGGCGGCCTTGTCCATGTCGAAGCGGACTTCCCAGTCCGGATGGGCCAGTGACCAGACGAAATGATTGGTCATGTCGGCGGTCAGCACCAGGCGCCGGCCTTCCGATTCCAGATTGTAGATCATGTGGCCCGGCGTATGCCCGGCAGCATCCATGCCGGTGATGCCGGAAACCACGGCGCCACCGTCACCAATGAAGGTCATCTTTTCGGCGAAAGGCTTGACGTGGGTTTCCATCAGCTTGGCCACGCCATTGCTGGCCGGATCCTGCGCGGCCCAGAAATCATACTCGGCCTGGCCCGCAACATAGACCGCATTCGGGAAAGCGGGATTGCCGCCCTCCAGCATGCCGCCGATGTGGTCCGGGTGCATATGGGTCAGCACCACAATATCCACCTGCTCGGGGCTGTAGCCTGCGGCCTGCAGCGCAGCACGCATGTTGCCACGGTCCGGGCGTCCGCCCTCACCCACACCGGTATCGAACAGCACCAGCTGCTCACCGGTATTGACCAGTACGGGCGTGAAGGAATTGCGGAACTTGTTCACCGGCAGGAAATTGGCCTCGGACACCGCGTTGAACTCTTCGGCGGGCACATTCATGCCGAAGGTCTTCTGCGGCTCCTCGCTCACCGCAGCCCCGTCCAGAAGGGCCGTCACCTCGAAGGCGCCCACCTTGAAGCGGGAGACGGAAAGAAGGGCTTCCGTCTGCATGGGTGCTGCGGCCTGCGCGCGAAGCGGCGCAAGACCCAGACCGAGGCCCGCTGCGCCCGCGGCTGTCAGACCCGCGGCGCCTCCGGCCAGAATATGGCGGCGATTGAATGAAACTGGCTGATCCATCATCCCGGTTCTCCAAATGATCAGTCGTTCATGGCCTGAGACTGAATGTGCCAAGCCTCGCCTGACAAACTGGAGCACCACAGGTTGAGATCAAGCAGAAGGCCGTGATCTGACGCGATCGTGAAGACGAAAAGCAAATGGCCGCCCAACCAGGGCGGCCATCAGCACAAGAGATATCCGGGCAGCTTATACCAAGGCGCTGAGATGCTGACGCATCACGCCTTGAAAATGCTCAAGCGCCGCACGGGCTTACCCAATGCTCGATGAGTCAAGCTCATCGAGCATTGGTATTACTTCAGGCCGAAGGCAGACGTTGCACCAGCGGCGGCGAAGCGGGACGCAGGCTTTGCGGCTGCCTGCTTGAGCTGATAGAGGCCACGCTGGCCCGGCACCGGCTGGAAGGCATCGGTCAGGCCCACCACGGTTTCGGCGGCGCCCAGGACGAGGAAGCCGTCATCCGGCATCATCTTGGCGATGCGGTGCAGGATATCCACCTTGGTCTGCTGGTCGAAATAGATCAGCACGTTGCGGCAGAACACGATGTCGAACTCGCCGAGGTGGCTGAAATTCTCCAGAAGGTTCAGCTTGCGCCACTCGATCATGGCACGCAGATCCGGGTTGATCTGCCACAGGTCACCCTGCTGCGAGAAATACTTCAGCAGCATCTGGATCGGCAGGCCGCGCTGCACCTCGAACTGGCTGTAGATGCCGGTCTTGGCCTTCTCCAGCACTTCCGTGGACAGATCGGTGCCGAGGATGCGGAACCGCCAGCCGGCAACCTTGGCCGCGTTCTCCTTCAGGCAGATCCCCAGGGAATAGGGTTCCTGACCGGTGGAGGCAGCCGCACACCAGATGCGCACGCTGCGGCTGCTGGCACGGTTTTGCAGCATCGCCGGCAGCATGATGTTGGTGAAATGATCGAACGGCGTCTTGTCGCGGAAGAAGAACGACTCGTTGGTCGTCATCGCTTCCACCACGGCATTGGCCAGCATGGCGTTGCCGCCGCGCTGCAGCGAGCCCACCAGCGCAGACAGGCCGTCAATGCCATTCTTGCGCGCCACCGGCACCAGACGGCTCTCGACCAGATACTGCTTGTCATCAGACAAGACCAGACCGGACCGCTCTTTCAGGAAGCGCTTGAGGAATTCATATTCGGCCGGTGTCATCGGATAGTCCCCTTCAACACGCGCACAATTTTGGGTCCAATTTCCATGAGCGGCAGAATGTCGCTGCACAGGCCCGTGTTGGCAGCTGCCCCAGGCATGCCCCAGACAACACTGGAAGCCTCGTCCTGGGTAATAATGCTGCCGCCACCGGCTGAAATGGTCTTCACGCCATTCGCGCCGTCCGAGCCCATACCCGTCAGGATGAGCGCCAGTGTTGCCGAGCCATAGGCCTTGGCAACGCTGTCAAACATCGGATCGACGGCAGGTTTGCAGAAATTCACCGGAGGATCATCCGTCAGGCGGATCTTTACCGCACCCCCGTCCTTTTCCAGGATCATGTGCTTGCCACCCGGCGCCACATAAATATGGCCCGGCTGCAGCACATCACCTGTCTGCCCTTCCTTGGAGGGGCGCATCGCGGCCTTGCCGATGTGTTCGGCGAGAATGGCCGTGAAGGTCGGCGGCATGTGCTGCGTCACAACCACCGGAATGTCGCCAATCACCGGGCCGATATCGCGCATGACCTGCTGCAGCGCCTGCGGGCCGCCGGTCGAGCTGCCAATCGCCAGAATGCGCGGACGGGCCGACGAATAGGGCTTGGTCTGCAGGCCCTGCTTCGGTGCTTCAGCACGGGTTGCCAGTGCCGGGCGGGTCGCCAGCGCGCCCACGGGCGCCTGCGAAGCCGTACGTCCAGCGGCCGTTTCTGCACGCATGACGCGGGCGCGGCTGTTGATACGGCGGGCACGCTCTCCGAGCGCCTTGACCTTGTCCAGAAGCTCCCGGCGGAAGTCGACCGAAGTGGTCAGTTCCGAGGTGCTCTCCGGTTTGGGCACATAGTCCGCAGCACCCAGCGACAGCGCCTTGAGAGAGATCTCGGCGTTGCGGCGCGTCAGCGTTGAGGCCATGACCACGATAAGATCACGCTTCTTGGCCAGCATGAGCGGCAGCGCCGTCAAACCGTCCATTTCCGGCATTTCAATATCAAGCACAACAACGTCCGGGTTGCTGCGCAGAATATCATCAACAGCCAGCTTGCCGTTCCGGTGCGATGCGACGACGGCGAGTGCCGGGTCCGCATCCAGCCAACGGCCGAGAAGTCCACGGATGACCACCGCATCATCAACCACCATCACGCGGATGGGGTCGGTGTTTGGTGTCGATCCCGTGGTAAGATTTGTCTGTGCAAATGCCATCCTGGCTGCCCTGTGAAAGGGTTAGATCAGACCGACTTCCTGGAATTTCGCCTCGACGATTTCCCGGTCGAAGGGTTTCATGATGTATTCGTTCGCACCGGCCCGGATGGCACGGGCAATGTGCGCTACATCGTTTTCCGTCGTGCAGAAGACCACGACAGGCTTGTCGCCGCCGGGCTCGCGGCGAAGGCTGGTCAGAAACTCGAGGCCATCCATGACCGGCATGTTCCAGTCGAGCAGGATGGCGTCAGGCATCTGGTTGCGGCAGGCGTCCAGCGCCTGCTGCCCATCCTCGGCTTCGGTGATCTCGAAATGGAGGTCCTCAAGAATCCGGCGTGCGACCTTGCGGATCACGCTGGAGTCGTCCACTACAAGACACTGTTTCATCTGCCTGTTCTCCATAGTACCCGGGTTCTGAGCATCCATGGCCTCAAGCGGCCATGGGCTCACTCATCATCGCCCCGAGCAGGCGCTCTACATCAAGGATCACCATCAGCTGGCCATCCAGGCGGTGCACACCACCCGAGATTTCCGACCAGCGCTTGTCGAGGTTCTGCGGGTTCGGCTCCGCCGTCTTGGCCGACAGGGTCAACACCTCACCCACCGTATCGATCACAAGCCCGTAGGATTCGTGCTTGTATTCGATGCCGACAGCCATCATCTGGCCGTCCTGACGTGGCGGCAGATGCAGGCGGCGGCGCATGTCGATGGCTGTGACGATCCGGCCGCGCAGGTTCAGCACACCGGCCACTTCCGGAGCAGACAGCGGCACGCGGGTGACGCTTTCCGGCACGAACACGTCATGCACCTGGGAAATCGGCAGGCCGAACAGCTGACCACCGATCACCACGGTGACGTACTGGATCATGTCGCTGCCGGAACCGGCGAGATTGTGGTCAACGGCACTCATGCGGCCACTCCCATTTCACCAGAGAACACATCCTTGAGGGCCGCGATCAGGCCCGGACGGTCGAACTTTGCCACATAGTCATCAAAGCCTGCCTGACGGCCGCGCTCGATGGATGCAGGCGTGACCATGGCCGACAGGGCCAGGATCGGGATCTTGCGGAAGCGCGGATCGCGGCGCAGGGCTTCGCAGAACTCGAAGCCGTTGACACGCGGCATCTCGATGTCGCTGACAATGGCCTGGAACTCGACGCCGCTCTCCAGCAGTTCGAACGCTTCGTCCGGACCGGTGCAGGTGGTGACGTCATAGCCGGCGGCCTTGAGGACAGGCGTCAGCATGTTGCGGAAGAAGGCCGAGTCGTCGACGAAGAGGATCTTCTTGGTCAGCGACCGGATGTCCATCTCCTTGCGCATGAACCAGTCCTCGAAGGCCTGCGGCAGGTAGTAGCCGAGGTCGAGGATTTCGGTTGCGCGGTCCTTGATGACGGCCGAGCCCAGGATGCCCGGACGCTCCGAGCCAACCTCGATGTTCAGGCGGTCTTCAACGATGTCCACGATCTCGTCGACGACGAGGCCCATGGAGCGGCCGCTGTCGGAGAACACCAGCATCGGCTGGGTGCCTTCCGTCTTGTGGTGATCGCCTTCGTTGACATAGACGAGCGGCATGAGAGCACCGCGGTACTGAACCAGATCGCGGCCGTTGGAACGCTCGATCTTGGAGACCTCGAACTCTTCCAGACGCGTGACCAGCGACAGCGGCACGGCCTTCGGCTCGGGAGCCCCTGCACGGAACAGCAGCAGCGAGATCGGCTTCTGGCCTTCGCCGAGACGGCTCCGTGCGTCTTCCTGCTCTTCGTTCTGCTCGGCAACCGCGCTGGAAGCGTGGCTGGCCATGGCCGAAGCGATGCCGTTCGGATCGATGATCATGATCACCGAGCCGTCACCCAGAATGGTGTTGCCGGAGAACATGTTGAGGTTGCGCAGCATCGAGGACATGGGCTTGACCACGATTTCCTCGGTGTGGAAGACGCCATCCACCACGACGCCGAAGGTCTGGCTGCCGACCTGCATGACAACGATGAAGCCGTTGTCCTCGTCGATGGCCTTCTCTGCGTTTTCGCCCTCGTAGATGCCCAGCAGCTGCGACAGATGCAGCAGCGGCAGCAGCTTGTTGCGCAGGCGCAGAACCGGCGTGTCCTTGATGCGTTCGATACGGTGCTCGGAGTTGGTCTGCACGCGGACCAGTTCGACCACGGAGAGCTGCGGGATCGCGAAACGGTCACCGCTGGCCTCGACGATCAGGGTGGAGACGATGGCGAGCGTCAGCGGGATCTTGATGATGAAGCTGGAGCCCTTGCCCGGGGTGGAGCGAAGGTCAACCGTACCACCGATCAGCTCGATGTTGTTGCGCACCACGTCCATGCCGACGCCGCGGCCGGAGACGCTGGTGACGGCAGCGGCGGTGGAGAAGCCGGCGGCAAAGATGAAGCGATGGATCTGCGCATCGGTCATCTTGTCGAGTTCGGCTTCGGTCGAAATACCGCGCTCGATTGCCTTTGCCTTGATCTTGTCGACATCGAGACCGCGGCCGTCGTCCTTGACCTCGATGATGATGTGGCCGCCTTCATGGTAAGCGGACAGGGTGATGATACCCTTTTCCGGCTTTCCGGCTGCACGGCGGGCCGCAGGCATTTCGAGGCCATGGTCGGCGGAGTTGCGGACCATGTGGGTCAGCGGATCCTTGATCATCTCAAGGACCTGACGGTCGAGTTCCGTCTCGGCGCCGATCATTTCCAGTTCGATCGGCTTTTCCAGTTCCTGGCTCAGGTCGCGCACGATGCGCGGCAGCTTCTGCCAGGCGTTGCCGATAGGCTGCATGCGGGTCTTCATGACGCCTTCCTGCAGCTCGGCCGTCACGTTGGACAGACGCTGCAGCGGCACCTTGAATTCGCTGTCTTCGTGACGGCGGACAATTTCCAGCAGCTGGTTACGGGTCAGCACCAGCTCGGACACCATCGTCATCAGGTGTTCAAGAGTTTCAACCGCGACACGGATGGACTGGTTGGAGACACCGCCGCCGGCAGCAGCCTTCTTGTCAGCCTTGTCCTCGCCGTCGTCATCACGGGCAACAGGCGCACGCGGGGCCTTGGCAGGCTTGGCTTCGGCGGCAGCCGGTGCAGCAGCAGCCGGGGCCTTGGGTGCAGGGGCGGGCTCGGGTTCAACCGCAGCAACCTCGACCTCGGTCTCGGTCTCGCGGAATGCGCGCTCAAGTTCATCAAGGGAAACTTCACCGGGGCGCAGGGGGCGCTCAAGGATCTGCAGCGGCATGTCTTCGGCAGCCGGTTCCGGCTCCGGCTCCGGAGCTGCCGCGGCCGCAGGTGTCTGCGCGCTCATCGACATCCGCTCCAGTTCGGAGATCAGATCGCTGTCATCGCCCTGCGGCTCTTCGCCTTCTGCAGCTTCGAGGTCGGCCAGGATCTCCTTGATCCGGTCGATCGAGCTGAGAATGAGCGACACCGCTTCAGGCGTCACCGGAACGCCGTCACGGAACTTGCCCATGAGGGTTTCGGCAGCATGGGCAATCCCTTCAAGGCGCGGCAGCCCGAGGAAGCCGCACGTGCCCTTGATGGTGTGAACCAGCCGGAAAATGTTGTCCAGGATGGTCGCGTTGTTTGGCTCTTGCTCGAACTTGACGAGCTCAACGTCCACAACATCGAGACTCTCACTGGTCTCGGTCAGAAATTCCCTGAGGAGGTCGTCCATGGCCTGCACTCACCCGACTAGTTACTGGTTCCGCGCCCCCGAAGGGACGGCTGGACCGGGATGTCCATGTCGTGAGGTTGGCCCTAAACAGTTAAGATAGACTGAAGCGGGTTCAGCTTCCTGCCAGTGATTTCTATACCTGAGTTGCGGTAAGCCTTACGCCCTCGTCGTCTTTGACAATATCAATCTTCATGCCGCATTCACGCGCCAGCAGAACAGTATAAATCGGCTGCACGGAGTGCGCATCGACGCGCTCGGGCTCCTCACCCGACAGTGTCGCCTGCATGCCCAACGGAATCCGCGGATTCACGCCCTTTGCGGTCAATTCGAAGGACGGGCTGGCAGGCTGGCCGGTCATCGAAACGGTGATCTCGCCCCCGCGCGGCACGCATTGATTGGCGATCAGAAGCAAGTTTAGCAAAAGCTTAACCAAGTTCTTCGGCATCAACTGCCGGTCAATCTGCCAGTTGAGATTTGACTTCTCGTTCTCCATGAGCGCGCCCGCCACGGACTGGGCATCGCCCAGATCAATTTCTGCCCCGGCAGAGCCAGCCGCGCCAAAGGCAAGGCGGGCAAACTGCAGCTTTGCGGAGGCCTGACGCGCGCTCTTGCGGATCAGTTCCATGGCGAATTCGCGCATGTCGCCGGAGCCGTCCTCGTCCAGCACCTCAAGCCCGTTGATGATAGCCCCCACCGGCGAGATGATGTCGTGACAGATACGGCTGGACACCAGGGCCGAGAGGTCGAGGGAGGTAAGATCTTTCATTTCGGACATGGACGGACAAAGCTCCAGATCTGGCCAGCTGCAGACATGATTCGAGAAAATGTACCAAAGCGTTACACAGGCAAGCAGGCCCTGCCAAGGGAATGCAGTCCTTTCAGGGCAGCAAACAGCCAGTTTTAAGGGCATTTGCCGCCGCCACCTCGACGGAGGTCTCGAGAGAGGTCAGGAACAGGTAGCGGTTGACCGCCGTATGAAAGAAATAAAGCCGACTCTCAACCACCGCAAAGATGGCCGGATTGCCTGCCGTCGCATAGCCCTCCACCAGCGCATAGGCGCCGCAGCCGCCATATTGCGGGGCATAGACCTCCGGATCGCGCTCGAAGGCAGCCTTGTTGCCCTCGTTGACGAACAGCCACCGCACGCCGCGCCAGGACAGTTCGATCCGGCGGTCGCCAAGCCGCGGATAGCCGTCGACAAAAAATGCGACAGGATCATAGCCGCCAATGGCATAGGCCGTGACCGGATCGGCCAGATAGAAATCCGGGCGGGCAGGAGCACCACCGGCACTGAGCGCAAAGAAAACGGCCGCCATGGCGAATTGCTTGGCCGGAAGCCATAACCTTGTCAGATTCAAGGTAAATTCTGACATTGATTCGGGTCCTGCTGCCATGATTCGAGCGCTTGGTCTTCATACTACGAAATGCCTGTTCCGTTCCAACCGGGACACGTCCGGAGTGAGGCAAAGCGAAAACAGTGACGGGCGGCACGGACAATGAACCTGGAACTGCAAAGGTGATTGCGCGTTTGTCCGGTATGGCGCCTGCCCCTCTCCCCCCGCGCATGCCGTGTGCGGCGCAAGCGTCAGGTCAGGCTTTGAAGAGAGAATAGCTTCAGCCGCATGGCTGTGAATTTTAAGTTTGGAGAAACACCAAGATGGCAGACAACAAGGCTTCCGGAACCAGCTCCAGCGAAGGCCGCCCGATCAGCCGGCGCGCGTTGATGGGCTTCATGCTCGGCTCGGTCGCGAGTACTGCCCTCATGGGCCGCTCAGGGGCCGCTTTGGCCCAGGGGTCACCTCCGGGCGGCAGCTATAACCAGCAGGAAATTCTGGACGCCGGCCATCGCTTCTTCGGTGAAATCTCTGGCGGCCTTGCCTCGGTCATTGAGAAGGCCATCAGCCAGTATGGCGAGCCCAACGGCTACATTCTAGGCGAGGAAGGGTCTGGCGCGATCGTTGCCGGTGCGCGTTACGGCGAGGGCGACCTCTACACCCGCAATGCAGGCAATCACAAGATCTTCTGGCAGGGCCCGTCGATCGGCTGGGACTTCGGCGGCGACGGCGCCCGCGTCATGATGCTGATCTACAATCTGCCGGTGGTGGAGGACATTTACCGCCGCTATGTCGGCGTCAATGGCTCGGCCTATCTCGTCGGCGGCTTCGGCATGACGGTGCTTGCCTATAACAACATCTATGTCGTGCCCGTGCGGGCCGGCGTCGGCGCCCGCCTCGGCGTCAACATGGGCTACCTCAAATTCACCCAGCGCCCGACCTGGAATCCTTTCTGATCTGCGGAAGTTATCTGAACGGCAGCTTTTCAGGGCGGGCCTCTTGGCCTGCCCTTTCTGCTGCGGTATTGATGAAGGTAACTGGCAGCAGAACAGACTTCAGAACCAGCGAGACGGCGTGTGATCGAAGCGGCAATGTATGGACTTCTGGGGTTCCTGGCAGCCAGTCTGCTGGGCCTTGCTGTTCTGTCTGCCGTGTGGAAACGCGCCGTGCGCCTGACACGTGAAGCGGTGCTGGCCACCACGCCAACCAGCTACCGCGAGATCATGGCCGCGCGTGACACGCTGCGCGCCGAACATGCCGTGGAACTGCGCCGCCTGGAGCGGGAACTTTCAAGGCTCAAGGAAGAAAGCACCCGGCTCCGTGCCGAGGCCGGACGCGCACTGCCCGCCCAGCTGGCGCTGGAGCGCGAGCATCACGCCCAGCTGCGCCAGGACAAGGCGCTGGAGGAGCAGCTTGAGGCCGAACGCCGCGATTCAGCCCGCCTGAAGGACGCCCTCTCCGAACTGGGCGCCCGTTACTCCGCCCTTCTGGAAAAGACCTTCGAGGCCGAAGCGCCCGAACTGACCGGCACGGCAGATACAGCAGCGCTCGCCACCATCACCTCGCTGGAAGCGCAGATTGCCACGATGAAGCGCCAGCTTGAGGCCTTCCGGGGCGGCGCACTCGCCAGCCAGATGGAACCGGATGCCGACGGCAGTGCATTGCGCAAGACGATTGCCCAGCTGGAAGCCCGCCTTCTCGACAAGGAAGCCGATCTGATCGCCGCCCAGGCCGACATTGCGCGCCTGAGCCTGCATCTGGACATGGCCGGTGCAAAGCCCGAGACGCTGATGACACGGCTCGACAGCGAACTTCAGGCGGCAGAGACGGAGAAAGCCAGGCTGGCGGCCCGCACGGCGGCGCAGGAGCGCGCACTCACCCGCGTGCGCGGCGAGAACCTGCGGCTGCGCAGCGAACTGGCGTCCAGCACGACGGTCCAGGATCTTCGCAGCGAGCTTAAGTCCATCACCAAAGCCATGACGGGCGGCACGGCTGCGGCGCCCGCAGCGCGGCCAACCCCAGCCCCAGCCCCAGCCCCGGCCGCTCCCCAGCCGGCCAAGACGCGCAAGAAGGCAGCTGCCAAGCCGGCACAGCCAACGCAGCTCAGCCCGGCGCAGCTTGCCGGCAAGATCGTACGTGCCAGCGCTGCCGCCGCCAGCCAGCAGCAGGCGGCCCAAGCTGCAACAGCCCCCTCGGCCGTCACGGCAACGCCTGCATCTGCCCCTGCAGACCCGCAAAAGAAGGTCGTCGCCTGAGGTTCGGCTGAGGCAACCTGGCCGAGGCCTGCCTTGCTGTTGACGTCTGGAAACTGACATCCCCGGATGAAACACGCCAAAGCCCACACGCAGCGCGTAACGCTGTGTGGTCTCATATCCATCATGTGAGGGAAGAGCTTGGTACTCCCAAGGGGAATCGAACCCCTGTTTCCGCCGTGAGAGGGCGGCGTCCTGACCGCTAGACGATGGGAGCGCCAGCAGCAATCGTGCTGCGAGGCCGCTCATATAGGCTCAACAGCAGAGCCATGCAAGGGCAAAGTTCTGATCCGCCGGGGAAAAACACCTTCCCCGGCTTCCGGACCGGAGCATTCACTCCGCCAGCAGCTTCGTGCGGCCCAGGATTTCGCCGGATGAGGCGTCCAGATGCACCAGCTGGGACGCGCCCTCCTGCCGCACCAGCAGGATGAGGCGGCCATCCGCCCCCGGCGAAAGGCCCAGCACCTCGGCCCCTGCCCCCAGTTTCACCGTCTCCGGCAGGGCAACGCCGCTGTTTTCCTTGCCCACGGAATTGACCTTGTACACGATTACTGCGAAGAGAGCGGCAAATCCGGCGAACATGATCAGCGTGGAGCCCGCCATGAGGCGGCGCAGGCGCGTCTGAACCCGCAGCACGGCGGGGTCCAGAGGAGCTTCCTCCTCATGTGTGCTGGTCTCCACATCCCGGTCTTTGAAGGCGGAATTGGTCATGAACGATACTTCTCCTCAGGCGCCGCAGGGGCTGGATGGGGCATCCGGCTTTATCGCTTCTGAAGAAGATGCAGGCAAGCGCCTCGATGCCGTCATGGCCGCGAAGCTGGAAGGCCTCAGCCGCAACCGGGTACAGGCCCTTATCAAGGGTGGCGAGGTGCAGGTCAACGGCAAGACCGTCGAAGAGCCCAAGCACAAGGTGCATGAGGGCGACCGCCTGAGCCTGACCATGCCCGAGCCGGAGGATCCCGAGCCGCAGGGCGAGGACATCCCGCTCGACATCGTCTACGAGGATGATGCCCTCATCGTCATCGACAAGCCGGCCGGGCTCGTCGTGCATCCGGGAGCGGGCAACTGGACCGGCACGCTGGTCAATGCGCTGATTGCCCATTGCGGCGACAGCCTGTCCGGCATCGGCGGCGTCAAGCGCCCCGGCATCGTCCACCGTCTCGACAAGGACACGTCGGGACTTCTGGTCGTCGCCAAGACCGATATTGCCCATCAGGGCCTGTCGGAGCAGTTTGCCGACCACGGCCGCACCGGCCCGCTGGAGCGCGCCTATCTGGCCCTGGTCTGGGGCGGACCCGGTGCCCTGCGCGGCACCATCGAAGCCAATCTGGCCCGTTCGGAAAGCAACCGGCAGAAGATGACCGTGGTGCGCAAGGGCGGCCGTGAGGCCATCACCCACTGGCAGGTGATCGAGCGCTTCGGCCCGGTGGATCAGCCGCCGCTGGCCTCGCTGATGGAATGCCGGCTGGAGACGGGCCGCACCCACCAGATCCGTGTGCACATGGCCCATATCGGCCTGCCGCTCATTGGCGATCAGGTTTACGGCGCCGGTTTCAAGACCAAGGCTAACCCGCTTCCCGAGCCCCTGCGCAGCGCTGTCCTTGAGTTTCCCCGTCAGGCGCTGCATGCCGGCGTCCTTGCCTTCGAGCATCCGGTCAATGGCGAAACGCTGTATTTTGAAAGCGAGATGCCCGAGGATTTCGCCACGCTTCTTGAAGCATTACGAAAATTTTAGGTTTCAGCCCCCTTTACGGTCCTGTTTTCGGCAAGATCTTCCTTATATCTTGAACCTGAAGGCGATCCGGGAACGGATGCCACATAGAAGCGTTTGCCCTGAGCAGCAGCACAAGCGGTGCTGCCAGACGTCCGGTAGGGGAACGCAGAAGGTTTTAGGAAAGGGGGCGCATTTCATGGCCCAGAACATTCCGGTGCTGACGGCAGGCGAAGGCGGCCTCAGCCGCTATCTCGACGAAATCCGCCGGTTCCCCATGCTGGAACCGCAGGAAGAATACATGCTCGCCAAGCGCTACCGCGAGCATGAAGACCCTGCTGCCGCCGAAAGGCTCGTAACCTCGCACCTGCGTCTCGTCGCCAAGATTGCCATGGGCTACCGTGGCTATGGCTTGCCGCTCGGCGAAGTCGTATCCGAAGGCAACGTTGGCCTTATGCAGGCCGTCAAGCGCTTCGAGCCCGAAAAAGGCTTCCGCCTCGCCACCTATGCCATGTGGTGGATCAAGGCCGCGATCCAGGAATATATCCTGCGGTCCTGGTCGCTGGTGAAAATGGGCACCACCGCCAATCAGAAGCGCCTGTTCTTCAACCTGCGCCGCCTCAAGGGCCGCATCCAGGCGCTGGAAGAGGGTGATCTGAAGCCGGATCAGGTGCAGGCCATCGCCACCAAACTGGGCGTGCCGGAAGAAGACGTGATCTCCATGAACCGCCGTCTGGCTGGTGACGCCTCGCTGAACGCGCCGATCCGGGCTGCGGAGGCCGATTCCGGCGAATGGCAGGATTGGCTGGTGGACGAAAGCGAAAGCCAGGAGACGATCCTCGCCGACCAGGAAGAGCTGGACATGCGCCGCAAGCTGCTGGGCAATGCCATGTCGGTTCTCAATGACCGCGAGCGCCGCATCTTCGAGGCCCGCCGCCTGTCGGAAGATCCGATCACGCTGGAAGACCTCTCCACCGAGTTCGGCGTCAGCCGCGAGCGCGTGCGCCAGATCGAGGTGCGCGCCTTTGAAAAGGTGCAGAAGGCGGTGCAGAAGAGCGCCCGCGAAATGGAGACGGCAACTCCGGCCTGACTTGTTTTCCAGCATCAATGGCATTTGATGAAACGGGACGCGCACTTGCGTCCCGTTTTTTGCTTTTCTAACGTGGCAGACTGCGGCTGGACGCGCCGCAAAGGGTGGAGGCTGCATCAGCGTGGGGTTTGGGCACTTTATGGGCAAGCGGGCGCGGGTCGCGCTCGTCACGCTGGCGGCATTGGCCAGCCTTGCAGGCATTCGTGCCATCGACCCGCCGTTTCTGCAGGCCGTGCGCGAACTGAGCTTCGATTATTATCAGCGGCTGGCCCCTCGCGGCTATCAGGACAGCCCGGTGCGGGTGGTGGATATCGACGATGCCTCTCTGGCGCTCTACGGCCAGTGGCCCTGGCCACGGGACCGGATGGCGGAAATCGTCAACACGCTCAACAGCATGGATGCCGCCGCCATCGCCTTCGACGTGATCTTTGCCGAAGCCGACCGGTCCTCGCCGCGGCAGCTGGCGCTCAGCCTGCCGGAAAGCTCCATCGCTGCCTCGCCGGATCTGAAGGCCGCGCTCAAGTCGCTGCCGGATACGGATGAGCTGTTTGCGGAGGCCCTCGCAGAAGCCCCCTCCATCCTGGGCTTCGCAATTTTGCCTTCCGCCACACCGCAGCAGCCGCAACTGAAGGCCGGCATGGCGCATGTAGGCCCCTCCCCCGCCGGCCTGCTTGCGCCCTATGCCTCGGCTCTTGGCGCCATTCTGCCCCTGCAGGAGGCCGCGAGCGGCGTCGGCAGCGTATCGCTGAGTGCCGATGACACGGGCGGTATCGTCCGCCGCATTCCGCTGCTGGTGACTGACGGGACCGAAGTCTTCCCCAGCCTGGCGGTGGAGGCCCTTCGCGTGGCGCAGGGGGCAACCGGGCTGATCACGCGGGCGGATGAAACTGGCAAGGGCGGAGCACTCAACGGGATCAGAGTGGGCAGCTTCTCGGTTCCGGTGACGGAAACCGGCGAATTCTGGGTTTATTACGACTGGAACCGGCCCGAGCGCTATGTCTCCGTCGCCGATCTTCTCGATCCGCAGAAGCATCTCAAGGTGCAGCCGCTGATCGATGGCCAGATCATCTTCATCGGCACCTCTGCCGCCGGCCTGTTCGATATCCGCTCCACGCCCCTTGGCGAGCAGGTGCCGGGCGTATCGATCCACGCGCAGGCCGCAGAGCAGATCATCTCCGGCAACTTCCTCTCCCGGCCGGACTGGGCGGAGGGCGCGGAAATCATTGCCGTTCTGCTCGCCGGCCTCGTCCTTGTCGCGCTTCTGCCGCTGACCGGAGGTCTGATCACCGGCGCTGCTGCCGTTTGTCTCACCGTCCTGATGTTCGGTGGCTCCCTGCTGCTTTTCGTCCAGAACGGCCTTCTGATCGACGGGCTCTATCCCTCGATCACCGCCTTCGTCGTCTTCGCCATCGGCACCTCCATGCTCTATGTGATGACGGACCGGGAGAAACGCTTCGTGCGCCAGGCCTTCAGCCAGTATCTCTCGCCGGATCTGGTCAGCCAGCTGGAACAGCAGCCGGACCAGCTGGTTCTGGGCGGGGAACTGAGGCCCATGACCATCCTCTTCATGGATGTGCGCGGCTTCACCCCCATTTCCGAACAGCTGACGCCGACGGAGCTGGTGCATTTCCTCAATACACTGCTGTCCCCGCTCAGCGATGCCATCCAGGCCCATGGCGGCACCATCGACAAGTATATCGGCGACAGCATCATGGCCTTCTGGAACGCGCCCGTCCGGGTGGAAAACCACGCCGCCATGGCCTGCGCGGCCAGCCTGAAGATGCTGGACGTGGTGGACCAGCTGAATGCGGAAGATGCCTTCGGCTTCAAGGCGCGCAATTTCAAGACCCAGACCGTGCAGATCGGCATTGGCCTCAACACCGGCGAGGCCTGCGTCGGCAACATGGGCTCCTCGCGCCGCTTCAACTACTCAGTGATTGGTGACGCGGTGAACGTGGCAAGCCGGATCGAATCCAGCTGCAAGAGCGTCGGCGCCGATCTCGTCGTCTCGGAAGACACCCGGGCGCAGGCTCCAGATCTTGCCTATCTGGAGGCTGGTGCCATTCCGCTCAAGGGCAAGTCCCGGCCTGTGAAGCTCTTCGCGCTGATCGGTGATCGGGAACTGCGGCGCAGCGAGGCCTTCCGGACACTCGAGCTGCATCACATGAAGCTGATGGATGCCCTCGACAACCGCAAACCGGAAGCCGCCGCTGCCGCCCTGGCCGACTGCCGCAACGCCGCCCCGCCGGAACTCACCGCCTTCTACGACCGGCTCGCCGAACGGGCCGAACAGCTCGAAACAGCGGCGGCGTGAACTGCGGGAAGGTTGGGGGGTAAGCAAACTCAGGTGTCCCGAACACCTCTCCATCGTCATCCCGGACGCGCGCCGCGCGATCCGGGACCGGTGAGCCAAGGCCTCTCGGCTCTGGCTCCTTGGCGCAACCAACTTTCGCCCCGGCTCACCGGTCCCGGCTCAAGGCCGGGATGACGACGGATAGATAGGCGTTTTCTTGGCCGTCACCGCAGCTCCGCCGTATAATCCTCCACCGGCGGCACGCTGGTGATCAGCTTGTTTTCATGCAGGAACTCGGCAAAGCGCTGATAGCGGCCGGCATCCAGAGCTGCCGGGCGCTTGGCGAAACGCGGCAGCGTGTCTCCCCAGGCGCGGCGGTTCAGCTCGTCATCAAGGTTCGGATAAGCCGCGATGAAAGCCTCCCACGAGTCCTGCGGATGGTTGGTCAGATAAACCGTTGCCTTCTCCACTGCAGCGAGGAAACGGACATAGCGCGGGTCTCCGGTCTTGTCCTTCGCAGCCACGTAGATCAGCTCGTCGAAGATGGGCACGCCATTCTCTTCCGGGTAGAAGGCCTTGCCCTTCTTGCCTTCCAGTTCGATCTGCGTGAGCTCGAAATTGCGGTATCCGCCGATCACCGCATCCACCTGACCCGTCATCAGGGACGGCGACAGGGCGAAGTTGACGTTGATGAGCTCCACGTCCTCGATCGAAAGCCCCTGCGAGCGCAGCATCTGGCCGAGCATCGCATCCTCGAAGCCGGAGACGGAGAAGCCGATCTTCTTGCCCTTGAGGTCCGCCAGCGTCTTGATGGGGCCATCCTCCAGCACGATCAGCGTGTTCAGCGGCGTCTCCACCAGCGTGCCGATCCACTTCAGCGGCATGCCTTCGCTGATCTGGGCATGGAGCGTCGGCTGGTAGGACACGGCAATATCCCCCTGCCCGGCCGCCACCAGCTTCGGCGGCATCGCCGGATCGGCCGGCTCGATCAGGTCCACATCAAGCCCTTCGGCTTCAAAGAAACCCTTCTGCTTGGCCACCACCAGCGGTGCGTGGTCCGGATTGACGAACCAGTCGAGCAGAACGGTCAGCTTGTCCGCCGCCGAAGCGGGGGCAGCAGTGGCCAGAACAGCGGCCAGCGACAGCGCGAGAATGCGTTTCATGCGGGGTCTCCCAATAGACAGGTGTTGGATGAAGTCTGAGCCGGCCCAGCCTTAGCCTGACCGGCAGATGCGGGCGCGGGGATCAGTCCTCGCGCTGCCAGGGCACCATGCGGCGGGTCAGGCGCTCGACAACGAAGCGCAGGACCAGAACCATGGCGGCAAGCAAGGCAAGAGCGGCAAACATGGTGTCCGTCTGCATCCGGGCATTGCTCTGCAGCATGATGAAGGCGAGCCCGCCCTTGGCGCCGACCCATTCGCCGACAATGGCACCGATGGGGGCGAAGACCGCTGCAATCCGGACACCGGAGGCAAGCGCGGGCATGGCAGACGGCAGACGGAAATAGCGCAGTTCCTGCCAGCGGTTGACGCGGTAGAGCAGCGCCAGATCGACCAGCCCCTGATCCATCCGCCTGAGGCCGTCAAAGAAGGTGGAGGTGACGGCAAAGAAGATAACCAGCACCGCCATCACGATCTTGGAGGCAAGGCCGAAGCCGAGCCACAGCACCAGAATGGGGGCAATGGCAAAGACCGGCAGCGCCTGTGTCACCAGAACCACCGGCAGCAGCCCGCGCCGTGCCAGCGGCGACAGCCACATGACGAAGGCCAGCATGACACCGGCGGCAATGCCGAAGACAAAACCCAACAGGGTTTCACTCAAGGTGATACTGGCGTGATACAGCAGGAAGCCGCTCTGGCGCTGGAAGGCCTCCAGCACTTTCAGCGGACCGGGCAGCATGAAGGGCGGGATTTCGAGGAGCCGCACCGCCAGATCCCAGATCAGCAACAGGGACAGGCTGACGGTCACGCCCGGCGCAATGCTGCGCAGGGCAGAGGCTGCACGGGCCGGAAACGCATTCCGGACGGGGCTCGCAGAGGGAAGGGGTTGCCTTCCCGAAAGAAGTTCTATCGACACAAAGGGATCTCCCGTCACCGGCAAGCCGGTCAAGACATTGGAGATCCGGGATATGGCTAAAGGTTTCCGTCCCTTCGCCGGCATGACCCGGATCAGGTTCTAAGGGTTCGGCTTTGCGCCATCTCAGCTCACGTCGGAGCACCCCTCGGACCAATCCGAAACATGCCGCCAGAATGCCGCCTTGGCAAGAAGAACTTGCGGCACCCTGTCACAAAAGCCGAAGGCCCCGGCTGTCACCCATGGACAGCCGGGGCCTTGAAGCTTGACCGGAACCGGGCAGAACCGCCGGGATCAGCCGCGCTGCCAGGCGGCAATCGCCTGTTCCAGAGCGCGGGCGCCCGGGGTGCCCTTCTCGATGGTGAAGATGGCACGCTTGCCGTTTTCGTAGAGCATCGGAATATCGATCCAGCCACGCTCACGCATCAGGGCAAGGTTGCGGTCCCGCTCGCTGTCAACACTCGACAGCGCAATCCAGAAGTAACCCGGAGCGACCTTCACCGAAGCGCCCAGAAGAGCATCTCCGCGCGCTTCCTCGGTCGGCTTCATCACGAGGCCCGGCACATTGGAGACGTCTCCGCCGGAGAAGCCTTCGGGAAGCTGGAACTGGATCTCGACCAGATGGCTCGCGGGCAGAGAGGAATCGGTGTTCGGCTTGATTCGCAGCGTCACATTGATGTTCCGGTCCGGAATCTGGGCCTGCGCCACGAGCACCGTTTCGGCCTGTCCGCCGGAGCCATTCTCCTCGGAAACCGACCAGGCCACATTGCCCGCAGAAGCGGTGCCGGAGCCGCTGGCATCTTCGCCCTCCTCATAGAGGAAAGCCTTCTGCGCAACGATTGCACCGGGCGTTTCGGCCGTCTGGGCGGGCGCTGTGCTGGCGGGCGGGGCCGCTGCCTCAGGCACGGCAGCAGGCGTTTCCTGCGGCGGCGTGGAAGGCGTGATGAGTGTCGTCGTCACGGTCCGCGCATCGGGGGCAACCGCAGGCTCACCCGTATCGGTCAGCAGACGGTCGGTGTTCTTGCCGCCATTCTCGCCATTGGCAGCCGTCTCGCCCGCCGGTGTTCCTGCCTCAGGGGCCGGAGCGGTCGTTGCGGCCGTTTCCTCGCTGGAGGAGAAAATCCCCGCGATCAGCGAGCGCTGGGAGTAGATGAAGGCGCCGATACCGATCAGCACCAGCACAAATCCGCCCAGGAACACGTAGGACATCAGCGGCGAGTTGCCGCCAGACTTGGCAGCGCGGCGCGGGGCGCGTGTCCGGACCTTGCGCGGTTCGTCAGCCGCAAGCCGGTCAGCTGCAGCATTCATGCCGCCTGTACCGGCCGGCGCAGGTGCAGCCGGATCCGGACGCAGGCTGTCACCCGCAGGTGCTGGCCGCGGGCTCGGCGTGGGAAGGGCGTAGGACGACGGCGCCGGGGCTGCCGGTTCAACGGACGGCTTTGCGGGTGCCGCTCCGAAAGCGGGCTCCATACGCGGCTGGCTGCGCTCAACCGGCGGCTCTGCCGGAGCGCTGTCGCTGCGGAAAGCATCGCGGGCGGTCTGCACCGCGCTCGACGACGCATCTCCCAGCCTTTCGGCTTCCTGCACGGCAGAGCCGAGCGGCCCGCGCGGCGCGGGAGAAGACGGCGGATAGGGCTCAGAACGGGGAGCGGCCGGAGCGCTGGCGCCCGCAGCAGGGGCGATGGGCGCGGGCGCAGCAGGCGCGGGGCGCGTCGCCATCAGCGTTTCGCGCGCCGCCTCGGCCTCAACCTTGCGGATAGCCTCCTCGAGGCGCAACTGCTCGGCCGTAATCTCGGACGGGGAAAGCGGCGGCTCATAGGCCTTGAGCTGACTGACAATCGCGTTTCGGGCGCGGCTGTAGACGTTGCGGCGCGCAGAACCGTTGTTCTCCGGCAGGGACGCAATCGTTTTCTTCAAAATCGAATAGTAATCAGCCATTGGCTCGCTCGTGAGGGGTGCCAGCCTGAACCCGGCGCACCGGAAGCTCCGTATTCATGCCATCCCATTTGTAGGCTCAACACCGGCGGGCGCAAGAGGTGTTCGGCAAAGATAGGATGTGCAATCAGGTTTTTACATGACTTTCGGGCGGAATGGGGAGCATTCCGCCCGATAAATTTCACGTCAGTCCTGGAACGGATTCTGCACCAGGATGGTGTCGTCACGCTCCGGGCTGGTGGAAAGCAGCGCCACCGGTGCGCCGATCAGTTCCTCAACGTGACGGACATACTTCACGGCCTGCGCCGGAAGGTCAGCCCAGCTGCGGGCACCCTTGGTGGATTCCTGCCAGCCTGGCAGGGTTTCATAGATCGGCACCACGCGGGCCTGTGCGCCCTG
This sequence comes from Pannonibacter sp. I15F10I1, assembly GCF_900185665.1. Classification (NCBI taxonomy): domain Bacteria; kingdom Pseudomonadati; phylum Pseudomonadota; class Alphaproteobacteria; order Hyphomicrobiales; family Stappiaceae; genus Pannonibacter; species Pannonibacter sp. I15F10I1. The sequence goes on from NZ_FYAN01000002.1 coordinate 121,119, forward strand.
GGAGGCCGGCAGATAGTCGATCCGCTTGCCGTCCAGCTCGTAGCCGACGCAGATCTTCAGCTCTTCCAGGCCGTCCAGAACATCCAGCTTGGTCAGCGCGATCCCGGTGATGCCGGAGGTGCAGACCGTCTGACGCACCAGAACCGCATCGAACCAGCCGCAGCGGCGCTTGCGGCCCGTGACGGTGCCGAATTCATGGCCACGGGTGCCGAGGAACTCGCCGACTTCGTTCTTCTGCTCGGTCGGGAACGGGCCTTCGCCCACCCGGGTGGTGTAGGCCTTGGTGATGCCCAGCACATAGCCGACCGCATTGGGGCCAAGGCCCGAACCGGTGGCAGCCTGACCGGCAACCGTGTTGGACGAGGTCACGAAGGGATAGGTGCCGTGGTCGATGTCGAGCAGCGCGCCCTGCGCGCCTTCAAACAGCAGGCGCTTGCCTTCGCGGCGCTGGCCGTCGAGCAGCTTCCACACCGAATCCATGTAGGGCAGCACGGTGCCAGCCACCGAGGACAGTTCCTCGAAGATGGCCTGCGCGGAAATTTCGCTCTCGCCGAGGCCCCGGCGCAGCGGATTGTGATGCGCCAGCAGCCGGTCGATCTTGGCCGGCAGCGTCTCCAGATTGGCAAGGTCCATCAGACGGATGGACCGGCGGCCCACCTTGTCCTCATAGGCCGGGCCAATGCCGCGGCCCGTGGTGCCGATGCGCGTGCCGGTGCTGGAGTTCTCGCGCAGCGCATCCAGTTCGCGGTGCAGAGACAGAATCAGCGTCGCGTTTTCGGCGATGCGCAGGGTCTCCGGGTTCACGGTGACGCCCTGATCGCGCAGGCGGCCGATCTCCGACACCAGTGCATGCGGGTCCAGCACCACGCCATTGCCGATCACCGACAGCTTGCCCGGGCGCACGACGCCGGAGGGCAGCAGGGACAGCTTGTAGCTGACGCCGTCGATCACGAGCGTATGGCCGGCATTATGCCCGCCCTGGAAACGGACAATCACATCGGCCTGCTCCGAGAGCCAGTCGACGATCTTGCCCTTGCCTTCATCGCCCCATTGCGAACCGACGACAACAACATTGGCCATGGGTGCCATACCCTTCTCAAAAGGAACCATCTGCCGGGGCCGCTTTTTCCGGGCACCAGCACACAAAACCCCGGTACATGGCCGGGGCAAACGCGCGGACTATAGCCACTTCCGCCAAGAGTTGCGAGCCCGAAACGGAAGAAATTGACGGAAGGGAGCCTCGCATTCCGGGTGGCGCTGACTGCCGGGCAAATGATACATCTTTGATCCTGCAGAGCTGGCAGTGTTTGAAACGGACTGCAAGGAGGAGGAAGGCCTTCCCATAGCCGCAGCGCCCCTCTCCCCCCTTGAGGGGGAGATGTCTGCGTCAGCAGACAGAGGGGGGGTAGCAGCGTTTCGGCACAACACGGTCTCTCTCATAAACGGACAGTCCGTTACCCCCCTCTGCCCCCTCAAGGGGGCATCTCCCCCTCAAGGGGGGAGAGGAGTTGGTGCCTAACTGAAAGTCCGTTGTAAACACTGCCCGCCAGCATCAACACCCGCCTCAAACATCCGGACACAATCATGTCATTAGCCGCCTGGCTGCTGCTGTTTTTCCTCAGTGCCCTGTGGGGCGGCTCGTTCCTCTTTGCCAAGGTGGCGGTGGCCGAGATTCCGCCGCTGATGCTGGTGTTCCTCAGGGTGCTGATTGCCGCCGCCGTGCTGCATGTGGTGCTCCGGCTGTCGCGGCACCGTTTCCCCCGTGATCCGAAGCTGCTGGCAAGCTTCCTTGTCATGGGCCTGCTCAACAATGCGATTCCCTTCTCGCTGATCTTCTGGGGCCAGACGGGCATCGCGGCAGGCCTTGCCTCGATCCTCAATGCCACGACGCCGATTTTCACCTTCCTGATCGCCGCCGTGGTGCTGCATCAGGAACCGGTGACGGCCAACCGCATCGCTGGCGTATTGCTGGGCTTGTCGGGCGTGGCGCTGATGCTGTCCTCCAGCCTTGCCGGGCTGAGTTCCGATCCGCTGTGGGCGCAGGCCGCCTGCCTGGGCGCCGCCCTCTCCTACGGTTTCGCCGGAGCTTTCGGCCGCCGCTTCAAGGGCACGCCGCCGCTGGTCACGGCAACCGGCCAGATCACCGGCTCCACCTTGCTGATGCTGCCGGTCGCGCTTTTCTCGGCCGGAAGCTGGTCACCGGCGGATGTCAGCCTGCTGGTCTGGGGCAATGTTCTGGCGCTCGCCGTGCTCGCCACGGCGCTCGGCTACATGATCTTCTTCCGGCTTCTGGGCGAGGCAGGGGCAACCAACACCTCGACGGTCACCCTGCTGGTCCCCGTCTGCGCCCTCGGCTTCGGATATCTGCTGCTGGGCGAGAGGCTTTATCCGGTGCAATTCGCCGGGCTCGGCATTCTGCTCTGCGGCCTCGTGCTGCTTGACGGGCGGGTGCTGAAACTGCTGCGCCGGTAAAATAAAAGAGCGGCACCCTTCCGGATGCCGCTCCAAACTCCAAAAACTCAGATTATCCATCGTCTTCCCGGACGCAGCGCAGCGGAGATCCGGGACCGGTGAGTCGAGGTCTATCGGCTCGATTTCATTGAACCAACTTATACCCCGGCTCACCGGTCCCGGCTCGCGCTACGCTTAGCCGGAATGACAATAGAGAGGCTGTGCAAGCCCCAAAGCGAAAACCCGATTCCTGATCAGAACTTCAGCGCCTTGGCCTGTTTGACCAGCGGCAGCGATTCGATGGCTGTCAGCGTGGCGGCAGGCACTTCGCCGTCCACCTCCAGCAGCGCAATCGCGTCGCCCCCCGGCTCCGTGCGGCCGAGGTTGAAGGTGGCGATGTTGATGCCTGCCTCACCCAGAAGGCTGCCGAACTTGCCGATGAAGCCCGGCTTGTCCTCGTTGGTGATGTAGAGCATGTAGGGGCCGAAACCGGCTTCCATGTTGATGCCCTTCACCTGGATGATGCGCGGCTTGCCATCGGCAAACACCGTGCCCGCAACGGAGCGCTCCTGCCGGTCGGTGACGATGGTCAGGCGCATGTAGGTCTCGTAGGCGCCCATCTGGCCGCGCCGCACCTCTTCCACCTGAATGTCCCGCTCGCGGGCGATGGCAGGGGCCGACACCATGTTGACGGTCTGCAGCACCGGCGTCAGCACGCCGGTCAGCGCCGCTGCCGTCAGGGCGCGGGTGTTCATGTCGGCAATCGTGCCTTCATATTCGATGCGGATCTTGCGGATGCCCGTTTCCGTGAGCTGGCCCGCGAAGGAGCCCAGCTGCTCGGCCAGCCGCACGAAGGGCGTCAGGCGCGGCGCTTCTTCTGCCGAGATCGACGGCATGTTGAGCGCGTTGATGACGGCACCACTCATCAGATAGTCCGAGATCTGCTCGGCCACCTGAAGGGCAACGTTTTCCTGCGCCTCTTCGGTCGAAGCACCCAGATGCGGGGTGCAGACCATGTTCGACGCACCGAAGAGCACGTTTTCCTTCGCAGGCTCCTCGACGAACACGTCAAACCCGGCCCCTGCCACATGGCCCGTATCCAGCGCCGCCCGCAGGGCCACCTCATCAACCAGCCCGCCACGGGCGCAGTTGATGATATAGACGCCGCGCTTGGTCTTCATCAGCGCATCGGCGGAGATGATGTTGCGGGTCTTGTCCGTCAGCGGCGTGTGCAGGGTGATGAAATCGGCCCGCGCCAGCAGCGTGTCCAGCTCGACTTTCTCAACGCCCAGATCCCTTGCCCGCTCAACCGACAGGAACGGGTCAAAGGCAAGAACCTTCATCTTCAGGCCGATGGCCCGGTCGGCGACGATCGAGCCGATGTTGCCGCAGCCGATGAGACCCAGCGTCTTGCCGGTGATTTCCACACCCATGAAGCGGGACTTCTCCCACTTGCCGGCCTGCGTCGAGGCATCGGCGGCCGGGATCTGCCGGGCGAGCGAGAACATCATCGCAATGGCATGTTCCGCCGTGGTGATGGCGTTGCCGAAGGGCGTGTTCATCACGATGATGCCCTTGGCGGTGGCAGCCGGGATATCGACATTGTCGACGCCGATGCCCGCGCGGCCGATCACCTTCAGCCGCGTGGCGGCGGCAATCACCTTTTCGGTCACCTTGGTGGCCGAGCGGATGGCAAGGCCGTCATAGTCGCCGATCACGGCGAGCAGGGCGTCCTTGTCCTTGCCCAGCTCCGGGCGGAAATCCACGTCGATGCCGCGGTTCTTGAAGATCTGGATGGCTGCTTCCGACAGCTGATCCGAAATAAGCACTCTGGGAGCCATGAAACTCTCCTTCATTCAGGGCGCCTCAGGCAAGGCAGCACCGTTTGCGGTTCAACAGGAGAACCGCAGCAGGCGCCTCACGCGGGCGCAGGATTTGGGTGAAGTGCAAGGCCCGGAGACTCGGGATCACCGGGCCGCAGCATCAGGCGGCTGCCTGCAGGCGGGCCTTCTGGGCCGCAAAGGCCCAGTTGAGCCAGGGCAGAAGCGCCGCAACGCTGTCCGGATCCACCGTCGCACCGCACCAGATGCGGAAGCCCGTCGGGGCATCGCGGTACGAGCCGATGTCATAGGCGACACCTTCGGCTTCCAGCGCGGAGGCCATGGCCTTGGCGAATGCCGCCTGCCCCGCATCGTCCAGCGCCGTCACTGCCGGATCAACGATCTTCAGGCAGACGGAGGTGTTGGAGCGGGTGGCCGGATCAACGGCGAGGAAGTCCACCCACGGGGTCTCTTCCACCCAGCGGGCGATATGCCCGGCGCTGGTGTCGGCGCGGCCGATCAGGGCCTTCAGACCGCCGATGGAGGATGCCCATTCCAGCGCGTCGATATAGTCCTCGACGCAGAGCATGGATGGGGTGTTGATGGTCTCGCCCTTGAAGATGCCTTCGATCAGCTTGCCCTTGGAGGTCAGGCGGAAAATCTTCGGCAGCGGCCAGGCGGGGGTGTAGCTCTCCAGCCGGGCAACAGCGCGCGGGCTGAGGATCAGCATGCCGTGGGCACCTTCACCGCCGAGCGCCTTCTGCCAGGAGAAGGTGACCACATCGAGCTTGGCGAAGTCCAGCTCCTGCGCAAAAGCGGCAGAGGTGGCATCGCAGATGACGAGACCTTCCCGGTCTGCCGGGATCCAGCCGGCATCCGGCACGCGCACGCCGGACGTGGTGCCGTTCCAGGTGAAGACCACGTCGCGGCTGAAATCGACGCTGCCAAGGTCCGGCAACTCGCCATAGGGCGCTTCGATGGTGCGGGCATCCAGCTTCAGCTGCTTGACCACATCGGTCACCCAGGTGGAGCCGAAGCTTTCCCAGGCGAGCATATCGACGCCACGCGCGCCGAGCAGCGACCACAGGGCCATCTCGACCGCGCCCGTGTCCGAGGCCGGAACGATACCGATGCGGTAGTCCGCAGGCACCTCAAGGATCTCACGGGTCTTGTCGATGGCGAGTTCAAGACGGGTCTTGCCGATCTTGGCGCGGTGGGAGCGGCCAAGGGACTTCACGTCCAGCGCGGCGGCAGACCAGCCGGGGCGCTTGGCGCAAGGACCAGACGAAAAATGGGGATTGGCCGGGCGCTGTGCCGGCTTTGCAGTCGCTGTCATATGCTATCCTCTCAGATAGGTGCTCCTCGTTGGGGAGGAGTGTCCCACTGACTTGGATATGCCCTTCCGGCGGGCCGGTCAAGCCGGATGGAGCCTTGCAGCGCTGCAAAGCGAAAGGCCGGTGCTTGTGGCACCGGCCCCTGAAATGATCCGCGGGGAAGAGGATCAGTAACGGGCAGAGACAGCATTGCCCGAATAGAGCATCGGACGGTTGACCGGGCCAGCCGTATCGAAGTTGTAGCGCACGCCAAGCCGGATTTCGTGAGCGGCCAGATCCTTGTACTTGATCCGGCTCTGACCGGTGCCGACGTTGTTCAGCTGAACCGTACGGGCCTCGCCCAGGTTCTTGTAGCGGTAGCCAAGATCAATGTCCCAGTTCGGCGTCACCGCATAGGAGGTACCGGCCATCAGCGCCCAGGCGAAGTTCCACTTGCCGCTCGACCCGTCGTAGGACGTGTTCACGCCATTCGGGTTGAAGGACTTGGTGTCACGCACATTGACATATGCCGCGCCAACACCGGCACCCACGTAAGGGGTGAAGCCATTCCAGGTGCCAACATCCAGGTAGCCGTTCAGCATCAGCGTCCAGACGTCAATATTCGACGTCTCGCGGGAGTATCCCGGGCTCGCACAGGGATCATTACACGGGGCATGACCCGTGTACTTGGCCGACGGCTCGTAGTCGAACGTCAGATCTGAGCGCAGATAGTCGTTGAACTTGTAACCAATACCCGCACCGATGACGACCGTATCGTTCATCTTGTTGCGGTTAAACCGCAGATCACCGATCACGGGATCACTGAAGCTGCCTTTCGGCGCCTGATAAATCTTGTAGCCGATATCGCCGCGCAGATACCAGCCGCCAGTGGCCGGGACTTCGGGGATATGCTCAATCACAGGAGCCGGCAGATCCATCGCCAGATCCGCAGCCAGTGCTGCCTGCGAGATGAAGATCGCACAGCTCGCCAAAGACAACTGCTTGAAAACGCTGCCCATGTCCTCGTCCTTTGAAACAAGCGTCCGCACCAGCCAGGCTGCGGGGCGCGCTTTGGAACATGTCTTAGATCTAGGGCAAAAGGTTTAAAGGGTGCTTAACCGTATTTCTTTACCAGGATTTTTTACCTTAACCCAAGGTAAACAAGAGCAATCACGTTAGGACTTCATTAATAAAAAAGGCACCCGCCTCTCCAGCAGATGCCTTGTGCTTTTACCGCTCCAAAAAGAGCTTACCTCATCTCAGGATGGTCAGGCCCGTGCAGCGTCTGAGCGTTTCAAGGTGTGATGAACAGCATCAGACGCCTTGGGATGAGCCGGTCCCTCGACGTCAGGCAGCCGAACGCGCGACAACTCCGGCGATCTCATCCACCACATCATTGACCAGCGAGGCGTCATCCCCTTCCGCCATGACACGGATCAGCGGCTCTGTCCCGGACGGACGGATGACCAGCCGGCCGCTGCTGCCAAGGCGCTCACGCCCAGCATCTATGGCCGATTTGACCATGTCACTCTCCAGCGGCTTGCCGCTCTTGTAGCGCACGTTCTTCAGCACCTGCGGAACCGGCACGAACTTGGCACAGACCTCGGAGACCGGGCGGTCCTGCTCACGCACGCAGGCGAGAATCTGCAGGGCCGCAATCAGGCCGTCGCCAGTGGTGGCGAAGTCCGACAGTACGAGATGGCCGGACTGCTCGCCGCCCACGTTGAAGCCATGGGCGCGCATGTGTTCGACCACATAGCGGTCCCCCACCTTGGTGCGGGCCAGCTCCAGCCCGCGTGCTCCCAGGAAACGCTCCAGCCCGAGGTTGGACATGACCGTCGCAACGATGCCGGGGCCCGAGAGCTTGCCTGCCGCATGCCAGCTCTCGGCAACGGTTGCCATCAGCTGGTCGCCATCCACCACCTGACCGCGCTCATCGACGATGATCACCCGGTCCGCGTCACCATCCAGCGCAATGCCGATATCGGCCCGCACTTCGTGCACCTTGCGCGCCAGCGCGTCGGTGGAGGTGGAACCGCAGTCCTGGTTGATGTTGTAGCCGTCCGGATTGACGCCGATGGAGATGACTTCCGCGCCCAGTTCCCACAGCACTGCTGGCGCCACCTTGTAGGCTGCGCCATTGGCGCAATCGACGACGATGCGAAGGCCTTCCAGGCTCATGTCGCGCGGCAGGGTGCGCTTGGCAAATTCGATGTAACGGTCGTGGACGCCGTCAATGCGCTTGGCGCGGCCCAGCTGATCGGCGCTGGCAAGACGCGGCGTCAGGTCGCTGTCCACGAGACGCTCGATTTCGAGCTCGATCTCGTCGCTCAGCTTGAAGCCGTCCGGCCCGAAGAACTTGATGCCATTGTCGGCAAAGGGATTGTGCGACGCCGAGATCATGACGCCGAGATCTGCGCGCAGCGAGCGCGTCAGCATGGCAACAGCCGGCGTAGGCATCGGTCCGAGCAGGAATACTTCGAGGCCAACGGACGTAAAGCCCGCCACCATGGCATTCTCCAGCATGTAGCCGGACAGGCGCGTATCCTTGCCGATCACGACGCGGCTGCGGTGATGGCCATTGCGGAACATGAGGCCCGCCGCCATGGCGACCTTGAGTGCCACTTCCGCCGTCATCGGATGGGTGTTCGCCTTGCCGCGAATGCCGTCGGTTCCGAAATACTTGCGCATGGGTGAATCACTGCCTTTGCGATTGGTCTTGTGCGTCCCTCATACAGCGTTCCGCCGCAGAAGGCCGGTCAAAATTTGTGATCGACTGTTACGATGAAAAACGCCCGGCCTGTAAAGACCGGGCGTCAGGTTATCAAGAAGGAATGACAGCTCAGGCGAGCGGCTGCGGCTCCATGCCTGAGGGCGCACCGCCCTCCCCGCCGCGCTTGGCGCCGGCGGAAGGAACTGCGGAGCTGCGGCCCACCGGCTGGTCATCATCCTCGTCACGAACCGGCGGCTTGCCTGCGAGCAGGTTCTTGATCTCTTCGCCCGACAGGGTTTCGTACTCGATCAAGCCCTTGGCGAGCGTTTCAAGATCGTCCGCACGTTCGGTCAGGATACGGCGGGCTTCGTTGAAGCCATCCTCCACGAACCGGCGCACTTCGGCGTCAATGATACGCGCGGTCTCTTCGGACACGTTCTGCTGGCGGGCAACGGAATGGCCGAGGAACACTTCTTCCTGGTTGTCGCCATAGGCCACCTTACCGAGCTTGTCGGAATAGCCCCACTGGGTGACCATGGCACGGGCGAGACGGGTCGCCTGCTGAATGTCCGAGGAAGCGCCCGAAGTGACATTCTCAAGGCCGAAGATCAGCTCTTCCGCCACGCGCCCGCCCATGATGATCGCAAGGCGCGAAGTCATCTGGGTGTAGCTCATGGAGATTTCGTCACGCTCGGGCAGCTGCATCACCATGCCAAGCGCACGGCCGCGCGGGATGATGGTTGCCTTGTGGACCGGATGGGCCTTCGGCACGCTGAGCGCGACAAGGGCGTGGCCAGCCTCATGATAGGCGGTGCAGCGCTTTTCCTCTTCGGTCATCACCAGCGTGCGGCGCTCGGCGCCCATCATCACCTTGTCCTTGGCGTCTTCGAACTCTGCCATGGTCACGAGGCGCTTGGAACGGCGGGCCGCCAGAAGGGCTGCTTCGTTGACGAGGTTCATCAGATCCGCACCAGAGAAGCCGGGGGTGCCACGGGCAAGAACCTTCACGTCCACATCCGGCGCCAGCGGCACCTTGCGCATGTGCACCTTGAGAATCTTCTCGCGGCCGGTCACATCCGGGTTCGGCACGACGATCTGGCGGTCGAAGCGGCCCGGGCGCAGCAGCGCCGGGTCGAGAACGTCCGGACGGTTGGTCGCAGCGATGATGATGATGCCTTCGTTCGGCTCGAAACCATCCATCTCCACGAGGAGCTGGTTCAGCGTCTGCTCGCGCTCGTCATTGCCGCCGCCGAGACCCGCACCACGATGACGGCCGACCGCGTCGATTTCGTCGATGAAGATGATGCAAGGCGCGTTCTTCTTCGCCTGTTCGAACATGTCGCGCACACGGGATGCACCGACACCGACGAACATTTCGACGAAGTCCGAACCGGAGATGGTGAAGAACGGCACATTGGCCTCGCCTGCCACCGCGCGGGCGGTCAGGGTCTTGCCGGTGCCCGGAGGGCCGACGAGCAGCACACCGCGCGGAATGCGGCCGCCGAGACGCTGGAACTTCTGCGGATCACGCAGGAATTCCACGATTTCCTGAAGGTCTTCCTTGGCCTCGTCAATGCCGGCCACGTCGTCAAAGGTGACGCGGCCATGGGCTTCGGTCAGCAGCTTGGCCTTGGACTTGCCAAAGCCCATCGCCTTGCCGCCGGCACCGCCCTGCATCTGGCGCATGAGGAAGATCCAGACGCCGAGGATGATGATCATCGGCAGCCAGGAAATCAGCGCACCAGCGAGCGAGAAATTCTCTGAAGGCGGGCGGGCCTTGATCAGCACGCCCTTGTTGCGCAGCTCGTCCACATATTGGGTGCCGCTGGGCGCATAGGTCTGGAACTGGCCGCCATTGGTGAAGTTGCCGGTGATCAGCTGATCCTGGATCGTTACATCACGAATCTCACCCTGATCCGCCTGGTTCAGGAACTGCGAGAACGGAATGTCGTTGGACGCCGTTCTCTGGGAAGAGCCCTGAAACAGCTGGAACAACGCGATCAGCAGGAGCGCGATGATCACCCAGAGGGCAAGATTGCGGAAATTTGCGTTCATTTCGATCCCTTGTCCGCCATCAGGCGTCCATCAACGTCGAGGGGTTGCCGGCTACTGTCCCACAAGATAGGTCGGCATAGTGCCCCTGCCAAGGAGTAGCCGCAGTGTTGCGCGGATCAGCTCACTTTTTTGTTAAGCCCGCGCCGGTTTTCAGCAACATCAGCCTCCCTTAGGGCATGTTGCCTGCAGGTGCAATGACGCACCGCCCCGCACTCTTTGCACAGAGCGTCAATTATCCGGCATCATTGCGGACAGGACCTGATCTCCGGTGCGGCGCAGAACCAGTCCCGGCTCCCGCGGCAAGGCCCATGCAAGGCAGGCTGCGCCGTTTTTGCCGCCACCCTCAAGACGCATGACGGCCGGAAGACGGGCGAAAGCAGCAGTGGGGAAACCACTGGCCCTTGCAAGGGTGCGGACTTCCTCCCGCAGCGCTTCATCTTGCCGCAGCTGCGCCACGGGCATGATCCTGAGGCTCCCCTTAACATCCGGCTTGAGGCAGATGCGGTAACGCCCGTCCCAGTGGACGCATTGCCCCAGCAGGAGCTCCACCGCGGCCGGCAAGGAGCGGCCCGGCTCCGGCCAGAGCCGCATGCGCCCGCCCGCCGAAACATCAAACCCCGCCCCCGCCAGCGTCACCCGCAACGGGCCACCGGCAAGAAGGCGGGCATCCAGCGCCTCCAGACGGTCCAGCCGGGGCGGCTGGAGACTGCCGCCCACATGCTGCGCCAGCCGGGCCAGAAGCCGCAGGCGCACCTCTTCGGGCAGCGGCGTCAGGCGCGCAAGGTCGAGACGGGCGAAGTCGGGCACATCACCGGCACAGGCGTCCTTCAGAAGAACATCCACAGCCGCATCAATGGCCTGCGCAGCCCGCGCCATCCGGCGGATGGTGGAACTGATACGCGACGGATCAAACCCCTCAAGCAGCAGCCCGGCTTGAAGCTGGCGCAGGCGCACCCGCTTGTAGGCGGGATTGCTGTTGGAAGGATCATCCACCCAGGAGAGGCCACGGGCAACAAGGGAGGCCTTGAGGCGGGCTCCGGGAACCGTCAGAAAAGGCCGTAGAAGACGCAGACCGAAGGCCCCCCCGGACTGATCCGCCGCCATCGCCGCCAGTCCGTAAACTCCGCTGCCGCGGGTCAGCCGGTCGAAGAATGTTTCGATCTGATCATCGAGATGATGCGCCAGCACCAGCGCCTCCACGCCGGACAGATCCATGGCATCGGCCATCAGCCGGTAGCGCGCCATGCGGGCTTCGGCCTGCAGATTGGTGAGGCCCTCCGGCGCCTGCCAGGTGAGAATTTTCGCGGGAATCTGCAGGGCTTCCGCCTGCTGCACGACAAACCGGACCTCGGCTGCAGCCTCCGGGCGCAAGCCATGATCAACGGTCAGAACCTGAAGCCCGGGCACTGGAAGGCCGGCAGAATGGCGCGCGCGGGCCCAGCCGGCGGTCAGATGGAGGAGCGCAAGAGAATCACCGCCTCCCGAGACGGCCAGCGCAAGCGACGAGAACCGCTCAAGCGGCGCCAAAAGACGCGCGGCCTCATCATCTGAGACCGGAAATGCGCTGGAAAAATCAGGAGCAACGGGCACGCTGCTGTTCGGCGCGGGCCTGATCACGCACCGCCTTCGCCGCATTGGGATATTTCGTCAGAAGCTCGGCATAGGTCGCGCAGGCCGCGCCCGTCTCGCCAAGGCCCTTGAGAGAGAGCCCCAGTTTCAGCAGGCTGTCGGGTGCCTTCGTGTTCTGCGGATGATCGGTATAGGTCTTCAGGAAAGCGTCCGCAGCACCCCGGAAATCCCCCTGCCCATAAAGGCTTTCCCCCAGCCAGTACTGCGCATTGGGCACCTGATCGCTCTGCGGATAGGCCTCAAGGAAGGAGCGGAAGCCCTGTTCGGCGGAGACGTAATCGCCCTGAAGCGCAAAATTATAGGCGTTGTCGTAATCGGTTCTGGGATCGCCGGTCATGCCGAGGCTCGCGATCTGGCCGGAGAACTCACCATTGCCGCTGTTGACGCCCGGCGGCGTGCCGCCCGGGGAGATTGGCTGCTGCTGCGGCTGGCCAAACTGGCCACGTGCCAGCGCCGACAGATCCAGCGGCCCGCTGCCGGAAGGCGCGCCCTCCTGATAGACCTCGTCCTGATAACCGCCACCGGCCGCGAACTCGGCATCACCCGAGCCCCCCGCCGCATTGCTGCCCGGAGCCATCTGCCCGAGAGTGCCCTCTGCGGGTGCCAGACCGGCACCCGCAGTTGCTGCATTGTTGTTCGCGTGCTGCGGCTGCTGAGCCGACGCGGCAGGGCCCGCGTCAGAGCGCTTGCCCGGCTGCTTCTGCCCGCCTTCCAGCTGCTGGAAGCGGTACTCGTTGTCTTCCTGCATCCGGCGCAGCTGATCCTGCAACTCACGCAGCTGATAGCTCAACTGCTCCACCTGACCGTTCAGGCGGCGCATCTGGTCTTCCACTTCGTTGAGGCGCACCTGCGCATCGTTACCGCCACCGCTGCCGAAAAGCTGCGCATTTGCGGACGGCACCGCTGATGCCATCATGCAAACGGCGGCCAGGGCCGCGAGAAGCGTCTTCCATTTCACCATGCTTTACCTCCGGTCTGCCTTCATGGCATCCGATGGATAGCACAGGGCGCGCTGACTTCGGCCAAAATTTGACGGAAACACCGTTCAACCACCAGTTCATATAAAAACAGGCGCGAAGGAAGCCTTCGCGCCTGTCAAATTCTTCACGGGCAGATCAGATCAGCTGCCGGCGCTGTTCAGAACGGTCACAGCGCGGCGGTTCTGGGACCAGCAGCTCTCGTCGTCACACACGGCCACCGGACGCTCCTTGCCATAGGAGATGGTGCGGATGCGCGAAGCCGAAACACCGCGCGAGACGAGGTAGTCGCGGGCAGCGTTTGCACGGCGGGCGCCCAGTGCAATGTTGTACTGACGGGTGCCGCGCTCATCCGCATGGCCTTCCATCGTGATGCTGTAGCGGCTGTAGCTGTTCAGCCACTGCGCCTGCTTGTCGAGGGTCGCCTGCGCCTGACCGCTCAGGGTCGACTGATCGTTTGAGAAGAACACGCGATCGCCGACATTGACCACAAAGTCCTGGCTTGAGCCCGGGGTGGCGTTGGCGCTGCCATCAAGCCCGTCGGTATTGGTGTTGGAGCAGGCAGCCAAGGTCAGCGCAAAACCAATGACAGCCGCCATGCGCGCACCGCGCGCCATCATAGCCGTATTCAACATTCGATAACTCCTCGTCCCGCCGGATCCGGCAAGGTGAACGCATTCTCTACAACAGTGGTTAACAACCGGTTGGCGGCCAGCCCTATCATATAAGAAAGAGCCGGGCACCTCACGTTTTTCTGCGATTCCGGCTCTTCCACACAGGCGTGCCGCCGCCGGAGGCGGCAGCAGATGGCTTCAATCAGTCCAGCAGCGGCGACCAGGCCGGATCCGAGCCGAAGGCCGGAGTGGTGATGCGCTGCTCGTTGTAGCCGGTCAGATCCACGGTCCACACCTGCGGGCCGCCATTGGGGCCCGGCGTGTCGCGGAAGAACGTCAGCACCCGGCCGTTCGGCGCCCAGGCCGGACCTTCGTTATGGTAGCCTTCCGTCAGGATACGCTCACCGCTGCCGTCCGGACGCATCACGCCGATCATGAACCGTCCCTGGTTCTGCTTGGTGAAGGCAATCAGGTCCCCGCGCGGCGACCAGACCGGCGTCGAGTAGCGGCCCGGACCAAAGCTGATGCGCTGCGGATTGGAGCCGTCTGCGCCCATCACGTAAAGCTGCTGGGTGCCGCCCCGGTCGGATTCGAACACCACCTGGCGGCCATCCGGCGAAAAGGACGGGCTCGTGTCAATGGCCGGCGTATTGGTCAGACGGGTCGTGGCGCGCGAGCGCAGGTCCATGGTGAAGATATTGGCATTGCCGCCCTGCTGCAGGCTCATGATCACCCGCTGTCCGTCCGGCGAGAAACGCGGCGCAAAGGTCATGCCGGGGAAGTTGCCGACAATCTCGCGCTGACCGGTCTCGATATTGAGCAGGAAAACGCTCGGATCGGCCCCGGTGTAGGCCATATAGGTGATTTCCTGCGTCGTCGGCGAGAAGCGCGGCGTCAGCACCAGTTCATCGCCACGGGTCAGATACCGCAGGTTGGCGCCGTCCTGATCCATGATGGCCAGACGCTTGACGCGCTTCTGCTTCGGGCCGCTTTCATCGACGAAAACGATACGGGTATCGAAATAGCCCTTTTCACCGGTCAGGCGCTCATAGATGGCATCGGAAATGATATGGCCAAGGCGGCGCCAGTTCTCCGGCGTGGTGAAGAACTGCTGGCCCAGCATCTGCTGGCCGGCGAACACATCCCACAGGCGGAACTCGGCGCGCAGCCGGCCATCCGGCTGGCGGGTGACGGAACCGGAAACGAGCGCCTGCGCCCCGATGGTGCGCCAGTCACCAAAACGCGGGGTCGTCTGGGCGCTCACGTTCTTTTCGATGAAGCTGGCCGGGTCGAGCGGACGGAAAAGCCCGGAGCGGCGCAGATTGTTGGAGATCACCTCCGTCAGCTGACGCGCCAGCTGGGCGTCACCGCCTTCAGGAGAGAAATCCGGCAGGGCGATCGGCATCGGCTCGATCGTGCCCTGCGTGATGTCGATTTCGATCAGGGCGCTGGCCGGCGCAATCATTGCCGCGCCAGACACCGAGATGGCGCAAACCGCCAGCGCCGCACGCAGGGCCGTGGCAAGGCGCCGTTTAATCTGGAAGGCTCTCATCTTCATCGAGGCTCCGGTTTTTCCTAAAGTCCACCAGTCCGTCATTGATGGACAAAATTGATGACAATCTCACGCCAGGCCTCGTATTTGGCCTCTGGCAACGAATAGGGCGCGCATCGCTGCACAGCCCGGATGGTGCTCTGGGCGAGCAACTGCCCATCCACACCGTCTGCCGCCTCTACAACCTGCGGCGTTCCATCCAGTTCCCCGGACGGCGTTAATCTGAACCGCACCTTCACCTCGGCGCTGGTGCCAGCTTGCAGTTGAGGCGGCATCCAGCAGCGCTGGACCGCCTCCCGCAGGCCAGAGATTTCCTGTCCGGTCAGCGTCTGCGTGTCAGACGCCTTGGCCATCGGCGGCACGGCAAGCGCACAAAACAGCAATGCAGTCTGCATCAGGTGCCTGCCCAGCCCGGAATGCCTCGCCCCGCCTGGCCGCCTCATGTGTCAGCCCCCCAGCATCTGGCTTGGGTCGAAGTTGATGATGACCTCACGCCAGGCATCATACTTCTCGGCCGGAAGCGTATAGGGCTGGCAGCGCATGACGGCGCGCACGGCACTGTCGGAAGCGGCCCGGAACGAGGGGTTGCCGCTCGAGTTGATCACCCGGGGAGGCCCTTCCACTTCGCCAGCCATGCTCAGATTGAACTGCAGGCGCACGGCAAGATCCGAAGCTCCCGCAGCACCGACCGGCGGGTTCCAGCACCTTGCGATCTGGCCGCGCAGCGCATCCAGCTCCGACACCGTCATCTTGACGTTGTTGTTGCCCGTGCGGCTGCCCAGGGAGGCGGCCTCCGTGGCACCGGCGGTGCCGCCGCCGGAGGGATCAACCTTGTTCAGCAGCGCGCTGATCTCGTTCGGGTTGAACTTTTCGTCCTTCTTCGGCTGCTGCTGGGCGGTCTGCTGCTGCGGCTTCGGCGGCACTGGCTTGGAACGCGGCGTCACCTTCACCGGCTCGGACATAAGCGGCTTGGGCGCTTCCTCGGCAGGTGCAGCTTCTGCCACGGCCTGCTTGACAGGCTCCGGCTCGGCCTTCGGTGCAGGCTCCGCAGCCGGTTTGACCGGTGCGGGCTTCACCGGGGCAGGCTCTGGCGTTGGCGTGGGTGGCGGCGTCGATGACTCCTGCGCGGCAACAGACTGATTGGTCGGCCGGGGTGTCGGCGGCGTCTGCAGTTCGGTCTTCGCCTCCCCGGCCGTCTTGTCCGGCTCAGGCGCCTTCTTGTTGGCTTCCTTGGCGGTGGACTCGTTCGGCTGTTCCTTCAGCTCCGCGGTCTTTTCACCCTTGTGCAGCTGGGTGAATTCACCAATCGGCACCAGATCAACCGGCAGGGACTCCATCGGCTTGGTGTCAAACGGTTCCGCCCCCGGAAGCGCAACAAGCCCCCAGAGCACAAGAGCCATATGGCCCGAGACGGAAACGATCAAGCCTGTGCGCATGATGCGTCAGGTTCCCTATTCAGCAAGTGTCACAAGCCCAAGGCGCTTGAAGCCGGCAGCGTTGATCCGGCCCATGATCTGCATCATCGTGCCATAGGCCGCCGTCTGATCGCCCTTCACGAAGATCCGCTCCTCGTAGCCGTTTTCGGCAATGGCAGACAGTTTCGGCACCACCTCATCCAGCGCGATCTCGGTGTTCTGGATGAAGATCTTTCCATCCGCCGTCACGGAAATCGTGATCGGCTCATTATCCCCCTGCAGGGGCTTGGCCGCCGTCTGCGGCAGATCCACCGGCACACCGGAGGTCATCAGCGGCGCGGCCACCATGAAAATGATCAGAAGCACCAGCATCACGTCCACGAAGGGGGTGATGTTGATTTCATTCATGGGCGTCGCACGGCGGCCGCCGCGTCTGCGCCGCCCTCCACCGCCGCCGCCCGCTCCAACACTCATACCCATGGGTCAGATCCGTTCGTCAATCTGGCGGGACAGGATGGCCGAGAACTCGTCCGCAAAACCTTCCATGCGGGCGGAGAGCTTGGCCACATCCGTCTGCAGCTTGTTATAGGCAATAACCGCCGGAATTGCGGCAAGCAGGCCGAGAGCCGTTGCCAGCAGAGCTTCGGCGATACCCGGAGCCACGACGGCAAGCGAGGTGTTTTCGGACTGGGCGATGGACTGGAACGCCGTCATGATGCCCCAGACCGTCCCGAACAGGCCGATGAAGGGCGCAGCCGAACCAACCGTCGCCAGAACAAGCAGGCGTGATTCCAGGCGCTCCGTTTCACGCGCGATCGTCACGTCCATCACCCGGTCGATACGCTGCTGCAGGCTGGCAAGAGCCGGCCTTGCGCCTTCATGACTTCGTTTCCATTCGCGCATGGCCGCCACGAACAGGGCAGCCATGGAGTGATTGGCACGGCTCGACAGGGTCTTGTACAGCTCCTCGAGCGACTGGCCCGACCAGAATACAGTTTCAAACCGTGTCATCTGGCGCTTGGTACGGGTAAAAAGCATCGCCTTGTCAACGATGATCGCCCAGCACCAGACCGATGCGATGATCAGACCAAACATCACAAGCTTAACGACGATGTGGGCCTGCCAGAACAGGCCAATGAACGACATGTCGCCATGCGGGGCCGCCATGGTCGTCTGGGCGATTTCATTCATCTAAAAGGGACCTCTTGCCCGTGGAGTTGTCATCATGAGTTAAAAGCACACCAGGAAACCTGTTGTGTCCCGGCGGCTTCGGTTTCCTCCCGGACCTTTGGTCTTCCTGACCGCTGAATTTGGCAAAACTGGGACTGCGCAACGCGCGCAATCTCCCCTAAACAAAAGGATTAAGGTTACTGCCCTGTTAATGACGTTGCGTCGCACAAATTGATTTGATCCCAAAGCCTCAAAAAGCTTCCGGAAAAGCCGCGCAAAGCCGGGTGGTGTTTCTTAACCCGGTTGCACCGGCAGCCTGGCTGCCAGCTCCGGCGGCAGGCGCACCGGACGGCCGGAAGCCAGGATCACCGCAACCACGACCTGAGCCGAGACCAGCAGCGAACCGTCGCGCCAGATTTCCTGTTCCAGCACCAGGCGGGCGCCGCGCGCTTCGCTGAGGCGGGTGCGGACCTCAAGAAGATCATCGATACGGGCCGGCTTCACAAAGCGGATCACCATGTCGCGCACGGCGAAGACAATCGGCTGTCCGTGGCTGCCGTCGGCGAGCGCCGCATGATGCACACCGCAAGCCCGCAGCAGTTCCGTCCGGCCGCGCTCGAAGAACCGGACATAGGACCCGTGATAAACGAGCCCGCTGAAATCCGTGTCCTCATAATAGATACGGACAGGAAGGACGTGCACACCTTCCACGATCCGGCCATCGGTGGTGCTGTCTTGCTGCGTCATGATGCCATCTGAACTCCCTGCCCGGCCGCATATGCGCGAAACGCCCGGCGCTTGCAAGCCCGCAATGGGCCGGCCAGCACCGGGCGTTCCGGATCCGTCTTCAGATGTTCTGAGGTCAGGCGGCCGCCACCTCGCGCAGGAAGCGTTCCACCGACCGGCGCAGCGTATCGGCCTGCTGCTTCATGGTGAGCGTGGCTTCCTGCATGGCCGAGGCCGACCCGGAGTTCTCGGAAATATCCGCATTGAGTGCAGCCACCGCATTGGCCACGGCCATGGTGCCATGCGCCGCCTCTGCCACATTGCGGGAAATCTCGCCCGTCGCCGAACCCTGCTCGCGCACGGCGCCGGCAATGGAGGCCGTGTAGGTGTTCACCTCTTCCATCGAATTGGTGACATCGGCGATCTCTTCAACGGCTTCTGCCGTGGAGTTCTGGATGGCAGAGATCTGGGCGGAAATTTCTTCCGTCGCCTTGGAGGTCTGGGTTGCCAGTTCCTTCACTTCCGCGGCCACGACCGCAAAGCCCCGTCCGGCCTCACCTGCACGCGCCGCCTCGATGGTGGCGTTGAGGGCGAGGAGGTTCGTCTGTTCGGCAATGGCGCGGATCAGGTCCACGACTTCACCGATCTTGTTTGCGGCATTGGCAAGCCCTGCAATCTTCTGGTTCGACGACTGGGCATTGGCCGTGGTGCGGCCGACAACATCCGCAGTCGTGGCAACCTGCCGGGCGATTTCAGCGATGGAGGCATTCAGTTCTTCCGTCGCACTGGCGACCGCCTGCACGTTGGAGGACGCATTCTCCGCATCACCGGCGGCCTGAGCCCC
Source organism: Pannonibacter sp. I15F10I1 (assembly GCF_900185665.1). Taxonomy (NCBI): domain Bacteria; kingdom Pseudomonadati; phylum Pseudomonadota; class Alphaproteobacteria; order Hyphomicrobiales; family Stappiaceae; genus Pannonibacter; species Pannonibacter sp. I15F10I1. The sequence goes on from NZ_FYAN01000002.1 coordinate 140,398, forward strand.
GCGATGGGAGGCCGTGTCGGAACGGCTGCTCAGAATAACCGATGTTTCCTCCACGCGGACGAGATTGCTCTCCACCTCCGCCAGCAGCGCCTGCGCCTCTTCCCGGAATCCTGCAATCAGTCCGTCAATGTGCTTCTCGCGCTGCTCGCGGGCCACATGTCCGGCGCGGCGCTCCTCGGCCAGCCGTTCGCGCTCAAGCGAGTTCTCCTTGAAGACCTCGATGCAACGGGCCATCTGGCCGATTTCATCGCCCCGTTCCAGAGCATTGATGGCCACCGAAAGATCACCATCCGCAATCTGGCGGGCCGTGACGGACAGGGACTGCAGCGGCGCAAACATACGGCTGGTCAGCCACCACATGACGGCAACGATCGGCAGCAGGCAGGCAATGCCCGCGATGACCGCACCCCAGGTGATCTGACGCGCTGCCGCGTTCAGTTCTGCGCTTTCGACAGCGGCACCGACACCAAACGGCTTGTCGACGCTCTGGCCATCCGTCACGGTGTAGCGGTAAGCATTGCCGCCCAGTGTCACCAGGCCATCGCCGGAGCGGATGGCATCAAAGCGGAAAGCCTGCGGCGCCTTGTCGCCATCGAACACAGCGACATTTCCGGCCGCATCCACAAGCAGGGCAAGTTCCGTCTCGCCAATGCCGCCCTTTGCGGAGATCAGACCCGCCAGCTTGGTCATGTCGACCGTGTAGCCGATGACGCCGAAGAACCGGTCATGCGAGAAGACGGGGGTTGCCAGCGTCAGGCGCACACTGCCGTCCGGCGCAACGAGGAAGCCCGAGGACGTGACCCTTGGCAACGCCGTCTCTGTCCTTTCCGGGATATCGAGAATGGCTTTCGCTGCCGCCGTCAGCGGGCCACCCTGCAGTTCGGGTGAACTGAGGTTGCGGGCGAACTCCTCCCCCTTCATGTAGCTGTAGATGACATTGCCATCGAGATCGATGAGCTGAATGTCCTTGAACAGCCCCTGATCCACGAAAGAGCCAATAGCCATGTGGATGGGCTTGTGGTTGTTTGCGTAGAAGTTGCCTGCGCTCGATTCCACCAGCAAATGCCGCTCGTCCGGTCCATGCGGGTTGTCATCGATAAAGGTCTTGCGGAGCTGTTCGGTCTGATTTTCCTTCAGCACCTTCCAGCCGGCGGTCATTTTCATGACCGCATCCTTGGCGTCGGACACCGATGCAAAGAAGCGGGCGGCATCGACACGCTGCTCGAGGGCAAGTTCCAGCGTGCGGTATTTACCGAGTGTTGCGCTTGAAAGTGCCTTGCTCGCCTGACTGTCGGCTACGTCCCCCGCGAGCCGTGCCGTGACAATGACAATGGCAAGGCACATAATGGCTGCACCGGCGAAAAACATCGCGGCAACCTTGTTGGACAAGCGGTTACGGATCATATGGGGTTCCTCCCTGAACTGGGAGGATCGTGAGCATACTTCCCCAAAAAAGCCTTAATCAGCGCCGGAAATAAGATACAAGGCGCCGAAATACTAACTTAATGAACATTTTTGATTGCAGTTTCTGGCAATGCACAACGTGACAGGTATTTTTCCTTAGGTCACACTTCAGCATCATCCGCGAACAGTCCAAGTTGCGGCGCAGCAGAACTTTGCGGCACTGCGAGACCCAGATGCCGGAAGGCCTGCGCCGTCAGAACCCGCCCGCGCGGCGTGCGCTGCAGGAAGCCGTTCTGAATGAGATAGGGCTCGACGATTTCTTCAATGGCATCGCGCGGTTCAGACAGGGCCGCAGCAATCGTTTCGATGCCCACCGGTCCACCGCCGAAGTTGAGCGCGATCTGGTTGAGATAGCGCCGGTCGAGACTGTCCAGCCCCGCCCCGTCCACTTCCAGCTGGGACAGCGCCCGGTCCGCCATCGCCCGGTCCACCGTGTCGTTCCCGGCAAAGACCGCAAAATCCCGCACCCGGCGCAGCAGGCGCCCGGCGATGCGCGGCGTGCCGCGGGCGCGCTTGGCAATTTCCCTTGCCCCATCTGGCGCCATGCCGATGCCGAGAATCCGCGCGCCCCGGTTGACGATCAGCTCCAGCTCCTCGACCGTATAGAACTCCAGCCGCACCGGAATGCCGAAACGGTCCCGCAGCGGCGTGGTCAGCAGGCCAAGGCGCGTGGTCGCGGCGACAAGCGTGAACTTTGCCAGATCGATCTTCACCGAGCGGGCGGCAGGCCCCTCGCCGATGATCAGATCGAGCTGGAAATCCTCCATCGCCGGATAGAGCACTTCCTCCACCGCCGGGCTGAGCCGGTGGATTTCGTCGATGAAGAGCACGTCACGCTCTTCCAGATTGGTCAGAAGCGCCGCGAGATCGCCTGCCTTGGCGATGACCGGACCGGAGGTGGCGCGGAAGTTCACGCCGAGTTCGCGCGCCATGATCTGTGCCAGCGTCGTCTTGCCAAGACCCGGAGGCCCGACAAACAGCACATGATCCAGCGCCTCGCCGCGGGCTTTTGCCGCACCGATGAAGACCTTGAGATTGGCTCGCGCCTGCGCCTGACCGACAAAATCATCCAGCGCCTGCGGGCGCATGGTGGTGTCGATTTCGTCACCGCGAATTTCCGGCGTGACGAGGCGTTCGGTCTTCTCCATACGCTTTCAACTCCAGACCCCGCCCGTGGCGGAGTGATTGGCACAAGCCCAAACGGTGCTTGAGCAGATCGGGGGCGCGGTACGTCAGCGCCTCAAAGTCCCGGTATTCCCTTGCCGCCTTCTTACTGGGCCAGTTCCTTCAGGCCAAGGCGGATGAGCGTTTCGGTGGTGGCATCCTCGCCGGCGGACTTCACCGCGCGGGCGACGGCCGCACTGGCCTGCGCCTGGGCATAGCCCAGATTGGTCAGCGCCGAAACAGCTTCCGCGACAGGGCGGGCGGCGACATTCTCGCTCACCGTCTGAGCCACCGCCAGAGTGTCAGCATCAAGGCTGGAATAGCCCGGCGCCTTGTCCTTCAGCTCGATCACCAGCCGTTCGGCCACGCGCTTGCCGACGCCCGGTGCACGTGCCAGCGCCGCCTTGTCCCCCAGCGCGATGGCGGTTGCCACTTCGCTGGCCTTCAGCACGCTGAGCACGGCCAGAGCCACCTTGGCACCGACGCCCTGCACCGTCATCAACAGGCGGAACCACTCGCGCTCGGCATCGGAGGAGAAACCGTAGAGCCGGATCATGTCCTCGCGCACGATGGTCTCGATGAAGAGCACCGTCGCCTCACCGGCGCGCGGCAATCCCTGCAGCACCCGCGAGGGGCAGAACACCTGATAACCCACGCCGTGGACATCGAGAATGAGGTGGTCGTCACCGTAACTGTCGACCGTACCCTTGAGCTTGCCGATCATGCTGCACCCCGTGCCAATGCCTCAGCCTTTGCCCGCACCGCCGAGGTCTTGCGATGGTGCGCGTGACAGATGGCGATTGCCAGGGCATCCGCCGCATCATCCGTATCAAACTGCGCCTTTGGCAGCAGGATCTTCACCATGTGGCGGATCTGGTCCTTTTCGGCATGCCCCGTGCCCACCACGGTCTTCTTCACGAGATTGGGCGCATATTCGGCCACTTCCAGCCCGTGCAGCGAGGGCACCAGCAGCGCAATGCCGCGCGCCTGGCCGAGCTTCAGCGTCGCACCGGCGTCCTTGTTGACGAAGGTCAGCTCAACGGCAGCCTCCTGCGGCGCATTCTCGTCGATGACCTTCTGCAGCCCGTCATGCAGCTGCACCAGCCGGGCAGCCAGTTCCCGCTTGTCATCCGACGTGACGGTTCCGGCGGCAACAAAGGTCAGCCGGTTGCCCAGCGCCTCAATGAGGCCCCAGCCGGTACGGCGCAGGCCGGGATCAATCCCGAGAATTCGAATCGGATGCATCATAGAACAAACCGGTAACAAAACTCTGGCCTTGACGCTAGTGCGAGGGGCTTCTAACGCAGGCAAGCTGCGAAGTTATCCCGCCCTGCGGAAAGGAAGCCCCTTGCAGGACCTCATCACCGCCTACGGCTGGCCAACCCTGCTCACCGGGCTTCTGGTGCTCTTCACCGGGGGCGTTGTGCGTGGCTTTGCCGGTTTCGGCGCGGGCATGATCTTCATGCCGGTGGCCTCCGCCCTGTTCTCGCCGCCCGTTGCGGCGGGGGCGTTTCTGCTGCTGGACTACTTCGTCACCTTGCCGCTGCTGCCGCGCGCCCTGCGCCTGTGCGACTGGCGCACCGTTCTGCCTGCGGTTCTGGCGGCGGTTGTCTCGGTGCATCTGGGGGCGTGGCTGCTGGTGAGCGCTGATCCGCTAGTGCTGCGCTGGATCATCTGCCTTGTGGTGCTGGCGGTGCTTGGGCTGCTGATCTCCGGCTGGCGCTATGCCGGCACGCCCTCGCCCGCCACCTCCGCCGGCGTCGGCGCTGCAGCGGGCATCATGGGCGGCGTGTCGCAGGTTTCCGGCCCGCCGGTGGTTGCCTTCTGGCTGTCGAGCCCGCATCCCCCGCATGTGATCCGGGCAAATCTCATCGTCTTCTTCGCGCTGGCGGGCACCGGCAGCCTGCTGGCCTATCTGATTGCTGGGGTTTTCAACGGCCGGGTGCTGGCACTGGCGATTGGCGGCATCGCCGTCTATGGCCTCGGGCTTTATCTGGGCGCATGCGGCTTCGGACGGGCCAATCCGCAGCTCTACCGCCGCATCGCCTACAGCCTCATTGCCCTTGCCGCCCTGACAAGCCTGCCTGTACTGGATGGCTGGCTCGGGCGCTAAGACAAAAGAAAACCCGGCCAGAAGCCGGGTTCCCTTGAGTTGTTGCCGGAGAACCGGGTCAGCCTGCAAGGCTCGCCATGGTTTCCTCGTCAATGTCGAAGTTGGCGTAGACGTTCTGCACGTCATCGTCATCTTCCAGCATGTTGACGAGCTTCATCAGCGTCTGGGCCTTGTCGGCATCCACCGGCGTCAGGTTCTGCGGCTTCCAGATGATCTTGACCGATTCCGGCTCGCCCAGGGTTCCTTCCAGCGCCTTGGACACATCGCCCAGATCCTCGAAGGCACAGATGATGACGTGGTTGTCTTCATCCGACTGAACGTCTTCGGCGCCCGCCTCGATGGCAGCTTCCAGAACCGCCTCGGCACCCCCGGCCTTGGCCGGGTAGATGATCTCGCCGACCTTGTCGAACATGAAGGACACCGAGCCGGTTTCACCCATGGCGCCGCCGCACTTGGTGAAATAGGAACGCACGTTGGAGGCGGTGCGGTTGCGGTTGTCGGTCAGCGCCTCAACGATGACGGCAACGCCGCCGGGGCCGTAGCCCTCGTAGCGGATCTCGTCGTAGGACTCGGCATCACCGCTCTGCGACTTGTTGATGGCCCGCTGGATGTTGTCCTTGGGCATCGACTGGGCCTTGGCGTTCTGGACGGCCAGGCGCAGGCGCGGGTTGGAGGCGGGGTCCGGATCGCCGTGCTTGGCCGCAACGGTGATTTCCTTCGACAATTTGGAGAAAAGCTTCGACCGGGCGGCGTCCTGGCGGCCCTTGCGATGCATGATGTTCTTGAACTGTGAATGTCCGGCCATGGTCTTCCCGGCAGTTGAGACGGCCGGAGCCAAGGCCCGTCAGGACCAGATGACGCTCCGGCGCATGAAGAATGGGCAGCCTTATAGGCAATGACGCGGGTAAAATCCAGACACCACGCCGCTTCTCTTGCGCACGAAGAGACTGATCTACACTGTTGTCAGCGCCAGAAGTGCGGGATCACCGGCTCCAGACGCCCGCCCAGACGCAGAGGCGCGACGGCAACGGCAAGGCCCGTGCGGTCATCGGTTTCCACCGCCACGCCGCAGACCGTCGCCTCGCCCAGCGCAGGGGTGAAGCGGCTGGAAGGCACCTTGCGCAGGAAACGCTGCACCGGCTCTTCCTTTTCCATGCCCAGCACGCTGTCATAATCGCCGCACATGCCCGCGTCGGACATATAGGCCGTGCCGCCCGGCAGAATCTGGTGATCGGCCGTCGGCACATGCGTGTGCGTGCCAACCACAAGGCTGACGCGGCCATCGAGAAAGTGGCCCATCGCCTGCTTTTCGCTGGTGGCTTCCGCATGCATGTCGATGATGATGGCATCCACCACATGACCCAGAGGACAATCGGCAATCGCCCGCTCCACGGCGGCGAAGGGATCATCCAGCGGGTCCATGTAGACGCGGCCCATGACGTTGACGACCGCCACCTGCGCACCGTTGCGGGCAGAGTAGATGTTGACGCCGCGTCCCGGCGTTCCGGCCGGGAAGTTGACCGGACGCAGCAGGCGCGGCTGCCGGTCGATGTAAACGAGGGTTTCGCGCTGGTCCCAGACATGGTTGCCGGTGGTGACCACATCGGCGCCCGCATCCACCACATCCTGAAGGATCTGCTCGGTGATGCCGAAGCCGGAGGCAGAATTCTCGCCATTCACAACGACGAAATCGAGGCCGTTTTCCTCGATCAGGCCAGGCAGAGCCTCAATGGCAGCGGTGCGGCCGGCCCGGCCGACCAGATCACCCAGAAACAGAAGCTTCATCGGTCCTCTCGTGTGTGAAACCAGCGCAGCCCGGTTTCAGTCAGGATGCCGTGGAGAAGCTGGTCATGCGGTTCTGTGGGCACCTGATCCACTTCCTGGACGCAAAAGGCAAGCCCGATGCGCAGGATCGGGCCGTCTTTCTCCAGCGCCGCAATCGCCGTGTCGTAATGCCCCTTGCCGTAGCCCAGCCGCCCGCCGCGCGCATCAAATGCCGCCAGCGGCACCAGCATCACATCCGGGCGCATGAGCGGAGACGCTTCCTCAGGCACTCTGGTGCCGAAACCGGCGGACACCAGCTTTGTCTCCCGGTCCAGCTTGCGGAACAGCAGATGCGGCCTTGCGACAACGGGCAGGCAGAGGGGATGGCCGCGGGATGCCAGCTCATGCATCAGCGGCCGCGGATCGATCTCGTCGCGAATCGGCCAGAAGCCGGAGACGGTTTCGCCGGGCTTCAGGTTCAGCCCGTCCACGTGAGCGGTCAGGGCAAGGGAACCCTCGATCCGCTCCACAGCCGTCATCGCCGCACGGCGCGCCAGCGCCCCGGCGCGGATCTGCTGTTTGGCCTGAACAAGATCGGTGAGAGCGTTGCGGGTGTCAGTGGCGGGCATCGAACCTCGCTGGGAACCGGTCCGGCAATCGGTGGGACTGCCATCCGGCGCACCTTTTCAGGCAGCGGCGGGCCGCAGATCCGGCCCTCAAAAGAATGGTAAAGTGCAGCCACGGCGACCGTTGGAATTGCAATCCCGGGAAACCTACAGTGTAGGTGGGCGCCGTGTGTTCCAGCCCAGGGGCCGGATCAGGGACAGCTCCCTAGGGAATGCGTAAGGCCCCGGGGATAATGTTTCCTGACGGGAAGCGCAGCTGCTGAACCAGATATAGAGCCAGAGCGCTGCATTTGAAAGCCCTTCGCGCAGCCGCAGGCATCATCGTCCCCCGCCGGACTGCATTCAATCGGTCTTGAGGCTGCGGGTCAGGCCTTCGGCCAGCGCCTCGATCTTGCGGGCGGCCTCGTCGATGCGCAGCACGACAGTGGCCTCATTGCGGTTGATATGCTCGAGTGCTGCCTGACGCGCGTCGCGCACCATGGACAGCTCCTGCTCCAGCTGCTGGACGCGCTTTTCCAGCTCGACCAGCTCGTCAATCACCATGATTCCGGCCATGACGGTCAGCCGCTGGTCACCGATCTCACCGAAACTGCCGCGCAGCTGGTTGATGCAGCCATCGAACCGCTCGGCAAGACCGATCAGCCGGTCTTCCTCGCCGTCGTCGCAGGCCATGCGGAAGGCCCTGCCGTTGATGGTGACGGAAATCTGCGCCATCCGCCCTCAGCCTCCGTGTGCTTCGAGAACGGAGCGGATCGTCTCCATGGCGGAAACGAGGCGGCGGGACACTTCGCGGTTGGCCTCTTCCAGGCTTTGTGCGCGGGCCTCGGCCTTGTCCAGGTTCATGGCCAGCTGCGAGCGGTCCTCGCCGAGGCGCTGAATGTCGTCATGCAGGGCGTTGAGGGAATGGTCGCCATCCAGCCGCCGGCCAACCGACGTTTCCAGATGGGAAATGGCAGTCGCAAGGCGCGTCAAGGCAGCATCCAGAGACTGGCTATGACCTGAGCCCAATTCTGCCATCAAACCGCATCCACTTTCAAAATCCGCCTTCAGGACCCTGCGTAGGGGTATTTCCTGAGCGTAGACCACCAGCGCCCGCTGGCGTGACACATATGGCCCGCCGCAAAAACTAAAGCAAATTGCGAGCAGGCGGCAATAACCGGATGACCACACTTAACGGAATTCGCCCGGACCGCCTTCGCGGCATAAAGATTAAGCAATCGTTAAAAGCGCCGTCAATGGCGGCATTCGGCTCTGCGGCGTTTCTCCCCCGCCATCCCGTCATTTCATGCAAGTGCGGCCTTTGTTGACACCACTAGGGTTCCTGTTATTTGTCGGGCTCCCTGCAGGGCTGGCGAGAGCATGGGAGATGGCAAAAGGCCGATCCTCACCTCTCCGGCACCAGGAAAACAGATTCTCAGGTAGCCCTGCGGCCTGCCGCATGTAGCAACGGGATGAACATGACTGATCTTGAAAAGCATCACCGCATGGCGAATGCGATCCGCTTCCTCTCCATGGACGCGGTCGAAAAGGCCAAATCGGGCCATCCCGGCCTGCCCATGGGCACTGCCGACATCGCCACGGTTCTGTTCACACAGTTCCTGAAGTTCAACCCCACCGCCCCGCACTGGGCCGACCGCGACCGCTTCGTGCTGTCCGCCGGTCACGGCTCCATGCTGCTCTATTCCGCGCTCTACCTGCTCGGATATGAGGATTTCTCACTCGATCAGCTGAAGAATTTCCGTCAGATCGGCGCCCGCACGGCCGGCCATCCGGAATTCGGCCATGGCGCCGGCATCGAGACGACCACCGGCCCGCTGGGCCAGGGCCTTGCCAACGCTGTCGGCATGGCCATTGCCGAGAAGCTGCAGGCGGCCCGTTTCGGCGAGGATATCGTCGACCACTACACCTATGTTCTGGCCGGTGACGGCTGCCTCATGGAAGGCATCAGCCAGGAAGCCCTGACGCTCGCCGGCCACCTGAAGCTGAACAAGCTGATCGTCATCTGGGATGACAACAACATCTCCATCGACGGCAAGATCGATGTGACCGATTCCACCGACCAGATCGCCCGTTTCGAGGCCTCCGGCTGGGCCACCAGCCGCGTCGACGGCCATGATCCGGAAGCCATCGCCAATGCCCTGCGCAAGGCGCAGGAGAGCGACAAGCCGACGCTGATCGCAGCCAAGACCGTGATCGGCTTCGGCGCTCCGACCAAGGCCGGTACCAACAAGGTGCATGGCTCGCCGCTGGGCGCGGACGAAATCGCCGCCACCCGCAAGGCGCTGAACTGGAGCCACGAGCCCTTCGTCGTGCCGAGCGACGTGCTGGACGCCTGGCGCATCGCCGGCCTGCGCTCCGCCCATGCGCACAAGAGCTGGGAAAAGCGCTTCGCCGCCAAGGATGCGGAAACCCGCGCCGAGTTCGAGCGCCGCAACCGCGGTGACCTGCCGGCCGGCTTCGATGAAGCGATGCTGACCTACAAGCGCAAGCTGTTCGAGGAGCAGCCCTCGCTCGCCACCCGTCAGGCCTCCGAGCATGTGCTGAACGTGGTCAACGAGGTGATCCCGGAGACGATCGGCGGCTCTGCCGACCTGACCGGCTCCAACAACACCAAGACCCCGCAGACCAAGGCCGTGACGCCGGATGACTTCTCCGGCCGTTACATGCACTGGGGCATCCGCGAGCACGGCATGGCCGCTGCCATGAACGGCATGGCCCTGCATGGCGGCTTCATCCCCTATTCCGGCACCTTCCTGGTGTTCTCGGACTACTGCCGCCCGGCCCTGCGCCTTGCCGCCCTGATGGAACAGCGCGTCATCCACGTGATGACCCACGATTCCATCGGCCTTGGCGAAGACGGCCCCACGCATCAGCCGGTGGAGCATTACGCTGCTCTGCGCGCCATCCCGAACCTCTACTTCCTGCGCCCGGCCGATGTGACCGAGACTCTGGAGTGCTGGCAGATTGCACTGACCGCCGCCAAGACCCCTTCGGTTCTCGCCCTCACCCGTCAGGCCCTGCCCTCGCAGCGCAAGACCTTCGAGGAAGAGAACCTCTCCGCACGCGGCGCCTATGAACTGGCGGGCAGCGAAGAAGCAGCGGATGTGACGATCTTCGCCTCCGGCTCGGAAGTCGAAATCGCCATGAACGCCCGCGAAAAGCTGATGGCTGACGGCATCCCCGCCCGCGTCGTCTCCGTGCCGTGCTTCGAGCTGTTCGAAGCCCAGTCGGACGACTACAAGGCCTCCGTCATCGGCAGCTCGAAGGTGAAGATCGCGGTCGAGAGCGGCATCCGCCTCGGCTGGGACCGCTTCATCGGCAACGACGGCATCTTCGTCGGCATGCACGGCTTCGGCGCATCGGGCCCCTACAAGGAGCTCTATGCCCACTTCGGCATCACCGACACGGCGGTTGTGGACGCTGCCAAGGCGCGCCTCGGCGCCTGATCCGGCTCCAGTGCAGCGGGCCATGGGCCTGGCTGCCGCCGGAAGACACCAGAACTCTCGCCTCCGCCGCCCGGCGGGGGCTCCTGAGCCCGGGCAGGCCCTCTCCTGCCCTTTCGCAAGGCCGGCCCGGTCTGGGCTGGCGAAAGGCGTCCTCCATAACGGCGCCACGCATGTATGGGAGTTATTCACATGGTGACCAAGGTTTCGATCAATGGATTTGGCCGCATCGGCCGCAACGTGCTGCGCGCGATCGTCGAGTCCGGCCGCACCGACATCGAAGTCGTATCCATCAACGACCTCGGCCCGGTGGAGACCAACGCGCATCTGCTGCGTCATGATTCGGTGCATGGCAAGTTCCCGGCGACCGTCGCCGTGGAAGGCGACAGCATCCGCATCAACGGCGGCAAGCCGATCAAGGTGACCGCGATCCGCGACCCGAAGGAGCTGCCGCACGGCGAGCTGGGCGTCGACATCGCCATGGAATGCACCGGCATCTTCACCGACAAGCCGAAGGCCGAAGCGCACCTCGCCGCTGGCGCCAAGCGCGTTCTCGTCTCCGCTCCGTCCAACGGCGCTGACAAGACCATCGTTTACGGCGTGAACCACGATGCGCTGACGGCTGCCGACCTCGTCGTCTCCAACGCTTCGTGCACCACGAACTGCCTGGCTCCGGTTGCCTATGTTCTCAATGCCGCCATCGGCATCGAGAAGGGCTTCATGACCACGATCCACTCCTACACCGGCGACCAGCCGACGCTGGACACCATGCACAAGGACCTGTACCGCGCCCGCGCTGCAGCCATGTCCATGATCCCGACCTCGACCGGTGCCGCCAAGGCCGTGGGCCTCGTGCTGCCGGAGCTGAACGGCAAGCTGGACGGCGTGTCCGTGCGCGTGCCGACCCCGAACGTCTCCGTGGTGGACTTCAAGTTCATCGCCAAGCGTTCCACCACCGTGGAAGAGATCAACAGCGCCATCCGCGACGCTGCCAACGGCAAGCTGAAGGGCATCCTCGGCTTCACCGACGAGCCGCTGGTGTCCATGGACTTCAACCATGACAGCCACTCCTCGATCTTCCACATGGACCAGACCAAGGTCATGGACGGCACCCTGGTGCGCATCATGAGCTGGTACGACAACGAGTGGGGCTTCTCCAACCGCATGTCGGACACCGCTGTGGCACTCGCCAAGCACATCTGATAGCTTTACCCCAAAGGGGTAAGGTCATGGACGACGCATCGAAGCCGGTGGAAGACTTCAGGCAACTGGTTGATTTGATATCAGACCGGTTTCCCAATCTCCGCTGTCTTCGATGCAGCCATGACGGTTTTTATATGTCTCAAGATCTGTCGCCTCCCGGCTTCAGCTTCGGTGAAGTTCCGGATATAATATTGGCTTCAGAACGTGCCGGCATACGCCCGGTCACGACACTTGTTTGCAGGCGTTGCGGCCACATTGAGCAGCACCTGACCAAGATTCTGATCAACATGCTTCCGGAAAAGGGTGAATCCTGATGGCAAGCATTGTCCCCTTTCCACCGGGTAAGGAACCCCAGTCTGGAGGGGGATCAGGAGGACCGACGATGGAACAGCGCGTGGCTGCTCTCGAAGAGACCTGTTCCCGTATCGAGACGGCACTTTCCAGACTTGAACCTGCAATCCGCCAGATTGCCGAGGACAATAAGGATTTCAGGAAAAGCCTGACCAGCCTGGAGATCAATGCCGCCACACTTGATGGCAGACTTTCAGGGATTGAGGGACGCCTTTCCGGACTGGCGGACAGACTTTCGGCAATGCCGACAATGTTTCAGCTGGTGCTTGCACTCCTCACCACGTGGGGAGCAGGAAGCGCCATTGTTTTCACCGTGATGAGATACGCCCAGCCATGACCTTCAAGACAATTGACGATGCCGGCGAAATCGCAGGCAAGCGCGCCCTCGTGCGTGTGGACCTCAACGTCCCCATGAAGGACGGCAAGATCACCGACGACACCCGCATCCGCGCCGTCGCCCCCACCATCCGCGAGCTGTCGGACAAGGGCGCCAAGGTTATCCTCCTCGCCCACTTCGGCCGCCCGAAGGGTGAAGTCGTGGCAGACATGAGCCTTGCGCCGGTGGCCCCGGCTGTTGCCGCCGTCATCGGCCGCCCGGTTACCTTCTGTGCCGATTGCATTGGCGAGGCTGCGGCCGGTGCCGTTGCCGCCATGCAGGACGGCGATGTGCTGCTGCTGGAGAACACCCGCTTCCACAAGGACGAGGAAAAGAACGGCGCCGACTTCACCGCCGCTCTGGCTGCCAATGGCGACCTCTATGTGAACGATGCCTTCTCCGCCGCCCACCGCGCCCATGCCTCCACCGAAGGCCTTGCCCGCCTGCTGCCCGCCTATGCCGGCCGCTCCATGCAGGCCGAGCTGGAAGCGCTTGGTGCAGCTCTTGGCGCGCCCAAGCGCCCGGTTCTGGCCGTTGTCGGCGGTGCAAAGGTGTCTTCCAAGATCGACCTTCTGGAAAACCTCGTCACCCGCGTGGACATGCTCGTCATCGGCGGTGGCATGGCCAACACCTTCCTGGCCGCCAAGGGCGTCAATGTCGGCAAGTCCCTGTGCGAGCATGACCTTGCCCCGACCGCGCTGAAGATCATGGCAGCCGCCGAAAAGGCCGGCTGCGAGATCGTGCTGCCGGTGGACGCAGTCGTCGCCCGCGAGTTCAAGGCAGGCGCTGCCAACGAAACCGTCAGCCTGGACGCGATTCCCGCCGATGCCATGATGCTGGATGTGGGTGCGGCCTCCATCAAAACCGTGAAGGCCAAGATCGACGGCGCTTCCACGCTGGTGTGGAACGGCCCGCTCGGCGCCTTCGAGATCGAGCCCTTCGACAAGGCAACCGTCGCCGCTGCACAGCATGCGGCCAGCCGGACGAAGGAAGGCAAGCTGCTCTCCGTCGCAGGCGGCGGTGACACGGTGGCCGCTCTCAACCACGCAGGCGCAGCCGGTGACTTCTCCTATGTCTCCACCGCTGGCGGGGCGTTCCTCGAGTGGCTGGAAGGCAAGGATCTGCCGGGCGTGACGGCCCTGCAGGCCTGAGCCTGACAGTTCATCAAGTCTTGCGGCGCGCCGGTCCAGTATTGGCGCGCCGCCTCTTGCCCGCGAGCCCTGCAAGGCACCTATTTAATTCGGGCATCAAATTAAAAATGTTCGAATTTTCCTGCGTTTACCGGCATTTAAATTGATTTATGGGCTGCGGCCCCATCTTCCCAAACCGCTGGATTTTGTTAGAACGGCCACGGTTTTGTCGCAGTGCGAAACTTATCTGCGGCCCACGCCGCCGTTGCACGGCCAGCGCGGGAAAACGCTTCGTTCAATTGGCAAGACCAATGGAACAGGCGGACCACGCGCAGTGTTTGAGCAGGCAGGTCCGGAGCCGGGTCAGGGTTCCTTGCGGATCTGGAACAGGAGAGATTCGATGGCACGCATTACACTTCGTCAATTGCTCGATCATGCCGCGGAACACGACTATGGCGTTCCGGCCTTCAACATCAACAACATGGAACAGGCGCTCTCCATCATGGAAGCGGCTGATGCGACCGATTCCCCGGTCATCATCCAGGCCTCGCGCGGCGCCCGGTCCTATGCCCATGACGTCATGCTGAAGCACATGATGGACGCGGTGACGGAAATCTATCCGCACATCCCGGTCTGCGTGCATCTCGACCATGGCAACGAACCGGCCACCTGCATGACCGCCATCCAGGCCGGCTTCACCTCGGTGATGATGGACGGCTCGCTGAAGGCCGACGGCAAGACCCCGGCCGACTGGGCCTATAACGTCGGCGTCACCAAGGCCGTGACGGACATGTCCCATCTGGGCGGCATCTCCGTCGAGGGCGAGCTGGGCGTGCTCGGCAGCCTTGAGAGCGGCATGGGCGAAGCGGAGGACGGCCATGGCGCCGAAGGCCAGCTCAGCCACGACCAGCTGCTGACCGACCCGGAAGAAGCGGTGAAGTTCGTGCGCGAGACCAAGGTTGACGCGCTGGCCATCGCCATGGGCACCAGCCACGGCGCCTACAAGTTCACCCGCAAGCCGGACGGCGCGATCCTTGCCATGCACGTGATCGAGGAAATCCACCGCCGCCTGCCGGAAACCCATCTGGTGATGCACGGCTCTTCTTCGGTGCCGCAGGACCTGCAGGACATCATCAACCAGTACGGCGGCAAGATGCCCCAGACCTGGGGCGTACCGGTGGAAGAAATCCAGCGCGGCATCAAGAACGGCGTGCGCAAGATCAACATCGACACCGACAACCGCATGGCGATGACCGGCCAGATCCGCAAGATCCTTGCCGAGAACCCGGGCGAGTTCGACCCGCGCAAGTATCTCAAGCCCGCCCGCGATGCCATGACCAAGCTCTGCAAGGAGCGTCTGGAGGCCTTCAACACCGCCGGTCAGGCCTCGAAGATCAAGCGCGTCCTCACCCTCCCGGAAATGGCCGCCCGCTACAAGTCCGGCGCGCTGGACCCGAAGATCTCGTAAGGCTTTCGGACCTTACTCAAGGATCAAACCAAGGCCGGGGCATCGCTCCGGCCTTTTTGCTGCCCGCAGTTCCGCCACCTCTCCGGCCTCCCCAGCGGTCGCCCCGGGCGGAACGCAGTGCAGACCCGGGGCGACCGCCTGAGTAAATGGCCAGGCAGCGTATCAATCTCCTGCTGGTATCGTCCCCTCACCCGCAACATTCCGCCGCGCAAAGCTTCTGCACCCATCTCTGCGCTTGCGTCGTGCTTTTGCCGTCTTTAGGGACATAGGTATGTACCATGTGCCCGCATGCCGGGCCGAACAGACGGATACCGCCTTGAACCGCCCGCGCCTTTATCTGGTTACGCCGCCCACCTTTGACCTGGAAGCCTTTGCCCCGCGCCTTGAAGCGGCGCTGTCGGGCGGGGATGTGGCCTGCGTCCTCATCTATCAGCCCGAGGCGGCCGCCAAGGCGCTGCAGGACACGGCTGCAAAGCTGGTGCCCATGATCCAGAAGGCGGAAGCGGCCGCGCTGATCTACCGCGACACGCAAGTGACCGGCCGCACGGGTGCCGACGGCGCCCATATCGACAGCTCCTTCGAGGACATCAAGCTGGCCATGGAAAGCCTGCAGCCGGCGCGCATTGTCGGCGCGGGCGGCACCAAGATGAAGCACGAGGAAATGGAAATCGCCGAAAGCGGCGTGGACTATCTGTTCTTCGGCCGGCTGGACCTTGAGGAGCAGCCCGGCGCCCATGCCAAGACGCTGGAGCGCGCCGAATGGTGGGCGGAGCTGTTCTCCACGCCCTGCGTTGCCCTTGGCGGCAATGATCTGGCCACCCTCGGCGAAACGGCGGACACCAAGGCCGACTTCGTTGCCCTGAAGGATGCCATCTGGCAGCATCCGGAAGGCCCGGCGCAAGCCGTGCGCCTTGCCAATGCGATTCTCGATCAGCACCCGTTTGAAGAGGACGAGGAATGACCCTGCCGCGCCGGACCCTGACCGGAAGCCAGTTTCCCGAAACGGCGGAGGCATCTGCCCGCCCGCCCCTGCGCCGTGGCCTGAGGCCCGGCGCACCGGGTCTGGCTTTGGCAGGTCTGGCGCTGGCTGCGCTCTGCGCAGCCACAGGCAGCAGCCTTGCCCAGACGGCAACGCCTGCAACGCCCGCAGCCCCGGCTCAGGAGCAGGCCGCGCCGCCAGCTGCCGAAACCCCGGCAGCAGGAACCCCGGCAGGCGAGGCAGCATCGGCCCAGCCTTCTGCGGCACAGGATGCCGCTGAAGGCGCGGCTGCAGAGACGGCCACCGAAGCCGATGCAGCCGCACGTGCCCTTGCCCGCTATGAGCCGGAACCGCTTGTCAGCCTGCTTGAGGCGGGTCCGCCGCTGATGGAACCGGGCGAGCCGATTGATGCCGATTTCGCCTATGGCGTCTTCCAGCGCGGCTGGTATCTGACGGCGCTTGCCGTTGCCACCCCGCTGGCTGAGGAAGGTGACCGTGCCGCGCAGACCCTGCTGGGCGTGATGCATGAAACCGGCCTTGGCGTGGCGCGGGACTGGAAGAAGGCTGCGGACTGGTATCAGGTCGCAAGCACCTCCGGCGACCCCAATGCGGCCTACCGGCTGGGGCAGATGTATCTGCTGGGCGAAGGCGTCGAGGCCGACAAGAAAAGAGCGGCCGATCTCTTCCAGAAGGCTGCTGATGCGGGCATTCCGGGCGCCATCTACAATCTGGCAATCCTCTATCAGGAAGGCGAAGGCCGCCCCTATGACGAGGAGCGCGCCTCCCAGCTGCTGCTGCAGGCCGCCGAGAAGGATGATGTGGAAGCGCAATATGCCCTCGGCCTCCAGTTCCTGGAAGGCGGCGAGAAAGTGCGCGACCCGATCAAGGGCGCCAACTGGCTGGGCCGGGCGGCCCGGCGCGGCCATACCTCGGCACAGGTTTACTACGGCATCCTGCGCTTTCAGGGACGCGGCGTGGAACCGGACGAGGCGGATGCTGCAGACTGGTTCGAGCGGGCCGCGCGGGCCGGAAATCCGGTGGGCATGAACCGGCTCGCCCGCGTCTATGCCTTCGGCCGTGGCCGGCCCGTCGACCAGACCGAGGCCGCCGCCTGGCACTATGTGGCGCGCGCGCTTGGCCTTTCCGATCTGGAGCTGGATGGTTACGTGGGATCGCTGGACCAGGAAACCGTGACCAAGGCCATGGAACGCGCAGGCACCTTGACCGCCACGCTGATCCCCAAACCGCTGGATCCGGCCAGGGCCACCCCCTGACAAGTAACCGCTTTGCAGGTTTTTCCTTGAATTTGCGCCCGTTTTGTGTTGGACAGGCGCGTCATTGGTGCCCGCTCGCCGTCCTTATCCGGCAGAGCGTGGATGCACCGTCAGGTTTCACGCCCTAATCAATCGGTCGTTTCATGAAGATCAACGGTAACGAGATCAAGCCCGGCAATGTTCTCCAGCATCAGGAGACGCTCTGGGCGGTCGTCAAGGTGGACCACGTCAAGCCCGGCAAGGGTGGCGCGTTCGCCCAGGTGGAAATGAAGAACCTCATCGACGGCCGCAAGCTGAACGAGCGCTTCCGTTCGGAAGACAAGGTCGAGCGCGTCCGTCTGGAGCAGAAGGACTTCCAGTTCCTCTACATCCAGGAAGACGTCCTGATCTTCATGGACACCGAAACCTACGAGCAGCTTGAGCTGCAGAAAGACTTCGTCGGTGACCGCGCCGCCTTCCTGCAGGACGGCATGATGGTGACCGTGGAACTGCACGAAGAGAAGCCGATCGGCATCACCCTGCCGCAGTTCGTCACCCTGCAGATCACCGAGGCCGATGCCGTGGTGAAGGGCCAGACCCAGTCCTCGTCCTACAAGCCGGCCATTCTGGAAAACGGCGTGCGCGTGCTCGTGCCCCCGTTCATCACCGCTGGCGAGAAGATCATCGTCGACACCGGCACGGTCGAATACGTCCGCCGCGCGGACTGATCCTCATTCTGAAAATCCTTCCGCCCGGCGCTCCCCCTGGGGTGCCGGGCTCCCCATTCCAAAGACCCGGCAAGACAGATCATGGCACGTACAGCAATCCTCAACGTAATGGTCCAGGCAGCAATGAAGGCCGGACGTTCGCTCGTGCGTGACTTCGGCGAAGTCGAAAACCTTCAGGTCTCGCGCAAGGGCCCCGGCGACTTCGTCTCCGCCGCCGACCGCCGCGCCGAAGAGATCATCCGCGCCGAACTGACCAAGGCACGGCCCACCTATGGCCTGCTGATGGAAGAATCCGGCGAGACGGCCGGCGAAGACGGCCAGCACCGCTGGATCGTCGACCCGCTCGACGGCACCACCAATTTCCTGCACGGCATTCCGGTCTTCGCCATTTCCATCGCGCTGGAGCGCCAGGGCCAGATCGTTGCCGGTGTCATCTTCAATCCGGTGATGGACGAGCTTTACACGGCCGAGCGCGGCCGTGGCGCCTTCGTCAATGACCGCCGCCTGCGCGTTGCCGCCCGCACCGCCCTGCCGGACAGCCTGATCGGCACCGGCCTGCCGTTCCTCGGCCGCGGCGACCATGGCCGTGCCCTCAAGGAACTGCGCTACGTGATGCCGGAAGTCGCCGGTGTCCGCCGCATCGGCGCTGCCGCGCTCGACCTTGCCTATGTCGCCTCGGGCCGCCTCGACGGCTTCTGGGAGCACAGCCTGAACCCGTGGGACATTGCAGCCGGCATCCTTCTGATCCGTGAAGCCGGCGGCTATGTCAGCGACATCGACGGCAAGGACACGATGCTGGAGACCGGCTCGGTGGTCGCGGGCAACGAGTTCATCAAGGCCCAGTTGCAGAAGCTGCTGAAGAGCGCAGCCGAGTGAAGCAACGGGCGTTGCGGCAACCCGCGCGCCCGCCCGGCATGAACACGCAGCGCAGAAGCCTTGTGCTTCTGCGCTGTTTTTCTTCCTGTCCCTGCAATCTTCCTCCGTCTTGCCATGGCTTGACCATGGCATCCATGCCCTTGTCTCTCCCGGCCTTCGGCGGCAATGGGCAGGCATACTGTCAGGCTTATAGAGCGGGAAGCTCACGGGGTGGATGCCATGGTCAAGCCATGGCAGGACGAAGACGGAGAGGCTTGGCCTTGCAAAGGGAAGCCCCCTGGAACGCCCGAGAACCCGGGATTCATCCGTTACAGGCCGGAGAGCAAAACCGCTCCCCGGCCTTCTGCTTTTCAATTAAGCTTTTGCTAACGCGCGATTAACGGTTTTCAACAAACGGTAAATCGCGCTATCACTGGTGCCAACAGCAACAGGCGGAAGCTCGACGGTTCATGGCACGCGATTTCGATCCCTACAGCCTGTCCAGTCCCAAGGCGTATCTCTCGTTCATGATCATCTTCCTGGTGATCGTTGCCTTCGTCGCCTTCATCCTAAACCAGCAGATCGCCACGGCCTTCATGAGCAATCCCGGCCTCAACGGGATGATCGTGCTCACCGGCCTGTTCGGCATCATGCTGACGTTTGCCCGCGTCGTGCGGCTGTTCCCCGAGATCGCCTGGGTCAACAGCTTCCGCATCGGGGATCCGGGCATCGAAGTGCGCCGCCCGCCGGTGCTGCTGGCGCCGATGGCGACGCTGCTCGGCAACAAGGTGGGCGAGATGGCTCTGACGCCCGCGACCGCCCGCTCGATTCTCGATTCCATCGGCATGCGTCTTGATGAGTCGCGCGAGATTGCCCGCTACATGACCGGCCTGCTCGTGTTCCTCGGCCTGCTCGGCACCTTCTGGGGCCTGCTGCAGACGGTGAGTGCCGTCGGCTCCACCATCCAGTCGCTGGATGTGGTGTCCGGCGACACGGGCGTCATCTTCGAGGATCTGAAGGCAGGGCTGCAGGCGCCGCTTTCCGGCATGGGCACGGCCTTCTCGTCCTCGCTCTTCGGCCTCACCGGCTCGCTGGTTCTCGGCTTTCTCGATCTTCAGGCCGGACAGGCGCAGAACCGCTTCTACACGGAGCTGGAAGACTGGCTGTCCACCGTCACCGAGATCGAGCAGGAAGAGGCGCGTGCACCCGTTGCCGCCGCACCCGATACAGACAAGCTGCAACTGGCCATCGAGCGGCTGCAGCGCGCGGTGGAGGAAGGCGGCAGCAAGGCCGCCAATCAGGCCATGGCAAACCTTGCCGAAGGCATCCAGGGCCTCGTCAAGCACGTGCGCTCCGAGCAGCAGATGATGCGCGAATGGGCCGACACCCAGAGCGCCCAGCAGAAGCGGGTGGAGAACCTCCTCTCCTCCATCGCAGCGGCCTTCGACCGCGCCAAGGAGTGATCCATGGCAGGGTTTCGCGGCCGCAGGCGCAATCAGGACATCGACTACTGGCCGAGCTTCGTGGATGCGCTGACCACGCTGCTGCTGGTGCTCATCTTCCTGCTGTCGATCTTCGTCATCGCCCAGTTCGTGCTCAGCCAGCAGCTGTCGGGCCGCGATTCGGTGCTGAACCGTCTCAATGCCCAGATCAGCGAGCTGACCGAGCTTCTGTCGCTGGAGCGGGCCTCCAAGCGCGATCTGGAAACAACCGTCGCTACCCTGCAGGCCAGCCTCGGCGCCGCCACCAGCGAGCGCGACAGGCTCTCCGGCCTGCTGTCTGATCGCGAGGGTGCAGCGGCCAGTGCAGGCGGCGAGCTTGCAGCACTCGAGGGCACGCTCAACGAAGAGCGGCAGGTCAGCCAGCGGGCGCTGGCGCAGGTGGAATTGCTGAACCAGCAGATCGCCGCCCTGCGCCGCCAGCTGGCCGCCGCCAATGCGGCGCTGGAGGCTTCCGAGGCCAAGGAAAGCGAAAGCCAGGCCCGCATCGCCAGCCTTGGCCAGCGGCTCAATGCAGCGCTGGTGCAGCGCGTGCAGGAGCTGAACCGCTACCGCTCCGACTTCTTCGGCCGCCTGCGCGAGCTTCTGTCCCAGCGCTCCGATATCCGCGTGGTGGGCGACCGCTTCGTCTTCCAGTCGGAAGTGCTGTTCCCCTCCGGCTCCGACGAAATCAATCCCAATGGCCGGGTGGAACTGGACAAGCTGGCCGAGGCTCTGCTGGAGCTTGAGGGGCAGATCCCGAGCGAGATCCAGTGGGTGCTGCGCGTGGACGGCCACACTGATGCAGTGCCGCTGTCCGGCACGGGGCGCCTGCGCGATAACTGGGAGCTGTCCTCCGCCCGCGCCACCTCGGTGGTGCGCTACCTGATCAGCAAGGGCGTCGACCCCAAGCATCTCGTGGCCGCCGGCTTCGGCGAATTCCAGCCTCTGGAGCCGGGCAACACCCCCGAAATCAACGCCCGCAACCGCCGCATCGAGCTGAAGCTGACGGAACGGTGAGAGGGCGCCCCTGCCGCTCCGGCACCGCGCATGCAATCAGGCACTCAGTCACCCCGGCCAAGCGCAGCGCGAGCCGGGGACTACTCGCTTGCAGAGAGGCCGTTGTCTGAAGACGTGCGGCAACCGAGGCTTTCTGGTGCGTATCTCAGCCCCTCGCCTCACCCTCACCGCTCTGCGAACGAGTAGGCCCCGGATCTCCGCTCCGCTGCGTCCGGGGCGACGCCGGAGATGTGGAGCCATCCGGCACCGCGTTGGTGCAGACCCGTTGCGTGGTCTTCCCCGCTCCCCCCCAAACAACAAAGGCCGTCCCAATGGGACGGCCTTGAATGATCGCGAAACGCTGACGGCTCAGAAGCGGTAGTCGTCTTCTTCCTCGTCGTCGTTCTTCTTCGAGCCCTTGAGCGCGTTGAGCTTGGCGAAGACCGCATCGGCGTCGATCTCTTCTTCCACTTCGCGCTGCGGGCGGTCGCGGGTGAAGGCGGCGGCGATGGCTTCCTCGCTCGTGGTGTCTTCCACCGGAGCCAGCAGTTCGGTGTAATCGGTCTCCGGACGCGGCGGGGCGTTCTTGGCGGCCTTTTCCACTTCCATGTCCAGCTCAAGCTGGCTGCACAGGCCCAGCGTCACCGGGTCGGATGCCGTCAGGTTGGACGAGTTCCAGTGGGTGCGCTCGCGGATGGCGGCGATGGTCGGCTTGGTGGTGCCGACAAGGCGCATGATCTGCGCATCCTTCAGCTCCGGATGGTTGCGCACCAGCCAGAGAATGGCGTTCGGGCGGTCCTGACGGCGCGACACCGGGGTGTAGCGCGGGCCACGGCGCTTGCTTTCCGGCACGACGACCTTGGAACCCTGCAGCTTCAGCTGATAGTTCGGATCACGCTGCGCACGCTCGATTTCCTCGCGGCTGAGCTGACCGGTCATCACCGGATCCAGACCCTTGATGCCCTGTGCGGCTTCACCGTCGGCGATCGCCTTCACTTCCAGCGGATGCAGTTTGCAGAAGGCGGCGATCTGAGTGAAGCTCAGCGCCGTGTTGTCCACCAGCCAGACGGCAGTGGCCTTCGGCATAAGAGGCGTGTTCGACATCGGTGTAAAATCCTCCTGTCGGCTTCTCCGCCCGGCAAGGCGAAAAAGCGGTATTCCATGTTCGAATGAATGGGAGATTGACCACAATATAGGCTGAGACGGCTTAAAAGGCAAACGCGCAAGCGCGCCTGCCTCAAAGAATCTCGACCTTTTCTGCCGCAACGTCAGACGGCACCACCATCGCCGCCTAGACGGTGAGGACAATCTTGCCGATATGGCCGGAGCTTTCCATCCGCCGGTGCGCATCGGCGGCCCGCTCCAGCGGGAAAGTCGAATCCATCACCGGCCGGATGGTGCCATTTGCGATCAGCGGCCAGACATGAGTCTCAAGCGCCGCCGCAATCGCCGCCTTGAAGTCATTGTCGCGCGGGCGAAGGGTCGATCCGGTGTGAATGAGGCGCTTCATCATCAGGCGGTTGAAGTTCACCTCCATGGCCACCCCGTTGAGATTGGCGATCTGGCAGATACGCCCCTCGATGGCCGCCACCTGCCAGTTCTTCTCGACATAATCGCCACCCACCATGTCGAGGATGACATGAATGCCCGCCCCGCCGGTGATGCGGCCGATTTCCTCGACGAAATCCTGGGTGTTGTAGTTGATGGCGTGATCCGCGCCGAGCTTCAGCACCGCCTGGCGCTTGTCCTCCGAGCCCACGGTGGTGAAGACTTCGGCGCCAAAGGCCTTGGCCAGCTGGATTGCCGTGGTGCCAATGCCGGAGGTGCCGCCATGCACCAGAAAGCGTTCCCCGGCCTTCAGCCCCACCCGGTCGAACACATTGCTCCAGACGGTGAAGAAGGTCTCCGGCAGAGCCGCAGCTTCCACGATGGAAAGACCGGAAGGCACCGGCAGCGCGTGGCGCTCGTCCACCTTGCAGTATTCGGCATAGCCCCCCCCCGCCACAAGCGCCGTCACCTGATCACCGATGTTGAACCGCTCGGCGCCCGGGCCACGGTCCACCACCGTGCCGGCCACTTCAAGGCCCGGCAGGTCGGACGCGCCCTTGGGGGCCGGATAGAGCCCCATGCGCTGCATCACATCCGGCCGGTTGACGCCCGCCGCCTCGACCTTGATGAGGATTTCGCCCTTTTGTGCCACCGGCAGATGCCGCTTCTCCGGCGCCAGCACATCCGGCCCGCCGGGAACCGGAATCGCCATCACGGTCATCTCCTGCGGCAGGCCGGGCGGAATGCTGGACGGAATGGCGGACATGGCAATCTCCCTGTATCTGTCTGAAGCGGTTCACACTCTCGCCCGGCACTGTAGAGTCTGTCCGGCGAAAGTGGAAACCGGTTTTCCCGGAAATCGCACGCAAGGCTGCCCTCCCCTCACATGCAAGGTCTCTCCTGAAAGACTGACAGACGCCGCGCCCTGTCCTATTCTTGTCCGCTGGCACAAGCGCGGCGGAGAGGGTTTCAGATCGGGACCTGTTCCGGAATGGGCCACACCCGCCGTGCCAGCCTGTGCCACTGCGCCTGCAAGGCACGGCAGAAAGAGGAGGAGAAGGCAGATGAGTGACGACAACATCTGGGCAGCACCAAAGGCAGCTTCGGCGGTCTTTGTTCCGGGCAGTGATCTCTCGCGTCTGTCCGTGGCCGAGCTGCAGACAGAGATCTCCAACCTGCAAGCAGAGATCGTCCGTCTTCAGCGGGAAATTGACGCCAGAAGCGGTGTTCGTGCAGCAGCCGATGCGCTGTTCAAGCCATCATCCTCATGAGGTGAGAAAAAATCCCAGCATCACCAGACCGTTAAAGGTGGCTAACGGAACGGCATCATTAAAATTTTATTCATTTACGCCATATTAAGCCTTCCGGGAGATAACTGTGAGTGTCCAGTTATCTGGATTCCTGAGTGGCTCCTGTCCACTCTGTTTGACGCCTCCCTGTTAATGACTTCGAGCCGCGCGCGCGCGGCTCTTTTTTTCGCCATCGTGACATTGTAAGCAGGGATTCGGTTCACCGCAGCGCCATGGGCACAGCGGCTGGCACGGCAGTTGCTCTTCATCCTGTCAAGAAATCCGCGCGTTTCAAATCGGAACAGAAGCGGATGGCTGGTCCGGAAAAGGACCGGGGTCAAATGAGAAGGCGTTAACCCATGACGGACGAAACCAGGAAGCTCAGCATCGTGCCGGAAACGGTCAGCTTCGCAGACCGCCTTGCCGCGTCCCAGCAGTTCCAGGCACTGTTTCATGAGGGCATGGCTCTCGTGGAAGAGACTGCCGCCTATCTGGACGGCAACGGCCGCAGTGAATCGAAGCGGCTGGAGCGCCCTGCCTCGCTTGCCTATGCCACCGAATCCATGCGCCTGACGACGCGCCTCATGCAGCTCGCTTCCTGGCTGCTGCTGCAGCGCGCGGTCAACGAAGGCGAGATGTCGCCTGATCAGGCCAGCACCGACAAGAATCGCGTGCGCCTCGACCGCCTGAGCAGCGCCAATTCGGGTAATTCCTTTGATGCCCTGCCGCTGCGCCTGCAGGACCTGATCCTGCGCTCCGTGCGTCTGCAGGAGCGGGTGCAGCATCTGGACGCCATGCTCTATCCGGTGGAAGAAAAGCCGGAAGAGCCGGTTCCGGCCGAAAACCCGGTGGCCCAGCAGATCGACCGCATCTTCGCGGCCTTCGGCAAGGCCGGCTGAGAGCCGGACTTTCCCCTTCCCTTCTCAGGCCCGTTCCGGGACAGGCACCGTGCCGTTCCGGAACAGCGGCTGCATCAGGCCCGGATCAGCCTGCACCGGTAAGCGCAGACAGGCCATCCCAGACCAGCTTGGTGCCGACAACGGCCATCACGGCATAGACCACGCCGTAGAAGAGCTGCGGGCGGACAATCCGCGTCAGCCGCCAGCCGGCCAGCGTTGCCAGAGGCGCCAGCGGCAGCAGCACCGCTGCGGTCGCCAGATTGGCCGCATCGAACTGGCCCAGCAGGAAATAGGGAACAAGCTTCACCACATTGACGGTGGTGAAGAAGATGACGGCCGTGCCCGCAAAGAGCGCCGGAGCAAGGCCGCGCGGCACCATGTAGATCTGATAGGGTGGCCCGCCCGTATGGCTGACGAAACTGGTGAAGCCGGAGACCGTGCCCCAGAAGACCCCAGAGGGCAGATTATGCGGCAGCGCCCCGCCTCCCCTGCGTCCCGGGCGGAACCTGTCGGCCACAAAAGCCAGCGAGATGACGCCGACCAGCAGCGTCACATGCGCGTTCTCGACGAAGGCCGCCGTCAGCCAGCCCAGCCCCACGCCCAGAATACCCGCAGGCAGCAGAATGGCGATGGCCCTGCGGTCAAACGTGCCCCGGTAGGCGGCAAGGCTCACGCCATCCATCACGATCAGCACCGGCAGCATGATGCCAGCCGCCTGAATGGGCGGAATGACCAGCGCCATAAGCGGCACGGCGAGCATGCCGATGGGCCCGCCAAAGCCGCCCTTGCCCAGCCCGGCAAGGATGACGGCCGGAATGGCCACGGCATAGAACAGCGGATCGGATATCGGAGACAGGAACATGATGAGGCTTCCGGCGGGACTGTGCCCCCGAAACTGGGGCCACTCTTTGGAGCATAGCCAAAGAGGTTAAGTAAACCCACGCCCCTGCGAATGTCTAAGCAGCCGCCCTCTTGCTTGTGCAGCGCAAGCTGCGACATTCTCCGCCACGCGGCCCGGCAAGGCACAAGCCTGCCCCGGCCGCAAGGGATGGAACCGCCGAACTGTCTGGGAGGACAAGCCATGGCCGCCAGCCGCTATCATGAAACCTATGATGCCTGGAAACGCGATCCGGAGGCCTTCTGGGCGCAGGCGGCGGCTGAGATCGACTGGTTCCGGCCCTGGGACAAGGTCTTCGATGCACAGGAAGGCGCCTATGGCCGCTGGTTCGCCGGGGCCGAGACGAACACCTGCTACAACTGCCTCGACCGGCACGTGGCCCGCGGCCGTGCCGGACAGACAGCCCTGATTTACGACAGCCCCATCACCCGGACGCAGGCCGCCTATACATATCAGGAAATGCTCGACCAGGTTCAGGCCATGGCAGCCGTGCTGCAGGACCATGGGATCGGCAAGGGCGACCGCGTCATTCTCTACATGCCGATGATTCCCCAGGCAGCCATGGCCATGCTGGCCTGCGCGCGCCTGGGGGTCATTCATTCCGTGGTCTTCGGCGGCTTTGCCGCCCATGAACTGGCCACCCGCATTGATGATGCCGCGCCCAAGGCCATCATCTGCGCCTCCTGCGGCATCGAGCCCGGCCGCGTGATTGCCTACAAGCCGCTGGTGGATGCGGCCATCGCCCAGTCGGCGCATAAGCCGGAGTTCTGCCTCGTCATCCAGCGCCCGCAGCTTGCCGCAGAGATTTCGCAGGAGCGCGACCGCGACTTCGGCGCCCTGACGGAAGCCGCGTTTCTGGCAGCCCGTCAGGTGCCTTGCGTGCCGGTGAAGGCCACCGATCCGCTTTATGTGCTTTACACCTCCGGCACCACCGGCCAGCCCAAGGGCGTGGTGCGCGACACCGGCGGCCACATGGTGGCGCTGAAATGGTCCATGTCCAACCTCTATGGCATCGCGCCCGGCGAAGTGTTCTGGGCCGCCTCCGATGTGGGCTGGGTCGTCGGCCATTCCTACATCGTCTACGGCCCTCTGCTGCAGGGCTGCACCACGCTGGTCTATGAGGGCAAGCCGGTGGGCACGCCCGATGCCGGTGCCTTCTGGCGGGTCATTTCGGAGCATTCGGTGGCAGCGCTCTTCACCGCACCCACCGCCTTCCGCGCCATCAAGAAGGAAGACCCCTACGGCAAGCTGATGGAGGATTATGACCTCAGCGGCTTCCGCACGCTGTTCCTCGCCGGCGAACGCGCCGATCCGGACACGGTGCAATGGGCGGAGGAAAAGCTCGGCGTGCCGGTGATCGACCACTGGTGGCAGACGGAGACCGGCTGGGCCATTGCGGGCAATCCGGTTGGCCTCGGCATCCTCCCCGTCAAGCGCGGCTCGCCCACGGTGGCCATGCCCGGCTATGACGTGCAGGTGCTGGATGACGCAGGCCACCCGGTGCCGCGCGGCACGCTGGGGAACATCGTCATCAAGCTGCCCCTGCCGCCCGGCTGCCTGCCGACCCTGTGGAACGCGGATGCCCGCTTCCGCAGCGCCTATCTGGACGAGTTCCCCGGCTACTACAAGACGGCGGACGCAGGCATCATCGACGAGGACGGTTATCTGTCGATCATGTCGCGCACCGACGACATCATCAACGTGGCCGGGCACCGCCTGTCCACCGGCGCCATGGAAGAAGTGCTGTCCGGACACCCGGATGTCGCCGAATGCGCGGTCATCGGCATCAATGATCAGCTCAAGGGTCAGCTGCCCTGCGGCTTCGTCGTGCTGAAGGCAGGCGTCAACCGGCCGCATGACGAGGTGGAGACAGAGCTTGTCCGCCGCGTGCGCGATGTCATCGGCCCGGTCGCGGCCTTCAAGATCGCCGTCACCGTCGACCGCCTGCCCAAGACCCGCTCCGGCAAGATCCTGCGCGGCACCATGCGGCAGATCGCTGACGGGCAGGAGTTCCGCATTCCCGCGACGATCGACGATCCGGCCATCCTTGACGAGATCGAGACGGCCCTCAGGGAATATGGTGTTCTGACAAGGACCTGAGACACAGGGCCGCGGTCAGCCATCGACAGGCTGACCGCAAGGCCCTATTGTTGCGCGCGGAACGGCCCTCTCCCGGGCGGTTCACCCCTTGCACAACAACGAGGATTTTCCCTTGTCCCTCACCAACAAGGTTGCCATCGTCACCGGCGCCTCGCGCGGTATCGGTCTTGCCATTGCACGGCGCTTTCTGAGCGACGGCGCCAGGGTCGTCATCGCGGATATCGACGACGAAGCCGGCGAAGCCGCAGCCGAAGAGCTGAAGCCGCTGGGCGATGTGCTCTATGTCAACTGCAACGTCGCCGAAGCGCTGGACGTGCGCAATCTGGTCGCCGAAACGCTGAATGCCTTCGGCGACATCGACATTCTGGTCAATAACGCGGGCATCGTTGCCGGCACCGATTTCCTCAATCTGGAGGAAGCCGATTTTGACCGGGTCATTCAGGTCAATCTGAAGGGCTCTTTCCTCGTGTCGCAGGCCGTTGCCCGCCACATGGTGGAGCGCGTCGAGGCCGGCGGCACGCCGGGCTGCATCATCAACATGTCCTCGATCAACGCAGTTCTGGCGATCCCCTCGCAGATCCCCTACTGCGTGTCGAAGGGCGGCCTTGCCCAGCTGACGCGCGCCACGGCACTTTCGCTGGCGCCCTACGGCATCCGCGTCAACGCCATCGGCCCCGGCTCGATCATGACCGACATGCTGGCGGCGGTGAATTCCGACAAGGCCGCAAAGAACCGCATCCTGTCACGCACCCCGCTCGGCCGGATCGGCGAAGCTTCGGAAATTGCCTCCGTCGCCGCCTTCCTTGCCTCGGACGACGCATCCTACATGACCGGCCAGACGCTCTACGTGGACGGCGGCCGCATGCCGCTCAACTACACGGTCGCCGTTCCGGACGGCGACTGAGGTTTCCGCATTCGGACACAACAAGCGGCGGCCGTTCCCTGAACGCGCCGCCGCAGCTTTTTCAGGCCCCGGCCAGCGCATCCTCGCGGCTAGCGTCGAACTGGAGGCGGGCGAGGCGGGCATAAAGGCCGCCCTCGGCGACAAGATCCGCGTGCCGGCCCATCTCCACGATGCGGCCCTCTTCCATGACGATGATCCGGTCCGCCTTCAGCACCGTGGCAAGGCGGTGGGCGATGACCAGCGTGGTGCGGCCCTGCATCAGTTGCTCCAGCGCCTTCTGCACCTGCACCTCGCTTTCCGCATCCAGCGCGCTTGTCGCCTCGTCCAGCAGCAGCACCGGGGCATCCTTGAGGATGGCACGGGCGATGGCAATGCGCTGGCGCTGGCCGCCGGAGAGCGTCACACCGCGCTCGCCGATTACCGTGTCATAGCCCTGCGGCATGGCGGAGATGAAATCATGGGCACGGGCAGCGCGGGCGGCCGCATGGATTTCCTCCAGCGAGGCACCCGGGCGGCCATAGGCGATGTTTTCCGCCGCCGTAGTGCCAAACACCACTGTGTCCTGCGGCACCAGCGCGATGCGGGAGCGCAGGGCCTGCGGGCTGACATCGCGCAGGTCAACGCCATCCAGACACACGCGGCCGGCCACCGGGTCATAGAAACGCATCAGCAGGTGGAAGAGCGTCGACTTGCCTGCCCCCGACGGCCCGACGATGGCGACCGTTTCGCCCGCCTTCACGTCAAGGGTCACCTCCCGCACCACGGGACCACCGCCGGTGTGGCCATAGGCGAAGCTGACGCCCTCGAAGCTCACTTCGCCGCGCGCCGGGCTTGGCAGGGGCTTGGGATGGGCAGGCGCCTTGATCACCGGCTCGATGCGCAGGATCTCGCCCAGCCG
This sequence comes from Pannonibacter sp. I15F10I1, assembly GCF_900185665.1. Classification (NCBI taxonomy): domain Bacteria; kingdom Pseudomonadati; phylum Pseudomonadota; class Alphaproteobacteria; order Hyphomicrobiales; family Stappiaceae; genus Pannonibacter; species Pannonibacter sp. I15F10I1. Next base: position 170,328 of record NZ_FYAN01000002.1, read on the forward strand.
CTCGGCAGCGCCCGCAGCCTGCGAAATCTCGCCCCAGACCTGCGACAGCTCGCCCAGAGCCCCGGCGGCAAGGATTGAATAGAGCAGGAACTGGCCGAGTTCTCCGCCGGTCATCCGGCCCTCGAACACGTCCCCCGCGCCAATCCACAAGACCGCCACCACGCTGGAGGCGATGATGAAGATGGCAAAGCCCGTGAGAACCGCCCTGGCACCCATGGCGCTGCGCGCTGCGCCAAACGCCTCTTCCACCGCCTTGCGGAACTTGCCTGCCGCAACGCTTTCGCTGGTGAAGGCCTGCAGCGCCCGGATGGCGCCCAGCATTTCCGAGGCAAAGGCGGAAGCACCGGCCAGCGTGTCCTGCGCCCGGCGCGAGCGCTTGCGCACCGAGCGGCCGAAACCGATCAGGGGCAGCACGATCACCGGAATGGCGGCCAGCACGATGACGGACAGGCGCGGGCTGGTGAAGACCATCAGCGACACCGCGCCGATGAACATCACCAGATTGCGCATGGCGATGGAGGCGCTGGCACCGAAGGCGGACTTGATCTGGGTGGTGTCCGCCGTCAGCCGCGACAGGATCTCGCCAGAGCGGGCGCTGTCATAGAAGGCCGGGCTAAGCCCCGTCAGATGGGCGAAGACATCCGCCCGCACATCGGCAACGATGCGCTCGCCGATCCACATGACGAGGAAATACCGGCAGGAACTGGCAAGCGCGAGGGCAGCCGCAACGCCGATCAGCATCAGGAAGTAGGAGTTGACCAGCGCCGGATCGCCTGCAGTGAAGCCGTTGTCGATCATCCGCCGCACGGCCACAGGCAGAACCAGCGTGACGGAGGCCGCCGCAAACAGCGCCGCCATCGCCCCGGCAACCATCCAGCGGTAACGCAGCACATAGGGGAGAAGCTGCGCCAGCGGCCGCAGGGAGCGGCGGCGTGCGTCAGCCTCGTCTTCAGCGCCCTGCATTGCCGTATTTGCGTCTCTTGCGCCGTCAAACTGCCCGCTCATTTGCCTGCCCGTCAGCTCTGTCAACCTGTCCTGCCATCACTTGGCCCATGGCAGCGGCAATTCCAAGCGGAAAAAGGCGCCCGCAAGCGTTTGCCTGCCCTTGTCTTGCCTGCCGTCTTGAGATATAGCAGCGCCTCATGTTTCAAGGGTCACGCGTGCGGAAGACGTTCGCTGGCTCAAATTTCAGGACTTGCATCTCGCCGGAACGCCCTCACGGGTGTGTGGGCAGGTGCTGGAAAGGACCGGCGATGAAAGCGAACATCCATCCCGATTACCACGGCATCAAGGTCGTGATGACCGATGGCACGGAATACATGACCCGTTCGACCTACGGCAAGGAAGGTGACACGCTCACCCTCGACATCGATCCGACCTCCCACCCGGCCTGGACCGGTGGCGACCGTCAGATCATGGACCGTGGCGGCCGCGTCTCGCGCTTCAAGAACAAGTTCGCAGGCTTCCTGGGCTCCTGAGCCCCAGCACTGCAGATCTTGCAAGCATCAAAAAACCCCCGGACCTGACTGGCCGGGGGTTTTTCGTGTTTTCTGATTTTCGTGTTGTCTGCGGGCTCCGCTTCAGCCGGTTGGCGCTTCGGTCCCGGTTGGCAGCTGGCGGAAGCCCCGCCAGCTCATGCTTCCTGTCATGTCACAGTTGCTTCAGGTCAGACCAGACCTCAGTGCATCGTGGCTTTCGACTGGATTTTAAAGATCTCTTCCTTGAGCTTGAGCTTCTTGCGCTTCATCTCGGCCAGTTCGAGCGTGTCGACGCTCGGGTGCCGCAGGGCCGTTTCGATCTCTTCGTCGAGGGCTGCGTGGCGGCGCTCCAGTTCTGCAAGATGCGACTGCATTGACATGGATAGTGCTCCTTGTCCTGTTGGCTCAGACAGACAGATGTTGCCACACATTTTGCCGGCTTGTCGAATGCATTTCATGGGACCCGCTCTGCATCTGGCGCATAGTGCAGTGCAAAATAAAAACTACACTTACGTAAGAATTAAAATCACAAGAATAATAGAGGGATTCTATTCTATTGCACCGCACCATAAAACCGGAATTTGTCCACGCCCACAATGTGTTGGGACCACCCGGTGCAAATTTGGCTCGCAGAAACGCAGGCAGCGGTGTACGGTTTCTCCACCGCGATTGGAGTTGCAAGGCGCGATGGGCCGGGGAGCACTTGTGCCAGGATCAGAGCACTTGAGCCCGGCGTGTATTGTGTCTGGGGAGAGCGATGCCGGAAGCTAATGAACAGGCCGTGCGAGTTGAGCTGGCGCAGCTGCGCCAGGAGCACCGTGACCTTGATACCGCCATTCAGGCCCTTGCCGGCACCGGCAGCGCAGATGCCCTGCAGCTGCAGCGCCTGAAAAAGAAGAAACTGATGATCCGCGACCGGATCGCCATTCTGGAAGACCAGCTTTTCCCGGATATCATCGCCTGATCCTCAGGGGCTGAAAAATGCCGGATCGCAGGCCCTTGCGGCCTTGCGCCACGCCTTGCCGTGCCTATAATCCGCGCCTTCTCAAGGCTTGATGCGCCAGCATCTCAGAGACTTGGTATAAGGAGACAGCATGGCAAACGGGCCCGCACCGGTCGCAATCATCATGGGCAGCCAGTCCGACTGGCCGACCATGAAACACGCCGCAGATACGCTTGACCGTCTGGGGGTCGCCTATGAGGCCCGCATCGTCTCCGCCCACCGCACGCCCGAGCGCATGTTCGACTTCGCCAGGGCCGCACGCGGAAACGGGGTCAAGGTCATCATCGCAGGTGCCGGCGGGGCCGCCCATCTGCCTGGCATGACCGCCGCCCTCACACCGCTGCCGGTGTTCGGCGTGCCGATCGAATCGCGCACCCTGAAAGGCGAAGACAGCCTCCTGTCCATCGTGCAGATGCCTGCCGGCATTCCCGTCGGCACGCTGGCCATCGGCCGCGCCGGTGCCGTCAACGCCGCCCTGCTCGCCGCCTCCGTCCTTGCCCTCACCGATGACGGGCTCGCCGGCCGGCTCGACAGCTACCGCGCCGAACAGACGGCTTCCGTTGCCGATTTCCCGAGCGACGAGGCCTGACCCCGGATGAGCCAGTTTCCTGACGACGGCCGTATCCTGAAGCCCGGCAGCACCATCGGCATTCTCGGTGGCGGCCAGCTGGGCCGCATGCTCGCCCTTGCCGGTGCCAGCCTTGGCCTGAAGAGCCATATCTATTGCCCGGAAGCCGGAAGCCCCGCCTTCGAGGTCGCGGCCGCGCACACACAGGCGGCCTATGAGGACCTTGCCGCGCTGGAGGCCTTTGCCCGCAGCGTCGATGTGGTGACGTATGAGTTCGAGAATGTGCCCGGCCCAACAGCGGCGCATCTTGCCTCCTTCGTGCCCGTCCGCCCCGGCCCGCGCGCCCTTGCCGTGTCGCAGGACCGGCTGAGCGAGAAGGACTTTCTCTCCGGCGCAGGCATTGCCCTTGCCGGCTATGCCGCCATTGACAGCCTTGCGGATCTGAACGCCGCGCTCGACCGCTTCGGCGGACAGGGCGTCCTGAAGACGCGCCGCTTCGGCTATGACGGCAAGGGCCAGGCGATGATCCGCGACCGCGCCACCGCAGCCGATGCGCTGGCGAAACTTGGCGGCAAGGATCTGGTGCTGGAACAGCTCATCCCCTTCACCCGTGAAGTCTCTGTCGTCGCCGCACGCGGCATCAATGGCGACATCGCCTGCTACGACATCACCGAGAACCACCACGAGCACCACATCCTCAAGACCTCCACCGTTCCGGCCAGTGTCACGCCGGCCACGGCGGACAAGGCGCGGGAGATTGCCCGGCGCGTGGTCGACAGTCTCGGCTACGTAGGCGTGACCGGCGTGGAAATGTTCGTCACCGGCTCCGGTGCGGACGAGGACCTGCTGGTCAATGAGATTGCCCCGCGCGTGCACAACTCCGGCCACTGGACGCAGGACGCCTGCCTCGTGTCCCAGTTCGAGCAGCACATGCGCGCCGTTGCAGGCTGGCCGCTGGGCAATCCGGCGCGCCACAGCGATGTGGTGATGGAAAACCTGATCGGCGCCGATGCCGAGGGCTGGGCCGCTGTGCTCGCCGAGCCCGGCGCAAGGCTGCATCTCTACGGCAAGGCCGAAATCCGGCAGGGGCGCAAGATGGGCCACGTCAACCGCATCCGCCCGAAGGCAGGTGGCTGACATCCCGCTGGCGGCATGAATCAAAAGGCCCGGTGGAAGCGCTCCGCCGGGCCTTTTTCCGTTTCGTAGCACCAAAGCCTGCTCTGCTGACGCATCACGCCTTGAAAAGGCTCACACGCCACGCGGGCTTGAATCAGCCTCTGGACACCAGCCCCAGCCGCTCGCGCTGGGAGAAGCGCCAGATGGCGAGAACAGCGGTGAAGGCAAGGCCAACGGCAAGGCCCCACCAGATGCCCACACCGCCCAGCCCGATAACAAAGGCAAGCACGTAAGCCGTGGTCATGCCGACGGCGATGTAACCGGCAAGCGCCAGCAAGAAGGGCACCATCGTGTCCCCCAGCCCGCGCAGGATGCTGCCTGCCGCCACCTGCGCCCCATCGGCCAGCTGGAAGATGGCAGCCACACCGAGAAACACCGCAGCCAGCGCCAGAACCGGCGGCGTATCCGGATGGCCGCTGTCGAGGAACAGGCCGACCAGAAACTCCGGAATCGTCCAGAAGGTGATGGCAGCGCAGCCCATGGAGACGAGCGCAAGGCCGAGCGTGACCCAGCCGGCCCGGGCAACCGCGGACCGGTCCCGCTGACCGGCGGCGATGCCGATGCGGCTCATGCCCGCCTGGCTGATGCCCAGCGGGATCATGAAGGTGATGGCCGCCAGTTGCAGGGCGATGCCATGGGCTGCAAGGGAAACCGTTCCCAGCCAGCCCATCATCAGTGTCGATCCGGAGAACAGGAGGCCTTCGGCCACGATGGTCGCGCCGATGGGTGTGCCGACCTTGATGATCGTGAAGAAATCCGGCCAGTCCGGCCGCCAGATCCGTCCGAAAATGGCAAAGCGGCGCAGACGGCGGTGCCGCGTGACATAAACCGCCAGCAGCAGGAAACCGAAGCTGGACGTCAGGACCGAGGCAATGGCCGCCCCCACCAGCTCCAGCCTTGGGAAGCCGAAATTGCCGAAAATCAGCAGATAGTTGAGACCCCCGTTGAGGAAGGCGGAAAGCACCGTGACCCAGAGCACCATCTGCGTCAGGCCGGTGACCGTCAGGAAGGAGCGCAGCGCCATGACCGCAAGCGCGGGGAACAGCGACCACTGCATCACCCGGACATAGGCCCCGGCGGCCGCAGAAATCTGCGGTTCCTGCCCCAGAACCAGGAGGATATCCTCGCTGAACCACAGGAGCAGCCACACCGGCCCGCAGTAACAGGCCACGATCCACAGCCCCATGCGGACGGAACGGCGCATGGCGCGGGCATCCTTGCGCCCGCGCGCGGCCGCTGCCAGCGGCACGATGGCCTGGCAGACGCCCATGCCGAACATCCAGAACAGGATATAGACATTCTGCGCCAGAACCACGGCGCCAAGCTCGACGGCACCAAGCCATCCCACCATGATCACGTCGGTGGTGTTGATGGCCATCTGCGCCAGCTGGGCACCGGCCAGTGGCAGGCCCAGCACGAGTGTCGGACGGATATCACTGAGCCAGAGGCTCTTCGCCGGAAGAGCGGCAGGGGCATTCGGGGGTGAGGTCTGCATGACAGGCTCCGGAAAGCGCGGCAGGCACGTCTCCCGTCAGATCAATGGCATGCGGGGGCGGTGCAATGAAGGAACTCCCCACCGGCATGGAGGGCATGCCTGTTTGATGGGCAGAAAGAGGTAGACCCTTTGGCAGCCCCTGTCCACCCGCAATACTGGCACACCCGCCGCACAACCAGTTCTGCCGCAACGGGACCAGGCTGGCGCTTTCGCAGGCGCAGAGCGCAAGCAGAGTGGACATTGCGGCCAAATTCTGATAACACGCGCGCCAGTGAGCGGTGGTGGCTGCGAGAACAGGCCTTTCAGGCCGGGGCGCGCCACAGGCCTTGCTTTCTAAACATCATGTCTACAGCACTCCTGCCTCTGGCGGGATGTGGAACGATAGGGTCAGACGCGTGCAGGTTCTGGTTCGCGACAACAATGTTGATCAGGCGCTTCGTGCGCTGAAGAAAAAGTTGCAGCGTGAAGGCGTATTCCGCGAAATGAAGCTTCGCGGCCACTACGAAAAGCCTTCCGTGAAGAAGGCGCGCGAGAAGGCTGAAGCTGTCCGCCGCGCCCGCAAGCTTGCGCGCAAGCGCGCGCAGCGCGAGGGCCTGGTCCCCGGCCGCGCCACGCACTGAAAGCTCACGCTCTGGAAGCTGGTGAAACACTGGCCAGGCGCGCAGCGCGCGAGAGGGCTATGCCTTAAAGATTCTGAAAAGACCGGCTGGATTTCCGGCCGGTCTTTTTATGTTGCCTGCAAGCCTTGAGACCGCTACGGCAAACGGGCGGCACGGCTGGCATTGTCAAAGCGTGTTTAAGACGGCAGGGTGAAGCCTCCATGAGGCCTCTGTATCAGGACGGATGATTCGGATGGGCGTTTTTGCAGGCATTCTTCCCCGGACCAGTATCAAGCTGGCAGCGCGGCTGACGGGTGCTGCGGCACTCTGCCTCGTGCTGGCGGCCTGCCAGACCTCGGACATCTACAGCAATGTGCCCATTGACCGGGCGGCAGGGTCCAGCGCCAACATCGATTCACTGACGGCCGTGATCCAGTCCAACCCGCGGGACGCCAGCGCCTATAACACGCGCGGCATTGCCTATGGCCAGGCTGGCCGCCTCGACAAGGCGATGGAAGATTTCAACACCGCGCTGCAGCTTGACCCCAATTCCTATCAGGCTTTCGCCAACCGTGCGCTTGTCGAGCGCCGCCGGGGCAACATGCCCAATGCCATCGCCGATTATGACCGGGCGCTGCGCATCAACCCGGCCTATGACACCGCGCTTATCGGCCGCGGCAACACCTACCGTCTGATGGGCCGCTACAATGAGGCCCTGCGCGACTTTGACGAGGCGATCCGCCGCAACTCCTATGACGCCCGGGCCTTCCACAACCGTGGCCTGATCTATCAGGCACAGGGCCAGCACACCTTCGCCATCGAGGACTTCTCGACCGCCATCGTGCTGAACCCCAAGGCGGAAGAGCCCTATACCGCCCGCGGCATTTCCTATCTCAAGATCAACGATCCTGCGGCGGCCCTGTCGGATCTGTCCGATGCGGTCAACCTCGACAAGAACTCCGCCATGGCCTGGGCCGGGCGCGGTGTGGCGCTGGAAATGCAAGGCAAATATACCGACGCGGTGCGCAGCTACAACCGCGCCCTCGGCCTCGACAGCACCAACGATCTTGCCCGTGAAGGCCTGGGCCGCGCCCAGCGCGCCCAGCAGCAGGCTTCCCGCTAACCCTGGCTCTCAGAACGGCGCAGGCGCCTCGAACCGCATGCGCTCGCCCGTCACCGGATGGGTGAATTCCAGCATCTGCGCATGCAGCGCCAGACGCGGGGACGCCTTGCGGGCTTCCTCATGCGCATAAAGGCTGTCGCCGATGATGGGATGGCCGAGGCTGAGCATATGCACCCGCAGCTGATGCGAGCGGCCCGTGATGGGCGTCAGCAGCATGCGGGTAAAATCCCCCTCTATGCCGCCATTGCGCCACTGGGTCACCGAAGGACGGCCTTCCTCGAAACAGATCTTCTGCTTCGGCCGGTTCGGCCAGTCGACGATGAGCGGCAGGTTCACTTCCCCAGCCTCCCCTTCGACATGGCCATGGACCAGCGCAATATAGGCCTTGTCCGTTTCGCGCCGCTCGAACTGCATGGAAAGCTGCCGGTGCGCTTCCGCGTTCAACCCCATGACCATGATGCCGGAGGTGTCGAGATCAAGCCGGTGGACGATCCGCGCTCCGCGCACCATCCGCGACACGCGGGTGGCAAGGCTGTCATCGCGCCCCTCGCCCTTGCCGGTGACACTCAAAAGCCCGTGCGGCTTGACCACGACAAGCACGTCACGGTCCTGAAACAGGATCTGCAGGGGGCCTTGCGGCGGCGTGTAATCAAAGGGAAGCGGCTGGCTCTGGTCCATGCCAGAGCGTATGGCGCGGCGCATGCGCATTTGCAAGAAAAAGCCGCGGACAGCGCCACCCGGACATGACAAAGCCCGCAGCATGGGCTGCGGGCCTTGTCATGTCCCGAGAAGGATGGATCAGACGGTCAGGATCGCCAGAATGCACGTCAGGGCGAAGACGGCGGCGGGCGGGATCCAGCCCTTTTCGCCAAGGGCGAAGCCGATGCCGACGGTCACCAGATTGGCGATCAGCATGATCCAGCCAAGAACCAGCGCAGCCGTGCCGCCAAAGGCGAACATGAGCAGCGTCACCACGATGGACAGGACCGAGATCGTCCCGATCTTCGAGGCGTTGATGAAGCCTTCGTAGGTCCGCTCGTGCTCGGCGTAATCCATGGAAGAAGAAGAAGTGGAGTTGGACATCAGATTCCCCCGGTTCCGGTCATCCTTTTCTGCCTGCATCGCTCTCACGACCGGCGCTGCCAGTCAAGCCCCGAGGTGCAAAGATGTGAGTTTGAAGGGGCGGGGGCTTTGCACAGAAATGGCATTTTTACTCGCTGTGGGTAAAGCGTAGTGGAGCGGCCAGAAAGACTGAGGTGTCGCCCCGGACGCAGCGAAGCGGAGATCCGGGGACCACTCGTTTCCAGAGCGGAGCTGATTGGGCTCCTGCTCGAATGGATGGTGCAAGTACCTGCCGGACCTTTGGAGACAACGGCCTCTTTCTGCAAGCGAGTAGTCCCCGGCTCGCGCTTCGCTTGGCCGGGGCGACCCGGAGCCCCCAAGCTTGGCCCTCCTCGCCACTTCTGCAGACGCAAGAATTCACCCTCCCGCCACAAGCCCCGCGCTTTCCAGTGCCGCAGATTGACGGGCAGCGACCGTCTCCACCTTGAAACCATCGATCTGTTCGTTGAACAGGCGGAAGAAGTTCAGCTCGGCACGCAGATGCAGGAACACCCCGCCGAGGCCGATGGCGGCGCGGTCCATGAAGACGAACTCGCGCGGCACGGTGACTGGCCCAAGCTTCTTCAGGGATTGCTGCACGCGGAAGGCTTCCTTGCGGCCATATTCGGCCGGGCTCACCCCGTCAGCGATGGAGCGCACCCGGTCGGTCAGGAGCGGGCCATAAATGAAACGGGCCCAGATGTTCAGCACATCGATCAGCTCCCGCGTCAGCCCCTTGAAGCCCCAGCGTTCATAGGCAGAGACGACCCGCGCCTCATCCTCATGCAGGAGCCCCAGATAGAGATCCACCACCCCTTCGACAAAACCGGGCGGGAAGATACGGATACAGCCGTAATCAAGCAGGTTGATGCCCGCCGCCTCGCCGTTCTCCTGAAACACGGTGTAGTTGCCAAGATGCGGATCGCCATGGATGACGCCGAAATGGCTGAAAGGATGCCACCAGGCATGGAACATGGTGGAGGCCAGCCGGTTGCGCGTTTCCAGATCCGCGTCCTTCCAGGACAGCAGCGGCCCGCCCTCCAGCCAGCCCATGGTCAGCAGGCGATTGGTCGAGAGTTCCGGCACCACTTCGGGCACGCGGATGCGCGGCTCATCCCTGAAGATGGCGCGGTAGACGGCCATCTGCTGCGCCTCGCGCTGGTAATCCAGCTCCTCGCGCAGCCGCTCGCCGATTTCCTTGGCGATCTCACGGGTGTCGATGGCCGACTGCATGCGCCGGTGCAGGGAGAAGAGCACGGAAAGCTGGCTCAGATCCGCCTCTACGGCAGAAGCCATGTCCGGATATTGCAGCTTGCAGGCCAGAGCGCGGCCGTCCTGCGCCTCGGCCCGGTGCACCTGCCCCAGCGACGCGGCCGCCGCAGGCTCCTTCTCGAAAATGGCAAAGCGCTGCTCCCAATCCGCACCCAGTTCGGCGCGCATACGGCGCTTGACGAAGGCCCAGCCCATCGGCGGAGCATTGGCCTGAAGTTTCGCCAGTTCGGCAGCATATTCGGGCGGCAGCAGATCGGGGATGGTGGAGAGAAGCTGCGCCACCTTCATCAGCGGCCCCTTCAGACCGCCCAGCGCGGCGGCAAGGCTTTCGGCATCCTTCCTGTTGTCCGCCGCAAGACCGAAGAGCTTGGCTCCAGCCAACTTGGCGGCAACGCCGCCCACATTGGTGCCCACGCGGGCATAGCGGCCAACGCGGGCCGAAAACCGGTTGGCTTCCCTGTCATTACCTGCGGACATCAAGGCTTCCTGCCATACTGAACTCTTGTCCTGCTCCCATATGGGACGCTGGCTCCGTTCAGCAAGTCACATTGCCGGCAGTCATCAGACAAGGCTGGCGAGATCTGCGGCAAGCTGGTCGCGGTGCAGCGTCAGGCCCTTGTAGCGCAATTGCGCCTCATCAAGGCTGCCAAGCTGCTCCGCCAGCCCTGCGGCCAATTCCCGCGCCCGGGGCTGCGCGGCCAGCAGGCGCAAGGGATCGTGATGGATCTTGATGGTAAACAGCAGATCGCCGCTATCCGGCAGCCGTGAGAGCGTCTGCCGCTCCACCCGGATGAAGGCCCCCGCCAGCATCGCCCCCTCACCTTCCGCCATTTGCGGCGACATCTGCTTGGGACGGGAATGATGCAGCTCCGGACTATCATAGACCGACCAGTTGAGCCGCGCCACCAGCTGGCCGGGCTTCAGATTGTCAAAGATGCGGTCCACCGTCTGGCCCATGCGCCCGGCATAGCCCGGCACATGTTCATGGATCTGCGCCATCGGCTGCGACGCCTTGGCGGCCAGCGACCAGGAGGACGGAAAACAGAGCGAGGCCGCAGCCAGGCGCCAGCCGCCCTCCCCCTTGCGCATGAGGACGAGATCTTCCTGCACGGCACGGCTGATGGTCAGAAGCGGCGGCTCATTGTCCTGCAGATGAAAGGCCGTGCCATCCGCGGCCAAGGCAATGCCGCCGACCTCAGCCCGGTAGAGATCCGGATGCGCCACCGGCAGATGCGCGGCCATGAGTGCGAAGGCTTCCGCTTGCGCAGCCAGCGTCTCCGGCTCGCCGTGGAACACCACATCCGGCACGGTTGCCATCAGCTCGCGCTTGCGCGCCAGCTGCTCGGCAAAGCGCTCGTCCGGATCGAACCAGCGCTCCTGTGGCACCGGTTCCAGACCGATGGAGAAGGGACGCTTCGACCCGTCATAAGGCGTGTAACGGAACATCCCCTCTCCTCATTTTATCAATGGAAAACCGGACCTCAGTCTTCCATTGCCTCCAGCTCGTCGATGATGCGCTCGATCACCGACAGGCCCTTCTTCCAGAAGCCCGGATCGCCGGCATCGAGCCCGAAGGGCGCCAGCAGCTCCGAATGGTGCTTGGTGCCGCCGGCCTTCAGCAGATCAAAATACTTCTGCTGGAACCCGGCTTCGGCCTCTTCGTAAACAGCATAGAGCGAATTCACGAGGCAGTCGCCGAAGGCATAGGCATAGACATAGAAGGGCGAATGGATGAAGTGCGGGATATAGGTCCAGAAGGTCTCATAGCCCTCACCCAGATGGATGGCGGGTCCAAGGCTTTCGCGCTGAACATCCATCCAGATCTCGCCGATGCGCTCCGCCGTCAGCTCGCCGTTGCGCCGCTCGGAATGGATGCGGCGCTCGAAGCTGTAGAAGGCGATCTGCCGGACCACCGTGTTGATCATGTCCTCCGCCTTGGAGGCCAGCATGATCTTGCGGGTGCGCTTGTCCCCGGCCTTGTCCAGCAGCGAGCGGAAGGTCAGCATCTCGCCGAAGACGCTCGCCGTCTCGGCCAGCGTCAGCGGCGTCGGCGCCATCAGCGGGCCGTTGGGCGCAGCGAGCACCTGATGCACGCCGTGCCCCAGCTCATGAGCCAGCGTCATCACGTCCCGCGTCTTGCCAAGATAATTGACCAGCACATAGGGATGCGCGCTCGGCACGGTGGGATGGGCAAAGGCACCCGGCGCCTTGCCGTCGCGTGCAGGCGCATCAATCCAGCCCTTGTCGAAGAAGCGTTGCGCGATTTCCGCCATCTCCGGCGAGAAACCGGCGTAAGCGGCCAGCACCGTATCGCGGGCCTCGCTCCAGGGGATGACCCGGTTGTCCGCCTTCGGCAGCGGTGCATTCCGGTCCCAGTGGTTCAGCTTGTCCATGCCGAGCCAGCGGGCTTTCAGCGCATAATAGCGGTGCGACAGGCGCGGATAGGCATCGCGCACGGCGGCAACCATGGCATCCACCACCTCGCGTTCCACCCGGTTGGCCAGGTGCCGGCTGTCGGCAATGTCCTCGAACTTGCGCCAGCGGTCGGAGATTTCCTTGTCCTTGGCCAGCGTGTTGGTAATCAGCGTGAAGACCCGCAGGTTCGCCTTGAAGGTCTCGGCCAGCGCATCGGAAGCGGCCTTGCGCCGTGCCGGATCGGCATCCTGCAACAGGTTCAGCACCTGCTCGATGGCAAGGCTTTCCCCGCCAACGGTGAAGCGAAGCGAGGCGATCGTTTCGTCAAACAGCCGGTTCCAGGCACCGCGCCCGGTGACGGACTTTTCGTGGAACAGCTGCTCCACCCGGTCTTCCAGCTGGAACGGCTTTTCCTTGCGCAGATCCTCGAACCAGGGACGGTAGTGTTTCAGGCCGGAATCCTCCAGCGCCGCTTCGATCACCGCATCCTCGATGGAGTTGATCTCCAGCGTGAAGAACAGAAGGTGCGAGCTGGCCGAGGTGATCTTTTCCTGCACGTCGCCATAAAACTTCTGACGGGCCGGATCGGTGGTGTTGCCGGCATAAACGAGGCCCGCGAAGGAAATCAGCTTGCCGAGCAGGTCTTCCAGATCCTCAAAGGACTGGATCGCAGCAAGGAGCCCGTCCCTGTCTTCGGCGGCAAGCCTTGCCAGATGCCCCTTGTAAGCGCCTTCGAACTGGCGGGAGCGCTCGAGAGCTGCGGCCAGATCGGCCTGAACCTGCGGCGCGTCCGGTGCCGGATAGAGGTCTGTGAGATCCCATTCCGGCAAGTCGCCCAGCCCTGTTGCGGTTGCGTGGGAGCTGGCGGCTTCAATACCCTTCATAAATCCTCCGGTTGCATCCGTGCGATGCGTCAAAGACATGTCTGCAAGTCTGTGCTTGTTGAAATTAGGGCGCAAACCCCGTCACAAGCAATCATCATTCTATCGAATGGCGCCATGATTATGGACGATTTGTTTACTTGCGGCTGCGAATGATGGCCCGAATTGAGACAGGTAAGGCCGGGACGTAAAATGGTAGCAGCCAGCGGACGCATCCTCGTTGTTGATGACGACCCGATCCAGCGCCGCCTGTTGCAGGAGGCCATCACCCGCTTTGGTTACAGGGTGAAGCTTGCCGAGAACGGCGCTGAAGCGCTGAAGATCATGACCGGCGTGGAAGGCGCGGATATCGACCTAGTCGTCATGGACATGGTGATGCCGGAGCTGGACGGCCTTGGCGCCCTGCGCCAGATGCGGGCCCAGAAGATTGCCGTGCCGGTGATCATGCAGACCGCCCACGGCGGCATCGACACGGTCGTCAATGCCATGAATGCGGGCGCGCAGGATTTCGTCGTCAAGCCGGTGTCGGCCGAGCGGCTGGAGGTCTCCATCCGCAACCTGATGAAGGTCTCGGCACTCGAAAGCGAAATCACCCGCCTGCACAAGCGCGCGTCCGGCACGCTGACCTTCAACGAGATCATCACCCGCTCGGCCGCCATGGAGCGCGTGCTGCGCCTTGGCCAGCGGGCCGCCTCGTCCAACATCCCGATCCTGATCGAAGGAGAGAGCGGCGTCGGCAAGGAACTGATCGCCCGCGCCATCCAGGGCACCAGCGACCGCAAGTCCCGCCCTTTCATCACCGTGAACTGCGGCGCCATTCCGGACAATCTGGTGGAATCGATCCTTTTCGGCCACGAGAAAGGCGCCTTCACCGGCGCGGTCGACAAGCATGTCGGCAAGTTTCAGGAAGCCCATGGCGGCACCCTTTTCCTGGATGAAGTGGGCGAGTTGCCCATGGAGGTGCAGGTCAAGCTCCTGCGCGCGCTGCAGGAAGGGGAGATCGACCCCATCGGCGCCCGCCGCCCGGTGAAGGTGGACTTCCGCCTCATCTCCGCCACCAACCGGCGCCTGCTGGATCTGGTGAAGGAAGGCGGCTTCCGCGAGGACCTTTATTACCGGCTCAACGTCTTTCCGATCTGGATCCCGCCGCTGCGCGACCGCATCGAGGACATTCCGGCGCTCGCCCGCCATTTCCTCGCGCGCTTTGCAGCCGAGGAAGGCAAGCCGCAAGTGCGCGGCATCTCGGCCGAAGCGCTTGCCCTGCTGCAGGCCTATACCTGGCCCGGCAACATCCGCCAGCTGGAAAACACCATCTTCCGCGCCGTGGTGCTGTGCGACGGCGACCAGCTCGTGCCTGAGGATTTCCCGCAGGTGGCAGCAGCGCTCGATCATCCCCTGCCCGTGCCGGAGCTGAAGGCAGCGCCTGTCAGCGTGAGCGCGAGCTCTTCGCCGGCCACAAGCGCGGCGGCGGCGTTTTCCACAAGTTCCCCACAGGGCGGCCAGGCTGTGCCGCCTCATCATCAAGCTGCCACAAGCGCCCCCTATGGGTTCCTCCGCAGTCTTGACGATGGCGGTCATCTGCGCAGCCTGACGGCTGTGGAGGAGGAAATGATCCGCACGGCCATCAGCCACTATGGCGGGCGGATGACAGAAGTCGCGAAACGGCTAGGAATTGGACGCTCGACGCTGTACAGAAAGCTGAAGGATTACGGTCTGGAGGACAGCACCGATCAGCAGACTGGAGAAACGTGACAGCGCAGCTGCGGCATACCGGCATCTGTCAATGGATGTTTGAGTGAGCCGTTCCGGACTGCTGACGCAGAAACCTTCTCCTGGATCTGCCTCGACTGGAGGACAAGACAATGGGAATCAGCCGGTTACCAAATGCGGCATACGCAAAATCAAGGGCTGGATTCCTCGTTGTAAATTCGCCACTATGGGCCGTGAAATGAAATCACGGTAAAAACTTCTTAACCTCGCGCCGGTAACGTCCTCTTCATCATCGGGGGGAAGTTCCGGCCGCCAGGCCGATAGAATGCGAGAAGTGATTTGCGTACACGGTTTGCCCGAGACAACGCCCTGACCCGACTGAAGCGCCTTGTGGCGCTCGTCTGTGTTTTCGGCGCCATGCTCCTTGCGCCTGCACTGGTTGCACCCGGCCTGTCATCCGCACATGCCGAAACCCGCACCCTCAAGCTCTATAACGTGCATACCAAGGAAAGAGTTCAGATCACGTTCAAGAAGGACGGCCGGTATATCCCGGGCGGCCTGCGTGACGCGAACCGTTTCCTGAGGGACTGGCGGCGCAACGAGATCACCAACATCGATCCGAATTTGCTCGACCTGGTCTGGGAAGTGTACCAGCAGGTTGGCGGCCGCGATTACATCCACGTGGTGTCGAGCTACCGTTCGCCGGCAACCAACAACATGCTGCGTGGCCGCTCGCGCGGTGTGGCGCAGAAGAGCCAGCACATGCTTGGCAAGGCGATGGATTTCTTCATCCCCGGCGTTGATCTTGCAAAGCTCCGTGCCACCGGCCTGCGCAGGCAGGTGGGCGGCGTCGGCTTCTATCCCACCTCGGGCTCGCCCTTCGTCCATATGGACACCGGCAGCGTCCGCCACTGGCCGAAGATGACGCGCCAGCAGCTGGCAAGCGTCTTCCCGGACGGCAAGACCATTCACATTCCCGCCGATGGCAAGCCGATGCCGGGTTATCAGCAGGCTCTGGCCGAGCTGAAGAGCGGCCGCCGCTCTGCCCCCGTCGTTGTCGCCAGCAACAGCGGCAGTGAGGAAGGTGAAAGCACCAGCCGTATGAACACACGTGGCCAGACCCTCACCTCAGGTGACGACGGCCGGATCGTGCGCCCGGCCTCGACCGGTGGCCGCAACTTCCTGGCCGCCCTCTTCTCTGGCGAGGATGACGATGTAGAAGAGGCTGCTGCCCAGCCTGACCGTGCCCCTGCGCAGGTGCGCCCGGGCGCAGTCGCTGCACGCGGCACTGTGGCTGCAACTCCGCCTGCCGCAGCACCCGCACAGGCCCCAGCTGCAGCACCGGCACGTGCGCCTGAACCCGAAGCTCCTGTTGTCACCGCAACCGCCCTGCCGCAGGGCAAGCCCGCCGGGGCGCGCGAGCCGGCCAACATCCCCTTCCAGATTGCATCGGCTGATGCAGGCGGCGTCAGCGCCGACGAGGCTCTGAAGCAGGCTGCCGCAGCCGCAGCGCCGGTCCCGCCCGCAGCACCGTCCCAGCCAGCCGCCGCGCAGCAACTGGCCGCAGTCGCGGTTCCGCACGCCAAGCCGCAGTCGGCAACCGCCCGCGCCGTGGCTCAGGCCACCGACCCTGTCTCTGCAATCATGGCTGCCACGGGCACCCAGCCGGCTCCGAAGCCGCAACTGACGGCAGCGGCCATGGCCTATGCCTCGCAGGCCGCCACCCAGCCGCAGCCGACCACGCAGGATGTGCTGCGCGCCAAGGCCGCGGAAGCTGCGGCCCGGATGGCCCGCGACAAGAAGAAGCCGGCCACGCCTGCTCCGACCCTTGCCGGCCTGGTCCCCGCGCAGATCAAG
Source organism: Pannonibacter sp. I15F10I1 (assembly GCF_900185665.1). Lineage (NCBI taxonomy): Bacteria > Pseudomonadati > Pseudomonadota > Alphaproteobacteria > Hyphomicrobiales > Stappiaceae > Pannonibacter > Pannonibacter sp. I15F10I1. Next base: position 187,006 of record NZ_FYAN01000002.1, read on the forward strand.
GATCCGCTGGCTGGTTTTGCCCGCGCACCGGACAAGAACTCGCCGGATATCATCTCGGCCGCATCGACGCTGCGCACCGGATCCTTCGCGAAGATGAGCCATCCGAACCAGCGCAAGCTCACCGAGCTGCTGGAGCCGGGCAACCGCTTCCTGAAGAACAGCTTCACCACGGCAGCTCCGCAGGACATCCGTGCTGACAGCTTCACCGGCACGGCCGTGGCAATTCTTCCGGTGGTCTACACTCGCTGAACCGGGTGGAAGCATAAGCTTGAAACAAAAAGAGCGGCCCCTTGAGGCCGCTCTTTTCATGTCCGGTGCCCCCGAAAAGAAACGGGCGGCCGCGCCGCCCGTTTGCAAACCGGTGGTCTGCGTTCAGCCGTTGCCGGAGTAGGCCGACATGCCGAGGGCCTGGAGGTACAGGTCGAGAACCGCTTCCTCTTCCTCACGCTCATGCGGCTGCTTCTTGCGCAGGGAAATCACCTTGCGCAGGATCTTGACGTCAAAGCCGTTGCCCTTGGCCTCCGCATAGACATCCTTGATGTCGTCGGAGATCACCTTCTTTTCTTCCTCAAGACGCTCGATACGCTCGATAAACGCCCTGAGCTGGTCTGCGGCAACGCCACCCGGATCTGACATGCTAGCACTCCTTCAGTTGTGAATTGCGCCTGCCCTGCCACGGTCCGAAGGCCGGGTCAAGCGGCGGCTTGATGGGAAGTCCCAAAGTTTGAAGACGGATCAGTGCTCCGGACGGCTGGCGTCGAAGGCAGCCTTCTGTTCCGCCGTCGCCTCGCGCTGGTGGAGCCGCTTCCAGTCTTCATAAGGCATGCCGTAGACAAGTTCCCTTGCCTCGTCCTTGCCAAGGGCGGCACCCGCCTTGCCTGCTTCCTCCGCCATCCAGTTGGACAGGCAGTTGCGGCAGAAGCCGGCGAGATTCATCATGTCGATGTTCTGCACATCGGTGCGCTTGCGCAGATGCTCCACCAGCCGGCGGAACGCCGCCGCTTCCAGCTTTTCCTGCGTTGCTGCATCAAGATCCATCGCTGTCTCTCCGCTTGTTTCAGTCCGCCCGCGACCCATGATGCCGGATCTGGCGCAGGTCCGGCATGCCGGTCATGCGGCGCAGGATGGGCTCCAGCCGGCCGGCCCATTCCAGCACACCCGCCTCATCGCCGATCAGATCCTGCCGGACTTCGATCAGCACATGGGCAAGGCCGCGCCGGGTGCAGTGGCGGTACATTGTGTCGTTTTTCAGGGCTCCGTCGTAAGGCTCATTGTCGCCGACGACAAGCGTTCCATCCGCAGACAAGGCTTCAAGAACGGGCATGACCGCACGCGGATCCTTGTCCCACAGCAGCCCCGCATGCCAGGGCCGCGGGGTGCCGCGCCAGACCGGCGTATAGCTGTGGATCGACACGACGACCGGAGGCGCCGCCTCTTCCAGCATGGCATCCAGCGTCGCGGCGATGCGGTCATGATAGGGCCGGTGATAGAGCGCAATGCGCCGCTCCCGCTCTGCCGCATCATGACGGGCATTGCCGGGCACAACGGCACCATCGGACAGGCGCATCACCAGCGTCGGATCATCCTCCCCCCGGTTGGGATCGATCAGCAGGCGCGAGAAGGTCGTCATCAGCGCGGGCGCGGCAAGCCGCCGTGCCAGTTCCAGCGTCAGCGGCCGCACGCCGATGTCATAGGCGATATGCCGTTCAAACTGTGCCGGAGGCAGCCCCAGATCGCCATATTCGGGCGGCAGGGCGTTGCGGGCATGATCGCACAGCAGCAGCAGGCCACAGGCAAGATTCCCGTCAATGGCTTCGACAGGCTCAAATGCGGAAGGGTTCAAGTGCATTGCTCGGGGATGACGGTTCAGAGGATGCGCAATTCGGATGACGCAAGCGCTTTGCTTGCGTAAGAAATAGAACATAGAGGCGCCTCTACCAACAGGTTTTCGATGCCCGTCGCCACACATACCGCTTCCTTTCTCGAAACCTTGTTTCAGGCTGCGGTTGATGCTGCTCTTCCGGGACAGTGCCTTCCCCCGCATTTGCCTGAACCTGCGGAAAGCGGGCGGATCATTCTGCTGGCGGCAGGCAAGGCGGCAGGCTCCATGCTGGAGACGGCCGAGCGCCATTACCGGGAAGATCGCGGCCTCGGGCCGGACCGGCTTCTGGGCCTTGGCGTCACCCGCCATGGCTACGCCCGCCCGACGGGCACCATCGAACTGGTAGAGGCCGGACACCCCGTGCCGGATGAGGCGGGCGTTGCGGCAACGCTGCGCTGTCTCGACATCGCCCGCAGCGCGCGAGCCGGCGATCATGTGGTGGTGCTGCTCTCCGGCGGCGGCTCTGCAAACTGGATTGCCCCGGCTGAAGGCGTGTCTCTTGCCGACAAGCAGGCGCTGACCAAGGCGCTGCTGCGCTCCGGGGCAACGATCGACGAGATCAACACCATCCGCAAGCATCTCTCGCGCATCAAGGGCGGCCGCCTTGCCAAGGCGATCCGTCCGGATGTGGCACTGACGACGCTGGCCGTGTCGGATGTGCCCCATGACGATCCTGCGGTGATTGCCTCCGGCCCCACCGTGCCGGACCCGACCACGCTGCAGCATGCGCGCGGCCTGTGCCTGGCACGCGGCATCAGCCTGCCGCCCTCCATTCAGGCTGCACTGAACGACCCGGCCAACGAAAGCATCAAGCCGGGCGATGCCGCTTTCGAGGGGCGCAGCTACACGCTGGTGGCAACGCCGATGCAGTCCATCGAGGCCGCAAGGCGCGTGGCAGAGGCCGCCGGTTACGAGACGATCATCCTGGGCGACAACCTTGAAGGTGAGGCGCGCGACGTCGCCGCCTCGCATGCAACACTGGCCCTTGACCTGCAGCGGAGCGGCCGGCGCTGCGTGCTTCTGTCCGGCGGAGAATTGACGGTTACCATCCGCGGCGACGGATGCGGCGGGCCGAACCAGGAATATGCGCTGGCGCTGGCGCTCGCCCTCAACGGCACCGAAGGCATTTCGGCAGTCGCGGGGGATACGGACGGCACGGACGGCGGACGCGGACGCGCCGATGACGCGGCTGGTGCCATGCTCGATTCGTTCACCCTCGCCCGCGCATCGGCCACGGGTCTTGATGCTGCCGCATTTCTGGCGAGAAACGACAGCACCGGCTTCTTCGAGAAGCTTGGGGATCTGCTGACGCCCGGACCAACTTTCACCAATGTCAACGACTTCCGTGCCGTTGTCATTGACAGGACATGACCCGGACCGCAAAAGTCCTCACAAATTATCGGATTAAATCGGTTTAATGATCACGGACAAGGAACGCAGGGCATGAGAGATCCGGCATGGACCGGCACAGGCTTTGCGCGTGCAGCTCTTGCATTTGCAGCTTTTGTTGCTGTTGCTCTCCTCAGTGATACGGCAAAAGCGGACTTGCGTCTGTGTAACAAGACCGAAAGCAACGTTGGCGTTGCTATTGGATACAAGGACAAGACTGACTGGGTCACCGAAGGCTGGTGGAACCTGGCAGCCAACAGCTGTGAAACGCTTGTGCCGGGGGCACTTGTGTCACGCTACTATTACATTTATGCCGTCGATTACGATCAGTTTGGCGAATGGGGCGGCCGGGCGTACATGTGTACGCGCGAAAAAGAGTTCACGATTCGCGGAATTGAAGACTGTGTGGCGCGCGGTTACGAGCGCACCGGATTTTTCGAAATCGACACAGGCGAGCAGAGCAACTGGACGGTTCAGCTGACTGAGCCGGTACAACAGGGAACGGGTGCACAATGAGGCGAAATCGGCGCGTTAAAATTCTTGCAACTCTGGGACCGGCCTCTTCCACCCAGGAGATGATCGAGAAGCTGCATACGGCCGGTGCGGATGTGTTCCGCATCAACATGAGCCATGCTGACCACGATCTGATGCGCGAACTGGTGCGCCGCATCCGCGCTGTCGAGGAGAAGGTCGGCCGCCCGATCGGTATTCTCGCCGACCTCCAGGGCCCGAAGCTGCGCGTCGGCAAGTTCGCCGAAGGCCCGGTGATGCTGGAAGACGGCGCCACCTTCGTGCTGGACTCCGACCCCACCCCGGGCGACGTCTCCCGCGTCTTCCTGCCCCATCCGGAAATCCTCAAGGCACTTCAGCCGGGCCACCGCCTGCTGCTCGACGACGGCAAGATCCGCCTCGTTGTCACCGAATGCACTCCCTCGCGCGCCATGACCCGCGTGGAAGTCGGCGGCAAGCTGTCCGACAAGAAGGGCGTCAGCGTTCCGGATTCGGAAATCGGCATGAGCGCCCTCACCGACAAGGACCGCGCCGACCTGACCGCCGTGCTGGAAACCAGCGTGGACTGGATCGCCCTCTCCTTCATCCAGCGCCCGGACGACATTGCCGAAGTGCGCAAGATCGTGCGCGGCCGCGCCGGCATCCTCGCCAAGATCGAGAAGCCCCAGGCGATCGACCGTCTGGCCGAGATCATCGAGCTGTCCGACGCCCTGATGGTTGCCCGTGGTGACCTTGGCGTGGAAATGCCGCTGGAGCAGGTTCCCGGCCTCCAGAAGCGCATCGTCCGCGCTGCCCGCCGCGCCGGCAAGCCGGTGGTTGTCGCCACCCAGATGCTGGAATCCATGATCACCGCTCCGGTGCCGACCCGCGCCGAAGTGTCGGACGTCGCCACGGCCGTGTTCGAAGGCGCCGATGCCATCATGCTGTCGGCCGAATCCGCTGCAGGCCAGTTCCCGATCGAAGCGGTCAGCACCATGGACCGGATCGCCCAGCAGGTGGAAACGGACCAGAACTTCCGCACCATCATCCACGCGCAGCGGACCGAGCCCGAGGCCACCGGCGCCGATGCCATCTCGGCAGCGGCACGGCAGATCGCCGAAACGCTGAACCTTGCGGCTGTCGTCTGCTACACCTCGTCGGGCGCCACGGGCCTGCGCGCCGCGCGTGAACGCTGCTCCGCCCCGGTCATCGCCCTGTCGCCGGTCGCTTCCACGGCCCGCCGTCTTGCCCTCGCCTGGGGCCTGCACTGCGTCGTCAGCGAGGATGCGAACGACGAGAACGACATGGTGAACCGCGCCTGCAAGATCGCCAGCCAGGAAGGCTTCGCCAAGCCCGGCCAGCGCGTGATCGTGACGGCCGGCGTGCCCTTTGGCACCCCCGGCTCCACCAACATGCTGCGCATCGCCTTCGTCGGCAGCGACGGCCAGAGCGGCCTCTGAGAGCCCTCAAACACCTGACATCTGATGGCCCGCCCCTGGCGGGCCATTTTGTTTGAAGGAGCACAACCCAAAGGAGCAAAGAATAGATTATACTTGATATATGGCGAAGTTTGCGAAAATCTCTTCTGACAATTTTCCTGGACTGCACTCGAATGAAACAGAGCGGCCATCATCAAACTGACCCGGAGTTCTGGATCCAGGAATGGCTTACTCAGATCAAACGAGTTTCTGAATCACGCTGGCCCAAGAAATTCAGGCCAGTCATCAAGGGCACACCGCGCGTCGGCGACCTTTACTGGTGCAACTTCCATCGGGAAACCGAAGTTGAGCTCCATGAAATGTGGAAGACCCGGCCCTGCGTCATCGTAAGCCGCAAGAACGTGCTTCACGGCAAGGTTACAGTTCTGCCTTTTTCAACATCACTTAGGAATGCAGATGACGGGATGGCCCATGAGGTCAGCAAGGCGACTCGCGACAAGCTGGATGGCAGAGTAAGCTGGATTCTATGCGATCACCCCTGCACCGTTGCCACCAGCCGCTTGCGGCAAGTGAAGGGCGGTGTCCCGAAACTGCCTTCTGCGGAACTGAGGGACGTCCTGCTTCTGATGACAAGGGCTCTTGCGGAACCTCTTCCTTAAGCACTTACCTTGACTTTTGAGCAGTAAGACGCATATTTGAAGACATATGCGGGAATGGAAACATTCTTCCGCCGCCCGGAGACGGGAGTTAAATGCCAAGCCACCCCTCGGGGTGGCTTTGGTTTTTCAAGCGCCCGCACGCTCCTCACCCACGCCTCAAAGCCCCCGGATCAGCGCCACGATCTCCTCCGTGTGGCTGTGCTGCGGCATGTGGCCGGCGCCGGGCAGTTCGATCAGGCGGCAATTGGGCAGATCGCGCGCAAGGCCCTTCGAGTGAATGCTGGGCCAGACAACCGTGTCCTGATCGCCTGTGATGGCAAGGGCCGGCTGGGTGATGGCGCCGTAGTCACGGCACTGCTGCGCCAGATGGCGGTTGAAGGCGGCAAGGTCCATGGCATTGGCGCGGAAGCTCTCCGGCCGGAACAACAGATCCACGCCGATGGCCGTGTCATATCCCTCCGGCACGCTTGCCGGCGCAAAGACGTTGCGCATGGAGGCAGGCGCCAGACGCTCGGCAGCGGGCAAGGCCAGCGTGCGGCAGAACAGTTCCCCGATCACAGGCAGCGCAGCGAGCTTGTAGTACCATGCGACGCCGCCATTCCAGGGATGGGTGGCGGGCGCCAGAAAGACGAGCCCCCTGACCCGCTCCGGCGCCTCCAGCGCCAGCGCGGCGGCGACAGAGGCGCCGAAGGAATGGCCGATGACAACAGCCGGCCCGAAGTCCAGCATTTTCAGGAGCGCGGCGATGCGCCGGGCCTGATCCCGCGGCGAGGCATCCGGCGGCAGGTTCCGTTCGGAGAAGCCGAGGCCGGGCCGGTCCACGAACAGCATCTCGTGCGTGTCCGTGAAATGCGGCGCAAAGGCCAAATGCAGATCCTGCAGGTTTCCGCTCGCCCCATGAATGAAAAGCAGGCGGGGCACATCGCCAGAGACAGCAGGCGGCCGCGAACGAACATAGTGCACGTATGCACAGTCAACAAAACCAAGGGTTCCTGCCGGTTTGTGACGGGCATAGATGCGCCTTCGGCGCAGTTCTGTATAGAGAGCGAGGAGCAGGAAAACGGCGACAACAATCAGCAACAGCAACACTCCGGCAGCCGGTTGAGCCTGAGTGCGGCAGCAAGGGAACGGTGCCCGGCCTCAGATCGGCTCGCCGGCCAGTTCCTTCTCAAGCTCTTCGATTGCTTTACGTGCGCTTTCCAGTCCCGGATGTATTTGCGAGACACTCCGGAAGGTGGCCAAGGCCTTTTCCTTCTGGTCCAGATGGCGCTGGATGATCGCCAGACCGGACAGCGCGCCCCAATGTCGGGGCTCCAGCGCCAGAACATGCTCGATGTCGGCCAGCGAACGGCCATACTCGCGCTGCACATAGTAGATAGTCGCCCGGCGGTTCCAGCCCTCGGCATAATCGGGCTTCAAGCGCAGCACAACATCCATGAGATCGAGGGCAAGGCCATAGTCCTCGGCCCTGAGAGCAACGGCCGCGCGCTGCATCAGCAGGTTCACCGTGTCGCTGCCGGATTCAAGATGCGCCCGCTGGATCTTGCGCGCGATCGGAGCCGCATCGCGGTCCGATTTTGCAGCAGCAAGGTCCCGGTAGAGGCTGTCCAGCGGCTTCTCGTCAGCCTGGACCTCGGGCGCCCTTGCAGCACCGGACGCCTCCTCCTCGCCCTCCGGCGGCAGAGTGTTGAGATCCTCTGCGGAAGGCGGTGGCGTGCCGGGCGTCACTTCCTGCGCCAGCGATGGCTGGAGCGGAAGGGCAAGAAGGGAAGCTACAAACAGGAAAAGCCGCATGCTGGCAAGGATACCTTGCTGCACGCGGCCGTCAATCCTGCAAAGCAAGAAGGGGCTCACGATCCCGCGAGCACCAGCAACTCAGCCCTGACGAGCCTTGAAGCGCGGGTTCTTCTTGTTGATGATGTAGACGCGGCCCTTACGGCGAACCATGCGGTTTTCCCGGTGACGGGCCATCAGCGCCTTGAGAGAGTTCTTGATCTTCATCGTTGTGTCCCCGGAAGGGCCCTGCTGTTCTACTCAAAAGAAACGGGCGCCTGGGCGCCCGCATGGACTTGGCTTCTGGTCCAAAGCCCCGGCGCGGATATCGCGCCTGAGGCTTCTTTCCTCACCTGCAGCTGACCGGGCCCTCGCCTTGCCTGCTGCAATAATGGTGGGCGTGACAGGGATTGAACCTGTGACCCCTACGATGTCAACGTAGTGCTCTCCCGCTGAGCTACACGCCCGAAATCTTCGGAACCAAGCGCCGGAGCGCTGCGGTGGTCAGCGATATAACGGGGATCGCCGGACTGTGCAAGACCCCAATCTCAGAACCGTCAAACAATTTTTCTGACGGCCCTGACCTGTGGAAAGACACCTTCCCACATCACTGACCGGCAGCCCTCAGGCTGCCAGCATGCGTTCGACTTCCTGCACAAGGTCCTTCAGGTGGAAGGGCTTGGACAGAACCTTGGCATCTTTCGGCGCATTGGAATCCGGGTTCAGCGCCACGGCAGCAAAGCCGGTGATGAACATGACCTTGAGGTCCGGATCCAGCTGCGTGGCGCGGCGGGCGAGCTCGATGCCGTCCATCTCCGGCATGACGATATCCGTCAGCAGCAGGGCGAAAGGCTCTTCCCGCAGGCGTTCATAGGCGCTCTTGCCGTTATCAAAGGACACGACATCATGGCCGGCGTTCTCAAGCGCCTTGGCCAGAAAGCGCCGCATATCATTGTCGTCTTCCGCCAGAAGGATTCGCGACATGGTGGACAACCGTCAAACTCCGAAACTCAGGGAAACCACCGCCGGGGGTGGGTGCTCGATGCCAGTTATAATTCCAATCCGCCGTAAAGATAGAGTGAAGCGGGCTTGAACACCGCGCTTTCGCTCATTTGTGGACAGGACTGTTGATTCCTTGGCAAGATAAGGAAACAGCAAGCTTGCGACCGGGCAGGTTTGCCGGCAGAGCGGAAAGCGGTCAGCCCCATGCGCATCATCACCGGCTTCGGAGCGGAGCCCGTCTTTGAACCAGCCTTCGAGATTCTCGCGCCCGCCGACCAGCGCCTGCCTTTCGTGTTCAACTCACCCCATTCCGGTGTCTGCTACCCGCAGAGCTTTCTCGACGCCTCCCGGCTGGACCGGCTGACGATCCGCAAGTCGGAAGATGCCTTCGTGGACGAGCTGTTCGCCGGCGTTGTGCCGATTGGTGCGCCGCTGCTGCGGGCACGCTTCCCCCGCGCCTATCTGGATGTAAACCGGGAGCCCTATGAACTCGATCCGAAGATGTTCGAGGGGCGCCTGCCTGCCTATGCCAATGTGCGCTCGCTGCGGGTGGCTGGCGGTCTTGGCACCATTGCCCGCGTCGTCAGCGAGACCCAGGAAATCTACGCCCGCCGCCTGACCGTGGAAGAGGGCATGGCGCGGATCGAGGCCATCTACAAACCCTATCACTCCACCTTGCGCCGCCTTCTGGCACAGACCCATGTGGCTTTCGGCTACGCGGTGCTGATCGACTGCCACTCGATGCCCTCCACCGTGAGGTGCCAGACCTCCGGCATCCGCCCGGATTTCATCCTGGGCGACCGCTATGGCACCTCCTGCCCCATCGAGCTGACGGACATGGCGGCGGATCTGCTCCGCTCGAAGGGCTACACGGTCAGCCGCAACAAGCCCTATGCGGGTGGCTTCATCACCGAGCATTACGGGCGTCCGGCCAAGGGGCTGCATGCCCTGCAGGTGGAAATCAACCGGGGCCTCTACATGGATGAGGAAACCCATGAGCGGGGCGCGGATTTCGTCCGTGTCGCGGCCGATCTCATGGACTTTGTCCGGGAGCTGACCGCCATGCCCGACAGCGCCTTTTCGGCCTGGTCCATCGCCGCCGAGTAACGCACCTCAAGACAGCGCAGGCTGGAGCGCCCCAGAAAAAAGGGCCGCACTCAAAAGAGGCGGCCCGAGTCTAGGGAGGAAACGCCCAAGGAGGGCGGCGCTACAACGCAACGCGTCGTATCGCGCTGCAATAAGGTCGCATTGCAGCGCACAAACGTCAAGAGGTTCCGCACCTTTCCAAGCGGTTCCCTTTGACGGCATGGCGTGGCGGAGGCTAAAACTGCGGGCACTGCAGCATTTATTAAGTGGCTGAAATAAATGGAAGTCTCCGCGAAAATCCGTATGTTGCGCGGCAGAATGAGCCTCAAACGGCAAGACATGCAAGGAAGGCATATCAGACATGCAGTTATCACATGACTTCTATCCCTTCCTCGAAGATCTGGCCAAAGCCTCCAGCGCCGCCATCCTCCCGCATTTCCGCACCAGCCACGGGGTGGAAAACAAGCTCAGCGGCGGCTTCGATCCGGTGACGGTCGCCGACCGCGGCGGCGAAGAGGCGATGCGCGCCCTGATCAACGCCCGGCACCCGGAGCACGGCATTCTGGGCGAGGAATTCGGCAGCGAGCGCACGGATGCGGAGCATGTCTGGGTGCTGGACCCGATCGACGGCACACGCTCCTTCATCACCGGCCTGCCCACCTGGGGCACACTGATCGGCCTGACGACCAACGGCAAGCCCAGCCTTGGCATGATGGTGCAGCCCTATGTGAACGAGGCCTATGCCGGCGACACCAAGTCCGCCTGGTACCGCGGCCCGCTGGGCACACGGCAGCTGAAGTCCCGCGCCTGCGACAGCCTTGCCGACGCCGTGCTCTTCACCACCAGCCCGCGCATCTTCAAGCCGGTGGAGAAGGAGGCCTATGACCGCATCGAGAAACAGGTCCGCCTCGCCCGCTATGGCACCGATTGCTACGCCTATTGCATGGTGGCGGCCGGGATGGCCGATGTTGTGATCGAGGCCGGTCTGCAGGCCTATGACATCGTCGCCCTTGCCCCCATCATCGAAGGGGCAGGCGGCGTTGTCACCACCTGGACCGGCGGCTCACCCGCCAATGGCGGGCGGATTGTTGCCAGCGGCGATCCGCGCCTGCACGAAATCGTGCTGAAGCAGCTTATGGATGTGCCGCAGACCTGAGCCGTCTCTCCTGAGCAGTCTCTCAGGCGCCTTCATTCCTCGCCGGGGATGAAGGCGTCGAAGGCAGCCCAGAACTGGTCGCGGTAGACGTCCTCTTCCATCAGCAGCTCGTGCTCTGCGCCGGGAATCTCGATGAAGCCGGCGGCCCGGATGCGGGTCGACAGCTCTTCCGTTGCCCGGCTCGAGACGATCCGGTCCCGTCCGGCAGTGATCATCAGCACCGGCACGGCCACGGACGGGCCAAACCGCAATTCGCGGAACGACATCAGGCAGCGCACGGCGGCCGCCAGCCAGCCAATGGTGGGCGGCCCGATTTCGAGAGCGGGATTGGCCTTGCCGATTTCCACCATGCGCTCAAAACGCCGCCGGTCGCTCGTCTGACGGTTGGTCTCGAAGGTTTCGGCCTTGCCGTTTCCCCGCCCCGGCACAGGCGCGAGGGCAAGGCCCAGCATGGCCAGAAGCCGCGCCAGCCGGAAGATCATCCGCTCCTTGCGGCCAAAATCACTCAGTCCGGTGAAAGGCGCCGAAAGCACGGCCCGGGAAATCTGTGTGCGCAGGCGTTCCGTTGCCGAGAGGAACACCGCACCGCCCGTGGAATGGGCCAGCGCATAATGCGGGCCCGGACAGTCAGCGAGCGAAATCTGCCTCACCACAGTCTCAAGATCGATACGGTAACGGGAAAAGCTGCTGACATTGCCGCGCTTCAACGAGCCGGGATGGCTATCGGAACCGCCCTGCCCGCGCCAGTCGAAAGCCACCACATGGAAGCCGCGCTCCTGCAGCTCCGTGATGACCTCGAAATATTTTTCGATGAACTCCGCCCGCCCCTGCAGTAGTGTCACGGTGCCCTTGAGCTGGCCCGGCTTTGCGGGAAAGCGGGCATAGCGCAGCCTGACGCGATCCGGCGTTTCAATGAAGCCGGCCACCGCGCCATCAGGGATCGGGTTGCCGGGAATTTCGGTCAGCGTCATCTGGGAGGCCTCGGGCACAAGGGGCAGGCTTCCCAGAGTTACCTTGGCCAGCGCGGCAGCTCAACCGTCTTGGACAGGGAGCTGTACAAGTCAGGGCCCGGAGAGGGGAACTCTCCGGGCCCTGGGTTTCACCAGCGGGACTTACCAGCGGCGGCTTACCAGCGGCGGCCGAGGCGCTGCTGATCGATGACGCTGCCGTTGAAGGCGTTCACGGTCAGCTTGACCGGCATGCCCCGGCGGCCTGTGGCGAACACGACATAGACCGGACCGCGAGCGTCGCGCACATCGATGTTCTCATACCCCTGGCGGCGCAGGCCACGATGGATGTCGCGCGGGGACAGACGGGCATCGCGGCGGCCCCAGTCGCGGCCATGGTCCGGACCACGGCCCCAGTGGGGACCACGGCCATCGATCTGCACCACAGGTGCACCCTGACCAGCGCGAAGTTCGATGGACAGGCCGGAGGCGGCCTGAGCCGGAACGGTGGCGAGAGCTGCAGTGGCGGCAATCACGGTGGCGGAGATGAGGGTCTTCAGCATGGTATGCTCCTTTCTTCCTGTCTGCGGCTGGCGGTGTTTCTCTGCAGTGCCGGCCTGTTGTGAAGAAGATGCACCCTGGCGCTTGAACCAAAACGGAAGGCGTTGTTCATCCGGCGTTCATCTGCACCGGCAGGGCTCGCTAACGGGTCTTGAAACCGCCGGAGCCCCTCCCCACCTCATTGCTGCAGGCGCCAGACGGGCCTGCGGAACGGCCGGTTTCCCGCCTGAATTGGGGGAGCACCGGCACATGCATTCAGTTGCTCATGAAGAGGACAGAACCATGCGTCATTTTGATCTCAGCCCGCTTTACCGCTCCACCGTCGGCTTTGACCGGCTGCTTTCGATGCTCGACAGCGCCACCTCCGACACCCCGAGCTATCCGCCCTACAACATCGAGCGGACGGGCGAAAACACCTACCGCATCACCATGGCCGTTGCCGGTTTCGGCAATGACGATCTCTCGATCGAGGCCAAGGAACATGCGCTGACCGTAAAGGGCGAGAAGAAGTCCGAGGAAACCGCCGGTGAAGTGCTCTACCGCGGCATCGCCTCGCGCGCCTTCGAGCGCCGCTTCCAGCTCGCCGAATATGTGAAGGTGGAAGGTGCCCATCTGGAAAACGGTCTGTTGCACATCGATCTTCTGCGCGAAATCCCCGAAGCCATGAAGCCGCGCAAGATCGAGATCAACGCCGCCGGCACGCCGAAGCAGATTGAGGCGAAGGCCCACTGAGGCCAATGCTCGAGGAACTTGACTCATCGAGCATTGGTTAAGCCCGTGCGGCGCTTGAGCATCTTCAAGGCGTGATGCGTCAGCATCTCAGAGCCTTGGTATGAGGCCACCGTTCAAAACGCTCCGCAGTGCGCGGGGACAAGAGACAGGACAGAAGCGCCCGGCCCCGCCGGGCGCTTTTTCCGTTCAGCGTGCCAGTTCGAACTGGATCTCGATACGGCCGAAGCTGGCACCTGCCCCTTGCCAGTCATGGTAGATTTCCCGGCTCTGGCCTGAAAGGACATGGCGGGAAGCCTCGATATCCTGCAGCAGCGGACGGTATCCTTGCGTAAAGAGGCTGCGCAGCGGACCCATGTGCACCGTTGAAGCCACCATCACCGGCTCCAGATGCAGAAAATCCAGCTCCCCGTCATAGGTTTCTGCACCGGTGACAGGCAGGCAGATGCGCCAGTCGAACTGTGTTTTCCCATCGCGCGGCAAGCCCTGTGCAATGAAGATCCAGGGACCAGCGGCGACAAACCCGTGCCGGTGGCCGCCGGCTTCAATCACGGGGGCGAGCTCTGCAGCTGCGGCTCCCACATCGGGAATCCTCAGCCGCCGGGCAATCGACAAGACCCGCAAGTCCTCGGTTGGGTGAATCTTCATGACACGATCCTCACTGGCCGGGCGGACCGCCTGAAGGATCCGCACTGCAACGACTCAAGGCCTGCAAGGCTAGAACAAGACTGGAAAAGGCAAACCCGGATTGCAGAATGTCCTTCCAAAAGCACAGAGAAATCCGAAGCCTGAGGAAAAATTATCCTACACGAAGCGCAAAGTGCTCCGCTGGCTCCATCAGCCAGCGGCCAGTGCCAGAAAGCGTTCGACTTCCTCTTCCGTCGTGGCGAAGGAGCAGACGAGGCGCAGCAGCGCTTCATCGGCGCCCGGTGCAGCGTGGCCTTCAAGACCGGCGGGCGGCCATTCGCGGATGACGGCACCTTCGGCCCTCAGCCGGTTGATCACATGGGTGGGCAGCACGGGGAAGACCTCGTTCGCCTCAACCGGCCAGGCAAGCCGGGCAAAGCCGGAGCGCACAAGGCCATCGGCCAGACGGCGGGCCATGGCATTCGCATGGCGGGCATTGTCCAGCCAGTGGCCGTCTTCCAGATAACCCTCGAACTGGGCCGCCACAAAGCGGCTCTTCGACAGGATATGCCCGGCCCGCTTGCTGAGATAGCGGAACTGGCTGCCCTCGCCCGGATTGAAGAAGATCACCGCCTCGGCACACCAGCAGCCGTTCTTGGTGCCGCCGAAGGACAGAACATCCACGCCCGCGCGCCAGGTGATGTCCGCTGCCGAACCGCCACTGGTGATCAGCGCATTGGCAAAGCGGGCGCCGTCCATGTGCACAACGATGCCACGCGATTTGGCCACATCGGCCAGAGCACGGATTTCCTTCGCGGTATAGACGGTGCCGCATTCGGTTGCCTGGGTCAGGGAGAGACCGGCCACCTGCCCGCTGTTCAGCTCCCCATCCGGGTGCTCGGCCATGGCATTTGCGAGAACGGCCGGTGTCAGCTTGCCATTGGCGCCGGGAAGGCCGCGAATCTTCTGACCCATGGTCAGAAACTCGGGCGCATTGCATTCGTCATTAGCCACATGCGCCGTGGCATGGGCGAAGACCACGCCGCCGGGCTTTGCATAGGCCGAGAGCGCCAGCGCGTTGGCGGCCGTGCCGGTCGGCACAAAGAAGACCTCGACGTTGCATTCGAAAAGCTCGCTGAAGCGGGCCTTGACCGAAAGCGTGAGCGGATCGCCGCCATAGGCCGGAGCAAGCCCGGTGGAATGGCGGGAGAGGGCGGCGGCGACCGGTGCGCTGGCACCGGCCCAATTGTCACTGGCAAATATCATGCGGTCACACTATCCGCCGCAGCCCGTGCCTTGCAACAGCTCTCAATAATATCGCGCCCGCCGGGCCAGTGCACGGCGCAGGATCCAGTCAACGGAGAAGCGCCCCGGCCCGTAGATGGTCAGCACCAGCAGCAGGAAGCCCCAGAGCGGGCGCTGATCGGCAATCATCGACGAGGGATTGCCATCAAACATCGCACCGATGGCCGTTGCATCGGCCCCAAGCTGATAGACATCCACATAGGACATGACCGCAATGAAGCCGATCATGCCGAGGCTGGCCGCCCGTGTGAACAGGCCAATCGTGATCAGCGCCGGCAGGATGAATTCGGCCCAGGTCCCGGCAATCACGATCACATGATAGGGAAAGAAAGCGAGCTTGGTGGTGTCATAGCTCACCGCTTCCATCATCGACGGCAGGATCTGCGCAAAGGCGCCATCAGACGGATGAAGGAACCCCAGAACGCCCGGCCCGATCTTGGTGAGGGCGGAATTCCAGAAGTAAAACAGAAGCACGCTGGCAAAGACAAAGCGCCCGGCCAAGCCGATCAGCCAGCCATGGGTTGCCCGTTCCAGCCCGGCGAAAAAGCCATTGTACATACGGATGAAGAAATCAAACATTGTGTCCCTCCCGGACAGTTCCGGGTGTCATAGCAAGCCCGTGCTGCGTGTGAGCATTTTGCGGGGCATGATGCGTCAGCGTGGCAAGGCTTGGTGCTAGAGTGCATCCGGATAAAATTTACGCAAGGTCAATTTGGCATTCACAAGCTGCGCCGCTGCGCAGCAACAGGCCAATGGCGGCGGCAAGATCAAAGGCCGGATCGACAGTCAGCGCGCTGCCTGCAGCTTCTGCGAGACGATCGCCAGCGGTCAGCGCCGCCACAAAAGCCGCCTCCCCCGCCTGCAAGGGGTGAAGGATGACGTCAATACCCGGCCGTGTGAGGAGTACACTCTGTCCCTGCCCCGGATCAACCTCTACGCCCCCTTCAAGTTCGAACCGGTTGGCCCGGACCAGATCCAGCACCGGACAAGGCGAGACAATCAGGCGGCAGGCCGGGTGCAGCGTGAAGCGCAGGGCGCCAAGCTGCTCCGGCGGCACAGCGGCAAGCTGGGCCGGATCGAGCGGCGCCCGGTCTGCCGCGTGATAGGCTTCGAGCCAGGCCCATTCCAGCCGGGCGACATCCGGCAGATAGGGATAGCCTGCCAGCGGCGGGAACCCTGCAATGAAGCTGGTAAAGCTGCCGCCATAGGTCAGAAGCACGGGCGATGATGGCGGCTCGGCGCTCACATAAAGCCGCGCAAGCGCCCGGAAATATTCTTCTCCCAGCAGCCGCACCAGCGCCGGATAGGTCGCCATCAGCGCTTCGGTCAGGCTGACGATGACATTGTTGCGGTAAACGCCGAAACGCTTGGGCGCGGGAGCGCCGTCCGGGCCGGTCACATCCTGCGGCACCGGCAGGCCGGCGCGCATCAGTGCCGCCGCAAAGTCTGCGCTGGAAACGGAGGCCTGCTCAGCCATGACGCAGCAGCCCCTGCGGCCGGGCCTCGTGCCGAAGTTGGGCCATGATCTGCTCCGCCTCCTGCACCTGCCCCAGCAGAACCGGCCAGGATGGAACGTTGTTGTCCCACTCGATCAGCACCGGCAGCGGGCCGGTCCGCGCCATGAGATCCGCGAAGAGGCTCCAGACTGCTTCATCCACCTCCCGGTCGTGGGCATCGATTAACAGCGGCCCGCCCTCGTCATCCGCGTCCGGCGCGTGGCCGCCCAAATGAATCTCGCCAACATGTTCAATGGGAAAAGCCGCCAGATAGTCCCGCGCATCGCGGCGGTGATTGACGGCGGAAACATGGACATTGTTGACGTCGAGCAGCAGCCCGCAGCCTGTGCGCCGGACAATCCCGGCCAGAAAGCTCAGCTCATCCATCTCGCTGGAGGCAAAGGCCACATAGGTGGAGGGGTTTTCCAGCAGCATCCGCCGCCCCAGAACCTCCTGCACCCGGTCAATATGGTCGCAGACCACATCCAGCCGCGCCTGTGTGTAGGGCAGCGGCAGCAGATCATTGAGGAACACGGTGTCATGGCTGGACCAGGCCAGATGCTCGGAGAAGGAGGCTGGCTCATAGCGCTCGCAAAGATGCTTCAGCCGGGCAAGATGGGCTTCATCCAGCGGGCCATCGCCGCCAATCGACAGGCCCACGCCATGCAGCGAGATGGGATAGTCCGCCCGGATCCGCTCCAGATAATGATGCGGCGCGCCGCCTGCACCCATGTAGTTTTCCGCGTGGATCTCGAAGAAGCCGACATCGGGCTTCTGCGACAGAATTTCGGTGTAATGCTCCGGCTTCAGCCCAGCCCCACCGCGCTGCGGCAGGGTGAAACTGAGGTCCGCCGTCTCCTGCAGCCCTGTCATGATGGCAATCGCTCCCCCGCAATGCGGCTTCCGGCGGCACGCGCCGGAAGCCTTGATCCTGCATTCCAGTCCTGCAGCCTCAGGACTTCGGCAGATCGCGGTCCAGCTCGGTCAGCGAGCCCATGCGGCCATCCGGCAGCTTCATCTCCGTGCAAGTGCCTGCGGGCACCAGCGTCCAGGCATTGCCCTGATAGTCGACCGTGGACGTGCCGGCGCAGGTCGTGCCCGGACCGGCCTTGCAGTCATTCTTGCCGGCCAGCGACACGCCGTAGCATTTTTCCTTGGCCTGTGCGCCAGCTTCTGTCGGCGCAGTCACGCCAGCCACCGCCGCCGCCACAGCGCTGGCCACCATTGCCGCAGAAAGAAAGGTCTTGCTCATTTTCGTACCTCGTTTCATCCGTCCCGGCTCCCCCGATGGCGCCGTGTAGCGGATGACCAGCATCATGCTCCTTCCCCCTGACACGGGAAAATCAAAGCCCCGTGACGGCGGAGGCATACGCTGATGCCGGGAGTGTGAACGGCAATCGTGAAACTTTGTTGCTCATTCCGCCGCAGCCCGTTCCGAAAATGAACCTGGCGCTGCAAATGGCGAAACAAAATGAATTTTAATCCTTATAAACGGTCTTGCCCCCCCGGGGGAAATCTGGCATGTTCCCCCGGCTCGGAATAGGGCAGGAATACTGTCCCTTTTTTCGAGCCCCGAGGTTACTCGCTGGGCCGTGGCCAATCCGCGGCAATCGCCGGATATGGGGGAGGCACCACAGACACCGGCACCTCATGCGAGAGCCTGCGGACAGGCTCCGGACTGCCTTGCTGCCCCGTGCGGCAGGCAGAAAAAGGGCATCACCGGCGAAGCGGGAGGCTTGCTTTCGCCAGAAGACGGTTCGCTTTGTGGAAGCGAAGCGTTAAAACTACGACAGAGCCGCGGCACAGGCTGAGGGAGATCTGCGTGTCTTGCCCCCAAGAGGGGAAAGGTGCGCACATGCGACCTGAGGACGGCTGCGGAAACACTGGATTACAGTGAGGGCGCATATGATGAAGAGTGAGCTGACCACCAGCACAGCCATGGCCGTAGCAGGGCGCGAGGGAGCGGAAAAAGCTCGCACCGCGACCACTATCGCCACGCGTCTGCGCGAGGCGGCAGATAAAGGGCTCTACAATCCTTCTCGCGAACACGACGCCTGCGGCGTCGGCTTCATTGCGCATCTCAAAGGCCAGAAATCGCACAAGGTCGTCGCGGACGGCCTGAACATCCTTGAAAACCTCACCCACCGCGGTGCGGTTGGCGCCGACCCGCTGATGGGCGACGGCGCAGGGATGCTCGTGCAGATCCCGCATGACTTCTTCAAGGCCGAGCTGTCGGCGCAAGGGGTGACCCTGCCGGAGCCGGGCCAGTATGGCGTCGGCTTCCTGTTCCTGCCGCAGGACGCGGCCCTGCGCGCCAAGTGCGTGGAAATCGTCGAGCGCGTTGTCGCAGCTGAAGGCCAGAAGGTCCTCGGCTGGCGTGACGTACCGGTCGACAATTCGTCCCTGTCCAAGGCACCGGACATTGCCGCCACCGAGCCCTATTCCCGCCAGCTCTTCATTGGCGCGGCAGATGGCATCGACCAGACCACCTTCGAGCGCCGCCTGTTCGTGCTGCGCAAGGTGATTTCCAACACCGTGCGCGCCGAGAGCAACGCGGTGAAGCAGGGCTTCTATCTGGTCTCCATGTCCAGCCGCACGCTGGTCTACAAGGGCATGTTCCTGGCCTACCAGCTGGGCGCCTATTACAAGGACCTGAAGGACGAGCGCTTCACCTCGGCCCTCGCCCTGGTGCACCAGCGCTTCTCCACCAACACGTTCCCGTCCTGGGATCTCGCCCACCCCTACCGCATGGTGGCGCATAACGGCGAGATCAACACCCTGCGCGGCAACGTCAACTGGATGGCCGCCCGTCAGGCGTCCGTGTCCTCGCCACTGTTCGGCGACGACATCACCAAGCTGTGGCCGATTTCCTACGAAGGCCAGTCGGACACCGCCTGCTTCGACAACGCGCTGGAATTCCTCGTCATGGGCGGCTACTCGCTGGCCCATGCGGCGATGATGCTGATCCCGGAAGCCTGGGCCGGCAACCCGCTGATGGACGAGAACCGCCGCGCCTTCTACGCCTATCACGCAGCCATCATGGAGCCGTGGGACGGCCCCGCCGCCGTGGCCTTCACCGATGGCCGCCAGATCGGCGCGACGCTGGACCGCAACGGCTTGCGTCCGGCCCGCTACATCGTCACCGATGATGATTATGTCATCATGTCCTCGGAAGTGGGCGTTCTGCCGATCCCGGACGAGAAGATCGTCAAGAAGTGGCGCCTGCAGCCGGGCAAGATGCTGCTCATCGACCTGGAAGAAGGCCGCATCGTCTCCGACGACGAGATCAAGCGCCAGCTGTCCACCGCCAACCCCTACAAGGACTGGCTGCACCGCTCGCAGATCGTGCTTGAGGACATGCCGGGCGTGCGCGAGCGCGCTCCGGTGGCTGGTGAAAGCCTGCTCGACCGTCAGCAGGCCTTTGGCTACACCCAGGAAGACATCAAGCTGTTGATGCAGCCGATGGCGACCGTGGGTCAGGAAGCCGTGGGCTCCATGGGCACGGACACGCCGATTTCGGCGCTCTCCGACAAGTCGAAGCTGCTTTACACCTACTTCAAGCAGAACTTCGCGCAGGTGACGAACCCGCCGATCGACCCGATCCGCGAAGAGCTGGTGATGAGCCTCGTCTCCTTCATCGGCCCGCGCCCGAACCTGTTCGACCTCAAGGGCCTGTCGCACGCCAAGCGCCTGGAAGTCCGCCAGCCGATCCTCACCAACGAGGATCTGGAAAAGATCCGCCGCATCGGCGACATCGCGGACAATCACTTCTCGGCCAAGACGCTCGACATCACCTATTCCGCAGCGCGCGGCGCCGAGGGCATGGAAGATGCGCTGGAGGAACTGTGCCAGCGGGCCGAGAAGGCCGTGCGGCATGGTGACAACATCATCATCCTGTCCGACCGTCTGATCAGCCGCGCCCGCATCGCCATTCCGGCGCTGCTGGCCACCGCTGCCGTGCACCATCACCTGATCCGCAAGGGCCTCCGCACCTCCGTGGGCCTCGTGGTGGAGACGGGTGAAGCGCGCGAGATCCATCACTTCTGCGTGCTGGCCGGCTACGGCGCCGAGGCGATCAACCCCTATCTCGCCTTCGAGACCCTGCTCTCGATGCACCACGAGATGGACTTCCCCGAGGAAGTCGATGCCGATGAAGTGGTCTACCGCTACATCAAGTCCATCGACAAGGGCATCCTCAAGGTCATGTCCAAGATGGGCATCTCGACCTACCAGTCCTATTGCGGTGCGCAGATCTTCGACGCCATCGGCCTGTCCTCCGCCTTCGTCGAGAAGTACTTCTTCGGCACGGCAACGACCATCGAAGGCATCGGCCTGAAGGAAGTGGCGCAGGAAACCGTCATGCGCCACCAGATGGCCTTCGAGGATGTCGCCATCCTGCGCCGGTCGCTGGAAGTGGGCGGTGAATATGCCTACCGCATCCGCGGCGAAAGCCACATGTGGACACCGGACTCCATCGCCACCCTGCAGCACGCCGTGCGCGGCAACCTGCCGGACAAGTACCGCGAGTTCGCCGAGCTTTCCAACAAGGAGACCGGCCGCTTCTCGATCCGCGGCATGTTCCGCATCAAGAGCGCGGAAGAGCTGGGCCGCAAGCCAATCTCCATCGGCGAGGTGGAACCGGCCGACAAGATCGTCCGCCGCTTCGTCACCGGCGCCATGTCCTTCGGCTCGATCAGCCGCGAGGCGCATACCTCGCTCGCCATTGCCATGAACAAGATCGGCGGCAAGTCGAACACCGGTGAAGGCGGCGAGGAAGCCGAGCGCTTCAAGCCGCTGCCGGACGGCTCGATGAACCCGCAGCGCTCCGCCATCAAGCAGATCGCGTCCGGCCGTTTCGGTGTCACCACCGAATATCTGGTCAATGCCGACATGCTGCAGATCAAGGTGGCACAGGGCGCAAAGCCCGGTGAAGGCGGCCAGCTGCCGGGCCACAAGGTGGATGCGGTCATCGCCAAGGTGCGTCACTCGACCCCGGGCGTGGGCCTGATTTCGCCCCCGCCGCACCATGACATCTACTCGATCGAAGATCTGGCGCAGCTGATCTACGACCTGAAGAACGTGAACCCGGAAGCCGACATCTCCGTCAAGCTGGTGTCGGAAGTGGGTGTGGGCACGGTGGCCGCAGGCGTTGCCAAGGCCCGCGCCGACCACATCACGGTCTCCGGTTATGACGGCGGCACCGGCGCTTCGCCGCTGACCTCGATCAAGCATGCCGGCAGCCCCTGGGAAATCGGCCTTGCCGAAACCCAGCAGACGCTGGTGCTCAACGGCCTGCGCTCCCGCGTGGCGCTGCAGGTGGACGGCGGCCTGAAGACCGGCCGTGACGTGCTCATCGGCGCCCTGCTGGGTGCGGACGAATTCGGCTTTGCCACCGCGCCGCTGATCGCCGCAGGCTGCCTGATGATGCGCAAGTGCCACCTCAACACCTGCCCGGTTGGCATCGCCACCCAGGACCCGGTGCTGCGCAAGCGCTTCAAGGGCACGCCGGAGCACGTGATCAACTACTTCTTCTTCGTCGCGGAAGAGCTGCGCGAGCTGATGGCATCTCTCGGCGTTGCCGACCTCAACGAGATCATCGGCCGCTCCGACTTCCTCGACAAGGAAACCGCCATCGACCACTGGAAGGCGAAGGGCCTCGACTTCGGCCGCATCTTCTTCCAGCCCGAGGCCGCTCCCGAAGAAACCCGCTGGACCCAGCGCCAGGAGCATCCGATCACGGATATTCTGGACCGCCGCCTCATCGCGGCTTCCCGCCCGGCGCTGGAAGACAAGACGCCGACCATCGTCGAGGAGACCATCTGCTCGGTCGACCGGTCTGCCGGTGCCATGCTCTCGGGCGAAGTGGCCAAGCGCTACGGCCACAAGGGCCTGGCGGCGGATACGCTGAAGATCAACCTGAAGGGCACTGCCGGTCAGGCCTTCGGCGCCTTCCTCGCCCGCGGCATCACCATGGAACTGCGGGGCGATGCCAACGACTACGTCGGCAAGGGCCTGTCGGGCGGCAAGATCATCGTGCGTCCGTCGGACAAGGCACGGATCGTGCCGGAAGAGTCCATCATCGTCGGCAACACCGTGCTTTACGGCGCGACCGAGGGTGAGTGCTACTTCCGCGGCGTTGCGGGCGAGCGTTTCGCCGTGCGCAACTCCGGTGCGATTGCGGTGGTCGAGGGCGTGGGTGACCACGGCTGCGAATACATGACCGGCGGCATCGTCGTCGTCATCGGCCAGACCGGACGCAACTTCGCAGCCGGCATGTCGGGCGGCATCGCCTATGTGCTGGATGAGGAAGGCAACTTCTCCTCCCGCTGCAACCTTGCCATGGTCGATATCGAGCCGGTGGCCGAGGAAGACGACCTGCTGGAGAAGCTGCACCACCATGGCGGCGACATCGAGCACAAGGGCCGCGTGGACGTGACGGGCGACATGACCCGCCACGACGACGAGCGCCTGCGCCAGCTCCTGCTCAACCATGTGGCCCACACCGGCTCCACCAAGGCTCAGGCGATCCTGGATGCCTGGGATGTGTACAGGCCGAAATTCGTCAAGGTGATGCCCGTCGAGTACCGCCGGGCCTTGCGCGAGATGGAAGAAAAACGGCTCGGCATGGTGGCGGCGGAATAAGCCCGCCACCTGCGCCCGGCCCTCGCGGCAGACGCTGAGGGCCGGCACCACCCGGCAACAGCGCCGTCTCCCGGACAAACGGTCGAGGCGGCTGAGGACGAAACGAGTTTTGAGGAGGTCACCTTGGGCAAGGTCACCGGATTTATGGAAATCGACCGGCAGGAGCAGAAGTACCAGCCGGCATCCGACCGCATCCGCCATTTCCGCGAGTTCACCCTGCCGCTGAACCAGGGCGAGGTCGAGCGTCAGGCGGCCCGCTGCATGGACTGCGGCATCCCCTATTGCCACGGCCCCACCGGCTGCCCCGTGCACAACCAGATCCCGGACTGGAACGATCTGGTCTATCAGGGCGACTGGGAACTGGCGCTGCGCAACCTGCATTCGACCAACAACTTCCCGGAGTTCACCGGCCGCGTCTGCCCCGCCCCGTGCGAGGAAGCCTGCACGCTGAACCTCGAGGACGCCCCGGTCAACATCAAGACAGTTGAGCAGGCGATTGCCGACAAGGGCTGGAAGGAAGGCTGGATCCGCGCCGAACCCTCCGCCACCAAGACCGGCAAGACCGTTGCCGTCATCGGCTCCGGCCCGGCCGGCATGGCCGCTGCCCAGCAGCTGGCCCGCGCCGGGCACACCGTCCATGTCTATGAGCGCGAGCCCAAGGCCGGCGGCCTGCTGCGCTATGGCATCCCGGACTTCAAGATGGAAAAGCGCCACATCGACCTGCGCGTCAAGCAGCTGGAAGAAGAAGGCGTCACCTTCCACTATGGCGTCAACGTCGGTGTCACCGTCACCATGGAAGAGCTGTCCGAGCGCCATGATGCCGTGATCATCTGCGCCGGTGCCGAGCGTCCGCGTGATCCGGGCGTCTCCGGCATGGAGCTGGAAGGCTGCCACTGGGCCATGGACTATCTGGTCCAGCAGAACCGCCGCGTCGGCGGCGAGGATGTCTCTGGCGAGGCACCGATCTGGGCTGCGGGCAAGCATGTGGTCGTCATCGGCGGCGGCGACACCGCCTCCGACTGCGTCGGCACGGCCTTCCGTCAGGGCGCCCTGTCGGTGACCCAGCTCGACATCCGCCCGATCCCGCCGCTGAAGGAAGACAAGCTGACCGTGTGGCCCTACTGGCCGACGAAGTTCCGCACCTCTTCCTCGCAGGCCGAAGGCGCCGAGCGTGAGTTCTCCGCCGCCACCCTCGGCCTCGTCGGCGAGGACGGGCACATCGTCGGCGTCAAGTGCGCCCGCGTGGACGAAAAGCGCAAGCCGATCCCCGGCACGGAGTTCATCCTGCGCGCTGATCTGGTGATGGCCGCCATCGGCTTCTCCGGCCCGCGCCTCGACACCTTCATCGCCGAGCTGGACGGCAAGCTGGAGCTGGATGGCCGCACCAACGTGAAGGCCAACACCGAGGACTACAAGACGAGCTATGCCAACGTCTTTGCCGCCGGCGACGTGCGCCGCGGCCAGTCGCTGGTCGTCTGGGCCATCCGCGAAGGCCGCCAGGCCGCCCGCGCCGTGGACGAATTCCTCACCGGCTCCTCCAACCTGCCCCGTTGAGCGGCAGGCGGAACAGCACAATCCCCAGGAGCGGCCCCCCGGCCGCTCCTTTTGTTTTGGGATAAGGCCCACTCTCCGGCCGAGGCCGCCACCGTCCGGTCCTGCGCGGCCAGCCCCGCCGCAAGCCGTCTAAGGCTTCGTGTCAAACCGCTCCTGTGCAGCGGCAAGATCGCCTTGATGCGCAACGGCCCAATCGTAAAGAGCCAGAAATGGATCCTGAAGCGTCCGGCCCAGCGGCGTGATCGAATATTCGACGGCAACCGGCGACGTGGCTGTCACCGTCCGCTGCACCAGCCCATTTCTTTCCAGCTTGCGCAGCGCCTCAGTCAGCGCCTTCTGGGTAATCCCGTCGAGACGGCGCTTGAGAGCATTGAAGCGCTTCGGCTCCTCGCAGAGAAAGGTCAAGATCAGAATAGACCACTTGTGGGCTATTTGTTCGAGCACCGGCCTGACGCCAGGAAGTGTTTCGAGAACACGCTCTTCTGTATAGGACATCCGGTTTCCTTGACGATACCTAGGATACATTAAGTGCGTAATTGACACTTAGTACACGATATATACCTGTACTGAGGCAATTCGTCATCCTCATAAGGAAAATCGCCTTGACACATTCAAACCTCAAGAAACCCGGAACAGCCATCGTGACCGGAGCGTCCTCCGGGATTGGCAAAGTCTATGCCGAGCGTCTTGCGGCGCGCGGATATGACCTCGTGCTGGTTGCCCGGCGGCAGGACCGCTTGCAGCGTATTGCCGGGGAATTGCAGCAGCAGTTCCCGGTTTCCGCCAGGGCGCTGGCAGCCGATCTCACCACCGCTGAAGGGATCTCTGCGGTAACGCAGCTCCTGTCGGATGACCCTTCCATTTCACTTGTCATCAACAATGCCGGCTTCTCTGCTCTGAAGCCTCTCACACAGACACATGATGCCACAATCGAGAGCATGATCGCCCTGAACATTACGGCCCTGACCGCCCTGTCGAAAGCCGCGCTCGCGGCGTTCAAGGGCCGCAATGCCGGAACGATTGTCAATATCGGGTCCGGCGCCGGTTTCAGCCCCTATCCCGGCATTCCTGTTTACGGCTCCACCAAAGCCTATGTGTTCCTCTTCACCCAGAGCCTGCAGCACGAAGCCGAAGGCACTTCGGTCAGGGTTCAGCTGGTGCTGCCCGGTGCGGTCATTTCCGAAGGCTGGGAAGTCGCCGGAGGCGCAGACCTTGAGCCTCTGCCGGAGGCAATCGTCATGACCACGGAGGATTGTGTCGATGCGGCGCTCTCAGGCCTCGAACAAGGGGAAACCATCACCGCACCGTCGCTGCACGACACGTCTCTGCTGCCGGACTACGTTGCTCTGTCCGGCAGGCTGTTGCAGGCGATGTTTGATGGCAAGCCTGCCGAACGCTACAAGCTGGCCAGATAGCAGCTGCCGGCGCAGCTGGTGACCTCAGGCTCCAGCGGGTTGCGGCAACCGGCGACCTTGTTCAAAGGCTGCCGCAACTGACACCGGGACAGAGCCGGCCTTCAAAGCGCCAGACCCCGGAATGCCCCCGTCAATTCGGCACAGCACCCGTGAAATCCACGCGGCCGGGAGTGGGCGCGCCGGTGTCGCCTGTGGCCAGGAACTTGCGGGCAAGGCGGGCGGCGGCTTCGGTTTCCACCGGAGGCAGGATCTGGGGTTCGTTGGCATCGCCCGCCAGATGGTCCTCTGCCGACAGGGCGCGTCCGGTCAGGACGATGAAGTTCGGATCGTCCGCCACGCCTTCAAAGGCGAGCCCGCCATAGCCGCCAAGCACACGGGCAAGCTCCCGCTCGACGAAAAACGCCACCTTGCGGGCCCCGGCCCAGGTGAAGCCGACGCCATCATTGGCGCGCAGGCGGCGGCGCTGGCCGTCCACATCCGGCCCGAAGGCGGTATAGGCCTCGTTGTCATCCAGGAACATCTTCCAGATGTCCACATAGGTTGAACGGGTCATGGCGGCTTCGCTCTGAAGCAGATCGTTGATCAGCGTAAAGCCGGGATCAAGCCGGGCGGCTTCGGTCGGCGGCAGGCCCACCAGCAGCAGGGGCTTGCGCTCCTGCCGCATGGCCAGCGCCAGGGCGCGCAGCTTCTTGCGGTATTCCGCCTTGAAGGCATCGCTGCCGAAGGGCACCAGACCGCCATCCGGCTGCGGCAGATCCTTGAGATCGGCATAGCCGAAGACAGCCACGACCGCCTTGACGCCGCCGCCGCGGATGCGCGAGACCGCCCGTTCCGTCCACGCCGGGTCCGGCTCTCCCATCAGGCCGTCAGGCCGGACGGCCGGCTGTGCCGCCCCGGTGCCGCCCTCGGGGGACGCGGCCGGTGAGGCCGCAGGCGCCTCTGTGAGAAGCTCAACCCGGATCATCGGCTTCTGTGCAAATATGGAGGTCAGCCCCTCGGCAAGGGCTGCGGCCGTTGGCCCGCCGAGCACAAGCACAACACCTGCATCCGGCTCCTTCGGCGCTTCCACGACTTTGGGAGGGGTATTGCTGGGGGCGGCAGGGGCTTTCTTGCGCACCACAGGCTTGGCTTCCTGCACCCGCACCTCGGGCCGGGACACGCCGAACAGGCGCATGAGCGGGCGCAGCGGGTTGAAGCCATCTTCGGAAGGGGGAGGCGGAATGGGGCGCCCCTGCGCCAGCACAGCCCCCTGCAGCACCGGCAGAACAACCAGAGCTGCAAGGAGAATGGCAAGCCAGCGCATCCTGAACGAAAGAAGCGGCACCCGGAAACCTCCATCTGAACAAGGTCAGACTATAGGCAATCTGGCGCCGCTCCGGAAGTGCTACACCAACTCTCGATGAGTTCGGCTCATCGAGAGTTGGTCAAGCCCGTACGGTGCTTGAGCATTTTCAAGGCGTGATGCGTCAGCATCGAAAGCCTTGGTATTAGCTGCCGCTGCCGATTCTGGACAGCAGCATGACCGAGGCATAGCCATCCGGGATCAGGCCGCGCGACTTCTGGAAGGCGCGGATGGCGCGGCGGGTGGCGGGGCCTGCCAGACCATCCGGCTCGCCGGCCTGGAAGCCCTTGCGGTTGAGAGCTGCCTGCAGCTGCATGGTCTGATCCTTGTTGAGCGGCAGATGCTCCCGCGCCCAGCCCCCGGCAAAGGCATCGCCGCCCCGGATCCGGTCGGCCAGATGGCCAACGGCCAGCGCATAGGCGGTGGCATTGTTGTAGCGCTTGATGACGGAGAAATTCTTCAGCATCAGGAAGCTCGGACCAGCCGCCCCGGCCGGCAGCACAAGCACGGCGGTGTCATCGGCACGCGGGAAGCCGCGGCCATTGGGCCGGCTCACACCAAGCCGCGACCATTCGGCCAGCGTCTTGGAGGTGGTGTCGTCCGCCAGCGAGTAATCGAAACCGCGCGGCAGGCTGACCTCATAGCCCCAGGTCTTGCCCGGCTGCCAGCCGTGTTCCTTCAGGTAATTGGCGGTGGAAGCCAGCGCATCGGGAATGGAGGTCCAGATATCGCGGCGGCCGTCGCCATCGAAATCGGCAGCATAGCGCTTCCAGCTCGACGGCATGAACTGGGTGTGGCCCATGGCACCGGCCCAGGAACCGATCATGTCCTTGTGGCGCACATGGCCAGCCTGAATGATGCCCAGGGCCGAGACCAGTTCACCTTGCCAGAAGTCCCTCCGGCGCGGCGCCTCATAGGCGAGTGTCGCCAGCGCACGGATCACATCATGGCCGCCCATGAAGCTGCCGTAGTTGGTTTCCATGCCCCAGACAGCCAGCACCACTTCGCGCTGCACGCCGTAGCGGGCCTCGATCTCGCGCAGAACGGCGGCATGCTCACGCAGCATCTTCTGGCCATTCTCGATCCGCGTGGGGGAAACCGCGCTTTCGAGATAGTCCCACACCGGTTTCACGAACTCGGACTGGCGCGACATCAGGCGCACCGTGTCCGGATCCGGCGTCATGCCGGTGAAAACGGCGTTGTAGGTCTGGCTGTTGATCCCTGCCGCCTGTGCCTGCGGCCAGAAATTGCGGACCCACGTCTGAAAGCCCGCATCCGCGAGCGCAGAGCCAGCCTGCATCATCCCTCCAGCAGCAAGCAGCACGGCAGCGGCAAGGCCGCGAGCCTTTCTGGCGATCCGGCCCATTGGCCGGGACACATCCTGTCCGGTCAAACCGTTGTTCGTCATTCAGGCCTCCTTAATGCCCGGAATGCCCCCGCACCCCATGTTGGCAAGCTGATCTTCTGGCCTCATCGGCTCACCGGCGTATCCGGACACCCGCCTGGATGCGGTTTTCATCGTAATCCGCACCGGCGATTGAGCTGTCAAAGGTCCGATAGGTATATGTCCCCGTCAAGGCAACGTTGCGTGTCAGGGCATAGGTTGCTCCCGCCAGCGCGCTGGTGGTTGCCTCTTCGATGCCCACGCCCTGATAGTGGCGCCGCGCATAGCCCGCGCCCGCCTGCGCCACCAGCCTCTCGGACAGGGCATGGGACACGCGCAGGTCCGCGCTGTAGAGGATCGAGCCGGAAGATCCGGCCAGATCCGACGGGCTGAGCGTTGTTGTCAGACCTGCGGTGACTGTCGTCAGCCGCGTCGGCGACCAGACGAGCGAACCGTCGACGGTCAGACCGGCCAGATCCTGAAGCTGGCGGCTGTCCAGCCGCTCCACCCGCCATCCGGCCGCCACTTCGCCCGCAAGCTTTGGCCCGGCGGCAATGGTCACGCCGCTGCGCAGGGCATAGCCCTTGGCATCGCGGCGGATGCAAGGGGCAGCGCAATCCTCATCGAAGGCGCGGCGCAGAGCCGTCACTTCGGCAAAGGGCTGCAGCATTGCGCCAGTGCGGGCATCCAGCCGCAGTGTCGCAGAATAGAGCGTGTTGTCGCGTCCGCTGCGGTCTGTCCCGCTCTGCCCCTCGGAATACATCGTCCGGGCCACATCACCGCGCAGGGTGGCTGCCAGGATGCCCGCCTCGCGGGTCACGCCCAGCGAGGCATTCACCACATTGACATCGCCTTCCCCATTCGGGTTCTCCGCCGTGGATGTGTCTTCACGCGAATAGGAATGGCCGAGTGAGCTGTTGATCTGCGTGCTGTCCCCGGCATCAAGCCGCAGCGCCGCTCTGGTGTCGATGGAAGGCTCGCTCCGCACATTGCTGCCGGGATAGGCCGCATAGGAGCCGCGCAACGATACATCCAGCTGATGCCGGGACCAGTCCGAGCGGATCTGCAGGTCGGGAGCAACGGAATAGAGCGCGTTGGCACGCCCGCTGGAAGAGCCGGCCGCATTGTCCGACCAGCCGCCGGAGACCGTCAGTTGCGGCACAACCGTGAAGGTGCCTACCCGCAGCCCCAAAGGCGCATCATAGGTGGTTTCACCGTCAAACACATCATTGCCCAGGGCGCCGCCCTGCCCGCCGTTGGCGCTGACCCGGCGCACGGCGTTGACCCGGTCGGAGAAGGGCCGCGTCTGGCTCTGGCGGCCGGTGCCGACAAGCCCGGCAGAGCCAGCCTCTTCCGTGCCGCCAATCAGGGAATAGACCTGCGCCTGCGTCGGATTGACCGGCGGCAGGGAGCCTGTGGCCGAAGGCGCCGCGCCGCCGGCCGGTGGCAGAGCCTGTCCGCCGGTGCTGTCCATGGCCTGCCCGCTGCCATCAAAGGTGCTGGTGCGCAGTCCCGTTGCGCCCGTGGACGGACTGCCGGCCACCTGCGCAGCCGCAGGCAGCGCGCTCAAGGCGCTCACGAGCAGGCAGGAGAAAAACTGGCGCATCATCAAAAGCCGGACCGGGACCTATGGGTACAATTCGTCTCAAAATGCGGGATACATGGTTAACCACGGGTTTCCGTGCCGTAAATTGGCATTGCCAGAGGGTTACCGCTGACCCGTCCGGGCAGGCATCATCCACCCGGATGCTTGCGCCGCCGCCGCCGCTGGCATAGACAGGCCTCAGTCCGCACAAGCCTCAGTCCGCACAAGGGCTGAGGTCCGCAGCGCAAAAGGACAAGCCATGCACAGCGCCAGCCTTACCGGCACCGATCCCTCATCACTTTCCAGTGAGGACCGCGAGACTCTGGCCTCGGCGGACCGCACCCTCGGCACGGAGCTGGCAGCTCTGACCTCCCTGCGCGATGCGCTGCAGGACAGTCTCGCCCTGCCCTTCGCCCGGGCGGTGGCGCTTCTGCATGGCATAGCAGGCCGCGTCATCATTTCCGGCATCGGCAAGAGCGGCCACATCGGCACCAAGATTGCCGCCTCCATGGCCTCCACCGGCACGCCCGCGTTCTTCGTCCATGCCAGCGAGGCCAGCCATGGCGACCTTGGCATGATCACGCAGAATGATGCGGTGGTTGCCCTCTCCTGGTCCGGCGAAACGCCGGAACTGGCCAGCATCATCGCCTATACCCGCCGCTTCAAGGTGCCGCTGATCGCCATCACCTCATCGGCCACCAGCGCCCTCGGCAAGGCAGCCGATATCGTCCTCGCCCTGCCGCAGGTGACGGAAGCTTGCCCGCATGGCCTTGCGCCGACGTCCTCGACGCTGCTGCAACTGGCCATCGGCGATGCGCTGACAGTGGCTCTTCTGGAGGCCCGCGGCTTTACGGCACAGGATTTCCGCGTCTTCCATCCGGGCGGCAAGCTGGGAGCGAGCCTCAGGCTTGCCCGCGACATCATGCACAAGGGCGATGCCATGCCGCTCACGGTGGAAGGCACGCGGATGCGTGATGCCATCGTGCTGATGACACAGAAGGGCTTTGGCGTCGCCGGTGTCACGGATCAGGCCGGCAATCTCACCGGCATCGTCACCGACGGTGACCTGCGCCGTCACATGAGCAGCAATTTCCTCGACAAGACCGTCGATGAAATCATGACCCGGCGGCCAAAGTCTGTTCCGGGCGACATGCTGTCAGGTGCCGTGCTGGAATTCCTCAACACGGCGGCGATCACCTCGATCTTCGTGGTGGAAGACGGCAAGCCTGCCGGCATCATCCATATGCACGACCTGCTGCGCATCGGAGCGGCCTGACGCAAAGGTTGCTTAACGCAAAAACCTCAATTCACAGCGCGATTAGGGATTGATTAGCCTAGTTTCTCTAAGCTCCGGCTCCAGAGTGTTCGGCCTCTTCGGTCTTTTGGGACGGTGCTGGGAATGGATCTGGCTTCAATCATAGGAATTGTCGGTTCCTTTGCGATCGTCATGGTCGCCATCATGCTGGGCGGCAGCTTCGGTCAATTCGTCGATCTTCCTTCCATTCTCATCGTGGTCGGCGGCGGCCTTGCCGCGACCCTGATCCGCTTTTCGCTTGGAGGCATCGGCAGCGCCCTCGCGCTCGGCGCCAAGGTCGGCTTCGGCGCCAAGAACATCAAGCCGCGCGACCTGATCGAAGAAATCAGCGGCCTGGCGGAAATCGTGCGCAAGTCTGGCCCGCTCGGGCTGGAAAATGCTGCTGTTTCGGATCCGACCCTGGCAAAGGGCGTGCAGTATATCGCCGACGGCTACGAGATCGACTTCATCCGCGAATCCATGATGCGCGAGCGGGATCTCACGCTGTCCCGCCTTGCGGAAGGCAAGCGCGTGTTCAAGGCCCTGGGCGACAGTGCCCCGGCCTTTGGCATGATCGGCACGCTGGTCGGTCTGGTGCAGATGCTGGCCAACATGGACGATCCTTCGGCCATCGGCCCGTCCATGGCCATCGCCCTTCTGACCACACTGTATGGCGCGCTGATTTCCAACTGCTTCTGTCTGCCGATGGTGGACAAGCTCGATGCCAAGTTCGACGTGGAAGAGGTCAACCAGACCCTCATCATCGACGGCATCCTGCAGATCCGGGAATCCAAGAGCCCGGCGCTGATCCGCGAGATGCTGATTGCCTATCTGCCGGAAAGCGCCCGTGCCGGCCTCGTCGACGCGGCATAAGGCAAGGGCGGAAAGGGAGCACAGGTCATGGCACGCAAGAAGCCTGCAGGCGGCGGCGCCCCGGAATGGCTGGTGACATTCGCCGACCTGATGTCCCTGCTCGTCTGCTTCTTCGTGCTGATCATTTCCTTCTCGGTTCAGGACAAGCAGAAGCTCCAGATCGTCGCCGGCTCGATGAAGGATGCCTTTGGCGTCAAGGAGAACTCGCGGCGTCTGGGCGTGATCGAAATGGAAGGCATTCCGATCCGCGACTACATGAAGCAGGTCTCGCAGGTTCCACAGGAACTGGATTCGGACTTCGCCAGCGAGCGTCACGAGAAGAACACCAAGCAGGGACCCGAAGCCAACACCCACGACACGGTGGAGGCCGAGATCGAGCGCTCCCGCCAGTTTGCCACGGCGGCAGCGACCCTGCGTCAGGCCCTGCAGGAAATGCCGGAGATCACCGAAATCTCCCAGCACATCATTTTCGAGGAAACCGAGGAAGGCCTCAACATCATGATCGTGGATCAGGATGGGCGGTCGATGTTCCGGGAAGGTTCGAAATATCCCTATGAGACCACCCGCCGTATCCTGGCAAAAATTGCCCCGGTTCTGGCGGATATGCCGAACCGGATCGAGGTCACCGGCCACACGACAACCGGCAGCGCCGCCACAGACCCCAATTACACCACCTGGGAACTCTCTACCGACCGGGCGAATATCGCCCGGCAGATCCTCAACGAATATGGGGTGCCGTCAGACCAGATCTTTTCGGTGGTGGGCAAGGCCGATACGGAGCCTCTGTTCCCGAACGACCCCTTCCTGGCGGCGAACCGGCGCATCAGCGTCTTGCTGATGCGCGAGGCCCCGCCGATCCCGCCGGGGAACCTGTAAACCGGGTCCGCGCTGAAGGCACCGGGATCAGGCGTCAGCAGCCTGCCTGACCCGCAAGCGCACACCTTCCACGCCTTCCACAATCACGCGGGTGCCCGCGGGCAGATCCGGGCCGGTGATCTGCCAGACCGTGTCGTCAACGGAAAGCCAGCCTGTCCCTGAGACAATCGGGTCCTTCAGGACAAAGATGTGTCCGGCATAGCGGCTGCCCCGCCGGTTGAGGCCGGGATCGCCAAAGGCGCTTTCCCGCCGCCGCATGAACCACCGCCCGGCGATCACGCTGATGACGGACAGCACCGCGAAGAGGATGATGTTCGTCTGCCAGGTGAGCGGTTCGATCAGGTTGACCACACCAACCAGAATGGCCGCGACGCCGAACCAGAGGAAGAAGGTGCCCGGAACGAGCACCTCCACCCCGAAGAGCAGGATGCCGGCGAACCACCAGCCCCAGGCGCCAAATCCCTGGAAGATCTGCTCAAATGTGCTCATGCACCCTCACTCTGCCCCGGACGCGGCACGGACGGCAGACCGGAACCTGAGCTGGACCGGCCCTCGCCATCCCTGTTGCCGAAAGCCTCGCGGGCAATCTCGCCGATGCCGGTCAGGGCGCCCAGGAGCGAGGTGGATTCCATCGGCAGGATCAGGGTCTTCTGATTGCGCGAGGTCGCCAGCTCCTTGAAGGCTTCCACGTACTTGGTCGCCACGAAGTAGTTGATCGCCTGCATGTCACCGGCCGAAATCGCCTCGCTGACGAGGCGCGTTGCCGTCGCTTCGGCCTGAGCCTCGCGCTCGCGCGCCTCGGCATCACGGAAAGCCGATTCGCGGCGGCCCTCGGCCTGCAGGATCAGCGCCTGCTTCTCGCCCTCGGCCTTGAGGATTTCAGCCTGCCGCTTGCCTTCGGCTTCCAGAATCGAGGCGCGCTTGTCACGCTCGGCCTTCATCTGACGGGCCATGGAATCCACCAGATCGCGCGGCGGATTGATGTCCTTTATTTCGATACGGGTGATCTTCACGCCCCAGGACTCGGCGGCGGCATCCACCACGCGCAGCAGGCGGGTGTTGATCTCGTCACGGTTGGACAGAAGCTCATCCAGGTCCATCGAGCCCATCACCGAGCGGATGTTGGTCATGGTGAGGTTGAGAATGGCGTTCTCCAGCCCCGCCACTTCATAGGCGGCGCGGGCGGCGTCCAGAATTTGATAGAAGGTGATGCCATCCGCCGTCACCGTGGCGTTGTCGCGGGTGATGACCTCCTGGGAGGGGACGTCGAGCACCTGCTCCATCATGTTGAGGCGGCGGCCGATCTTGTCGATGACCGGAACAATCAGGTTGAGGCCCGGCGAGAGGGTGCGCCGGTAGCGGCCGAAGCGTTCGACCGTCAGGTTATAGCCCTGCGGAACAGTCTTCACGCCCGCAAAAATCAGCAGGATGACGAAGAAAAAGAGTGCAACTAGAACAATGTTGAAACCGTAATCGGCCAAGGGCATGCGAGGCTCCCGTCTTATCTGCCTTCAAAACGGGCGGAGTATGCGACGGATCAGCCTGCGATGCCACCCAGAAAGAGCCGGGCGGCACCGCCACCCGGATCAGGAGCATTCCCGTTGAGGACCGGAGGCTTCAGAGCCAGCCGGACAGTTCGCGCTGCACCACCTGTTCCAGCACGGCCATGCCCAGATCGCTGTCATTGAGACAGGGGATGTGGGTAAACTCGCCGCCGCCATTCTCGTGGAAGATCTCCCCGGCTTCTCCGGCAATTTCCTCCAGCGTTTCAAGGCAGTCGGCGACGAAACCGGGGTTCATCACGGCGATGTTCTTCACACCTTCCTTCGCCAGCGCCTCGACGGTCTTGTCCGTATAGGGCTGCAGCCATTCTTCCGGGCCGAAACGGGACTGGAAGGTGACGCGCAGCTTCTCCTTGCTCATGCCCAGCCGCTCGCGCATCAGCCGCGTCGTCTTCATGCAGTGGCAGTGATAGGGGTCGCCCTTCTTGAAGTAGGACTGCGGAATGCCGTGATAGGAGGTCAGGATCACGTCCGGCTCGAAATCGAGCCCGGCAAGATGCCGCTCCACCGATTGGCTCAGGGCCTCGATATAGGCCGGGTCATCGTGATAGGGCGGCACGGTGCGGATGGCCGGCTGCCAGCGCATCTCCAGCAGGGCACGGCACACTTCGTCATTCACCGTCGCCGTGGTCGAGGCCGAATATTGCGGATAGAGCGGGAACACCAGAATGCGGTCGCAGCCATCGGCCTTCAGCGCTTCAAGGCGCGAGCGGATGGAGGGCTGGCCATAGCGCATGGCCCAGTCGATCTTCAGCCGTCCGCCATGATCGCCCATCATCTCAGCCAGCTTGTTCGACTGGCTGCGGGTGATGGTGCGCAGCGGTGACTCGTCCAGCTCCTTGTTCCAGATCTCGTCATAGGCCTTGCCGGACTTCTTCGGCCGGGTGATCAGGACGATGCCATAGAGGATCGGGTACCAGAGCGCCTTCGGCCATTCGATGACGCGCTTGTCGGACAGGAACTCGCGCAGATAGCGGCGCATCGGCCAGTAACTTGTGGCATCCGGGGTGCCGAGGTTCACGAGAAGCACACCGATCTTGCCCGCCTTCACCGGCGGGTGGGCATCCGGCAGCTTGATGCTGCGCATGGATTGGCCGGCTTCAGTCAGGGCTTCAGGGGAAAACTGGACGGTCATGACAACTCCGGAAACGGGCAGGCGTGCACACGCGCACATTTGGCCGGAACATAAGACACCAGCCAGCCTTGTCCAGTACGTCAGAACTCAGATCCCGGATCAGTGCCGCCCAAAAGAAGCGGGAGAGGCGGATCAGGCCGCCTGGCCTCCGTAGTCGCGCTCATCGGAAATGACCTTGCCGTCATTCGGCAGGCTGCCTTCGGCCAGGCATTCGACGGCGCCCTTCAGCTTGGTCACCTCCCGAAGGGTTGCGGCGATGGCAGAGGCCGTGTCTGCGGTGGCGGTTTCCACCTGCAGGGTCATCACATCCTGCTCGCTGGCGCGTGTGACAACGAGCCGCGCCTTGCGGATTTCGGGGTGACGGGCGAGCACATCGGCAATCTGCACCGGATCAACGAACATGCCCTTGATCTTGGTGCGCTGATCGGCCCGGCCCATCCAGCCGGCAATGCGCTGCCCGGTGCGTCCGCAAGGGGACTGGCCCGGCAGCACTGCTGAAAGATCACCCGTGCCGAAGCGGATCATCGGATAGGTGCGGTTGAAGGTGGTGACCACCAGTTCCCCCACCTCGCCATCTGCAACAGGCGTGCCTGTGCCGGGACGCACGATCTCGACGATATAGTCCTCGTTGACGATCATGCCGCTGCCGGCCTCGCTCTCATAGGCAATGACGCCCAGTTCCGCCGTGGCATAGCACTGAAGAACCGCAATACCGCGCGCCGCATAATCGGCCCGCAGCGAGGGAAACAGCGCCCCGCCGGAGACAAGGCCGCGCTTGAGGCTGGACATGTCCCGCCCCAGTTCCTTGCCTTTGTCGAGCAGCACCTTCAGGAAGTCCGGCGTGCCGACATAACCGGAGGGCTTCAGCGTCTCGATGGCCTCCAGCAGCATTTCCGTGTTGCCGACGCCGCCGGGAAAAACGGTGCAGCCCAGCGCCCGCGCGCCGTGATCGAGCAGAAAGCCGCCCGGCGTCAGATGATAAGAGAAGGTGTTGATCACCACATCACCCGCCTGGAAGCCCGCTGCCGCCAGTGCCCGGGCCACATTCCACGGGTCCTGCCCTTCCGGCTGCGGCTCCCAGATCGGCCCCGGAGACATGAACACCCGCTGCACGCCCTTGAGGGAACCGGCCAGAAACCCGCCGAAGGGCGGTTCCGCCTTCTGGTGCTGCAGCAGGTCCGACTTGCGCAGAACCGGCACGGAAGCAAGTGCCTGCCGTGAGGTGACGGCGGCCGGATCCACGTCTTTCAGATGGCGGGCCCAGCCGGGCGCTTCCTCCCGCGCATGGCGCAAGATTTCCGGAAGCCGGGCAAAAAGCTCCGCCTCGCGCTGATCCGGCGACCGCCGTTCGCGCGCTTCACGATGTTCCGCCGTCATAGCCTGTCCTCGCTTGCTTCGCCTTGAAATACCTGCGCTGGTTACGCCAGCCACCGCTTGCGGCGCTTGTAATGCTTCACATCGCGGAAGGACTTGCGGCCCTCCCCGCCGACACCAAGGTAGAATTCCTTGACGTCTTCATTCTCGCGCAGCGCCTTGGCCTCGCCATCGAGCACGATGCGGCCCGATTCCACGATGTAGCCGTAGGTGGCATAGCGCAGCGCGATGTTGGTGTTCTGCTCGGCCAGGAGGAAGGACACGCCCTGCTCCTCGTTGAGCTGCTTCACGATCTCGAAGATTTCTTCCACCAGCTGCGGCGCCAGTCCCATGGAAGGCTCGTCCAGCAGGATCATGCGCGGCCGGCTCATCAGGGCCCGGCCGATGGCGCACATCTGCTGCTCGCCGCCGGAGGTATAGCCTGCCTGGCTGCGCCGCCGCTCCCGCAGGCGGGGGAAGTAATTGTAGACCATCTCCAGATCGGCCTTGATCGCCCCTGCCCCGTCACGCCGGGTATAGGCACCGGTAAGCAGATTTTCCTCGATGGTCAGATGGCCGAAGCAATGACGGCCTTCCATGACCTGAATGCAGCCGCGCCGCACAAGATCATTGGGGGACAGATCCTGCACCTGATCGCCCTTGAAGGTGATGCTGCCCTTGGTCACATCCCCGCGCTCGGCCCGCAGCAGGTTGGAGATGGCTTTCAGCGTCGTGGTCTTGCCCGCGCCATTGGCCCCCAGAAGGGCAACGATGCCGCCTTCCGGCACGGTCAGGGACACGCCCTTCAGCACCAGGATGACGTGATCATAGATCACTTCGATGTTGTTCACCGACAGGATGGGGCTGCTGGCCGCAGCCGGGTTGGAAGCTTGAAGCACGGGTCTGATCCTCTTTCCGGCATTTCCCTGCCGCGGGCGGTTCATGCCCGCGGCAGAAAGCATCCTTGAACTCTTGTCAGTTCGGGCAGGGCTCCGTACGGGCCGGCCAGGGAGCGTTCTTTTCCGTGTACTCCTTGGCTGCGGCCTCAAGCAGCGGGCGCACGACGTCCTTCATCGGCTCGATCCAGTCGGTCGCCTTCACCCACTTGGTGCCGTCCCACTCCTGGATGTAGACCGGATGCGAACCGGCGTGATCCTCGCAGGTGACCTTCATCGGATGAGCAAAACCGGCAAGGCCGATTTCCTCAAGACGCTCTGCCGTGATGTTCAGGGACTCAAGGCCGATGCGCACGTCTTCGCCGGTCAGAACGGTCTTGCCGGTCTTTTCCTGCGCCGTGCGGATGGCTTCAGCCATCAGCACGGAATTGAGGACACCGCGGTTGTAGAGAACGTTGCCGAAATTGGCCTCCGTGGTCTGCGACTTGCGGGCATCGACGACCAGCTTCTTGATGTCGGCCAGCGCCGGATAGTCCGTGCCGAGACCGGAGATGTTCAGCGCCTTGTAGCCCTTGGCACCGGCCCCGCCGGCAGCGGCATCATCATCGCCGGCCGACCACCAGACACCGATCATCTTGTCCATCGGGAAGCGCGTCTTGACGGCCTCCTTGATGGCGGTCGGGTTCATCGCGCCCCAGCCCCACATGATCACATAGTCCGGACGGTCGCGGCGGATGTTGAGCCACTGCGAGGACTGGTTCTGCATTTCCTTGGCGGGAACCGGATACTGGGTCACCTCGAAGCCATAGTCCTTGGACAGCTGCTCCAGCAGCGGGATCGGCTCGCGGCCGAAACCGGCGTCGAGGAAGATGTAGCCGATCTTCTTGCCCTTCAGCTTGTCCATGCCGCCTTCCTGCTCACCAATGTACTTGATGATCACGGACAGGCCGTCCCAATAGGTGTCCGGCACGTTGAAGACCCATGGGAAGGTGTTGCCGACGGCTGCTGCCGACAGGCCATAGCCCATGGACAGAACGGGGATCTTGTCGACACCGGCTTTCGGAATGATCTGCAGCGTGGTGCCGGTGGAATACGGATTGTACATCAGGGCGCCCTTGCCCTTGGTCGCCTCGTAGCACTCCATGCCCTTCTGCGGGTCATACCCGGTCTCGCATTCCTCCAGGATGATCTTGACGCCGCCGATGCCGCCATCGCGCTCATTCAGCATCTGCAGATAGTCATACATGCCGTTGGCGATGTGGATGCCCGAGCCTGCAAAGGCGCCGGTGCGGTAAGTCAGAAGCGGGATATAGTTGCCTTCCGCTGCGGCGGTCTGGACGGTGAAGGGCGCTGCGCCCCCCAGCGCGAGTGCGGTTCCCAATGCGATTGCCTTGAAGTTCATTTTGCTTTCCTCCCAAAGAACGGCTGGCTTTCTGGTCCGCCTACCCTTGTCATTATTGCGGATGCCGGATCCGGCCGGTTTCGATTGCAGGCGGCCGTCAGTACGGGAACGGCCAGACCCGAAGCTTCTGCTTGCCGATCTGCCACAGCCGGGCGAGACCATGCGGTTCCACGATCAGGAAGAAGATGATCAGCGCACCCACGATCATGTGGGCCAGATGCTGGATCGTCTCGGCCCCCACCTCGATACCGGTCATCGCCGGAATGGCACGCAGCACGACCGGCAGGATCCAGATGAAGGCCGCGCCCAGGAACGAGCCGCTGATGCTGCCAAGCCCGCCCAGAATGACCATGAACAGGATCTGGAATGACAGGGCGATGGAATAGGATGAGGGCTCGGCCGCATTCAGCCAGAAGAACACCATCATCGCACCTGCCACGCCGCAGATGTAGGACGACACGGCGAAGGCCAAGAGCTTGGCCCGGAGCGGACGGATGCCGATCAGTTCCGCCGCAATGTCCATGTCGCGGATCATCATCCAGGACCGGCCGATGCGGCCACGGATGAGGTTCGACACCAGCACCGCAATGGCAAGCGTGATGCACAGCACGATGAAATAGCGGGTCAGCGGTGTGGACTCGGCCCCGGCGATGGTGATGCCGAACATGGTCCGGTGCGGGATCTCGATGGCGCCGGAGGCGTTGTAATTGTAGAGCCAGCCGATGCGGATGAAGCACCATTCCAGGAAGAACTGCGCCGCCAGCGTCGTCACCGCCAGATAGAGCCCCTTGATGCGCAGGCTCGGCAGACCGAAGATCGCGCCGATGCCGGCCGAGAACACGCCCGATACCAGCACCAGCAGGATCACGTTCACATCCGGGAAGATGGAGGTGAGCTTGTAGGCTGCATAGGCGCCGACACCCATGAAGGCGCCGGAGCCGAGAGACAGCTGACCGGCAAAGCCCGTCAGCACGTTGAGCCCGATCGCCGCCAGCGAGAACACCAGGAACGGGATCATGATCGAGCTCAGGAAGAAATCATTAGCCAGATAAGGAACGGCAACGAAGGCACCGAAAATGAGGATCGCAATACCGATCCGGTCCTGCCGGATCGGGAACAGCGCCTGATCCGCCTCGTAGCTCGTCTTGAACTGGCCTGCCTCGCGGTAAAACATGGGACCTCACACGCGCTCGATGATGCGTTCGCCGAAGAGACCTTGCGGACGGAACAGAAGGAAGATCAGGGCGATGATGTAGGCGAGCCAGGACTCGATGCCCCCGCCCACCAGCGGACCCCAATAGATCTCGCCAAGCTTCTCGCCGAAACCGATGATCAGTCCGCCGATGATGGCGCCGGGGATCGAGGTGAAGCCGCCAAGGATGAGCACCGGCAAGGCCTTGAAGGCGACGATCTCCAGCGCGAAGGACACATCCGAACGCGCGCCCCACATGATGCCCGTCACCAGCGCCACGATACCGGCGGCAAACCAGACGATGGCCCAGATCTGGTTCAGCGAGATGCCGACGGAAAGCGCCGCCTGATGATCATCGGCCACCGCCCGCAGCGCCCGGCCGATGCGGGTCTTGTTGAAGAAGATGCCGAGGCTTGCCACCATCAGCATGGCGATCACCGCCGCCGCAATGTCGATATGCTGCAGGATGACGAGGCCGTCCTCCCCAAGCTCCAGCGCCGTCGAGCCGGTCGGCAGCCATAGCTCTTCCGTGATCATCCGCTTCGGCTCGCCGCCGAAGATGAACTCGCCAAAGCCGATGAGAAAATAGGTCATGCCGATGGTCGCCATCAGCAGGATGATTTCCGGCTGGTTCACCAGCGGCCGCATCACCACCCGCTCGATCGTGTAGGCCAGAATGCCCATCACACCGATGGTCAGAAGCAGCGCCAGAAACGCAGGAACCCCGTGCTCATAGAGCCCGACCAGCGTCAGACCCGCGAACACCACCATGATGCCTTGCGCGAAGTTGAAGACGCCGGATGCCTTGAAGATCAGCACGAAGCCAAGCGCAATCAGGGCATAGAGAATGCCTGCCACGAAGCCTTCCCACAGCACCTGCAGCAGGAAATCCGGCTGATCGGCCATCTGCGCAAACGGCAGGATGAAAATATCATAGAGCATCGCCGCCCCCCTTAATGCGCCACGCCGAGATAGGCGTCGATGACTTCCTGACTGGCCTGCACCTCGGCAGGGGGGCCATCGGCGATCTTCTTGCCGTAGTCGAGCACGACCACCCGGTCGGACAGGTCCATGACCACGCCCATGTCATGCTCGATGAGGGCGATGGTGGTGCCGAACTGCTGGTTCACATCGAGGATGAAGCGGCTCATGTCCTCCTTCTCCTCAAGGTTCATGCCGGCCATCGGCTCGTCGAGCAGCAGAAGCTCCGGCTCCATGGCCAGTGCCCGGCCCAGTTCCACCCGCTTCTGCAGGCCATAGGGCAGCTTGCCCACCGGCGTCTTGCGGATGGCCTGGATCTCCAGAAAGTCGATGATGTCCTCGACCTTGCGGCGGTGCTCGATTTCCTCGTCCCGCGCCGGGCCGTAATGCAGGAGCTGCCAGAAGAAGTTGCGGTGCATCTTCAGCGAGCGGCCGGACATGATGTTGTCCAGCGTGCTCATGCCCTTGAACAGCGCCACATTCTGGAAGGTGCG
The DNA here is from genome assembly GCF_900185665.1 of Pannonibacter sp. I15F10I1. Lineage (NCBI taxonomy): Bacteria > Pseudomonadati > Pseudomonadota > Alphaproteobacteria > Hyphomicrobiales > Stappiaceae > Pannonibacter > Pannonibacter sp. I15F10I1. Next base: position 229,526 of record NZ_FYAN01000002.1, read on the forward strand.
GGCGATGCCCTGCGCCGCCGCATCATAGGGCCGCATCTTGCTCCGGGCCGTGCCCTTCCAGGTGATGGTGCCCTGCTGGGGATGGTAGAAGCCATTGATGACATTGAGCATCGACGTCTTACCCGCCCCGTTGGGGCCGATGATGGCGCGGATTTCGCCCTTGCGGATGTCGAAGGAAATGTTGGTGATCGCCTTCACCCCGCCGAAGGACAGCGAGACATTGTCCACCTTCAGCAGCACTTCCGCTGCTGGTGCTGTCTCCGCTGCCGGTTCCACCGGGTGCAGGCTGGTTGCTGTCACGGCATTCATTCTGCAGCCTCCCGCATGGCCTGCACCGGGGCGTGCGGCGTCATGTCCCTGATCTCGACCGTTGCCTCGATGACACCCGTGCGGCCGTCCTCGAAGGTCACTTCGGTGCGCACATGGCGCGAGGTGGAGCCGTCATAAAGCCCTTCGATCAGCGGCGCGTAGCGCTCGGCGATGAAGGAGCGGCGGACTTTCTGCGTGCGCGTCAGCTCGCCGTCATCCGCATCCAGCTCCTTGTGCAGGATGAGGAAGCGGTGGATCTGGGCGCCCGCCATCATCGGCTCCGCCGCCAGATCCCGGTTCACCTGATCCACATGCTGCTGGATCATCCGGTAGACGTCCGGGTGGGCGGCAAGTTCCTGATAGCTGGCGTAATTGACGTTGTTGCGCTCCGCCCAGCTGCCCACCGCCGTCAGGTCGATGTTGAGAAATACGCCGGTGAAATCCCGCTCATTGCCGAAGGCCACCGCCTCCTTGATGTTGGGGAAGAACTTCAGCTTGTTCTCGATGTATTTCGGCGCGAACAGCGCACCGGTGTTGAGCTTGCCCACATCCTTGGCGCGGTCGATGATCTTCAGGTGGCCGTTGGGGGCAATGAAGCCGGCGTCACCGGTGAACACCCAGCCATCTTCCGTCTTGGTGGTGCGGGTGGCCTCGTCGTTCTTGTAATAGGCAACGAAGGTGCCCGGCGAGCGGTAGAGCACTTCGCCGTTTTCGGCGATCTTCAGCTCCACCTGCGGCGCGGGCTTGCCGACCGTATCGGCGAAGATCTCGCCATCCGGCTGCAGGGTGATGTAGACGCTGGCTTCCGTCTGGCCGTAGAGCTGCTTCAGATTGAGGCCGAGCGAGCGGTAGAAGCTGAAGATCTCCGGGCCGATGGCCTCACCCGCCGTGTAGCCGACCTTCAGCCGGGTCAGGCCAATGCGGTTCTTCAGCGGGCCATAGACCAGAAGCTCGCCAAGGCCATAGAGCAGCCGGTCGCTGAGCGGCATCGGCTGGCCGTTGAGGATCTTTTCGCCCGACCGGCGGGCCACGCCCATGAAATAGTCGAACATGGCCTTCTTCATCCGGCCTGCATCTTCCATGCGCACCATGATGCGGGTGAGCATGCTTTCAAAAACCCGCGGGGGAGCGAAGAAATAGGTCGGCGCGATCTCCAGCCGGTCCAGATCCACCGTATCGAGGCTTTCCGGGCAGTTGACGCAGTAACCGGCCGTATAGGCCTGCGCCAGCGAGAACACGTGGTCGCCGATCCAGGCCAGCGGCAGATAGGCGAGGATGTCCTCGCTCTCGTCCAGCTTGTCGAAGGCATTGGCGTTGCGCGCCGAAATGACAAGATTGTCGAAGGACAGCATCACGCCTTTGGGGCGGCCGGTGGTGCCGGAAGTGTAGAGCATCACGGCAATGTCACTGCCCTTGCCCTGTGCCAGCCCCTCTTCCCAGGTGCTGAGCGCCTTCGGGTCTGCTGCCATGTGCTGGCGGCCAAGATCCTGCACGCCGGTGAAGCTGAACAGGCGGCTGTGGTCATAGTCCCGCAGGCCGCGCGGATCATCATAGATCACGGCACTCAGGCTCGGCACGGTCTCCGCCATGGAGAGAAGCTTGTCGACCTGCTCCTGATCCTCCACAACTGCAAAGCGAACTTCGGCATGACCCAGAACATAGGCCATTTCTTCTGCGACGGAGTCTGCATAGACCGGAACCGGGATGGCGCCGAGCGCCTGAGCCGCCACCATCGACCAGTAAAGCCGGGGCCTGTTGGCACCGACAATTGCGACCTTGTCGCCTGCCTTCAAGCCGATACTGCCAAGCCCGATCGAAAAGCTGCGCGTCTCGTCAAGAACTTCAGCCCAGGTCCAGCTTTGCCAGATACCAAGGTCCTTCTCCCGCACTGCAGTACGGCTTCCAAGTTCTTTCGCATTGCACAAGAGAATCTTCGGAAAGGTGTCTGCACCTTCCCTCGCAGCGCTGGTCAATCTTGCCATCGCGTCGTCCACCCTCCCAGGCGCCCCGTTTACCGGAGTCGCGTTTTGGCCCTCATGAAACGCCTTCCTCCCGAAGGGCCGCAAGCTCTTTCTTTGGCGGAGCCTGCGGATGTCTCACCATGGGTTGCATTTGACGGTAGACCCGGTGCATTGCGCCAGTATGTTCAGACTGTGACGAATTGTTTCAGGGCCATCCTCCCTTCATCCGATGGCTGACTGGTGTTCCCTCCAGCCTTCTGCCTAAACTCACGCCATGACGATCAGCTCCGGCACCACCGAATATATCGACATGCTGCAGGCTGCCCTTGATCATGTGAATCAGGGCTTCTCGGTCTTCGATGCAAACCTGCAACTGGTGGCCTGGAACAGGGGTCTTTGGGAGATGCTGGACTTCCCCCAGGAGCTGGCCCGGCGCGGCGCGCATCTGGCGGAGTTCCTGCGGGTCAACACGGAGCGCGGGGAATACGGGCCCGGCGATGTGGAGGGCAAGATCCAGCGGCGGCTGGAGCGGGCGCGCCAGTTCGTGCCGCATTATTTCGAGCGCATCCGCCCCAACGGCCAGGTGATTGCCGTGCGCGGCACGCCCCTGCCGCAGGGCGGGTTTGTCACCATTTACACCGACATCACCGAGGAACGGCGGCGGCAGGAGAAGCTGGAACGGACCGTGGCCGAGCGCACCCGCGCCCTACGCCAGAGCGAGGACTGGCTGCGCTTCGTCACCGACAACATCCCGGCTCTTGTGGCCTACATGGCCCCTGACACGGGCTCCGGCGCCGGTCCCGTCTTCCGCTTTGCCAACCGGCGCTATGCGGAATGGTTCGGCCATTCCATCGCCTCCATCGCCGGACGCCCGGCGCGGGAAGTGCTCGGGACGGAGCTTTTCACCGAACTGCAGCCGCAGATCGAGCATGCGTTCAGCGGCCATGCGGTGTCCTATGAATACAGCCGCCGCAAGCCGAACGGCGATCTGGCCTACATGCGCTCCACCCTCATTCCGGACATGACGGTGGACCGGCGCACGCTCGGCGTTTTCGTGCTGTCGCTGGATGCCACGGAGCAAAAGCGCAACGAGGCGGCCCTCGCCCAGTCACAGCGCATGGATGCGGTCGGCAAGCTGACCGGCGGGCTGGCGCATGACTTCAACAATCTGCTTGCCATCCTGATGGGCAACCTGCTCAGCCTGAAGCGCAAGGGCGAAGAAGTGACACCCGCCGATGTGGAGGCCCACCTAGCCCCCATGCTGCAGGCGGCTCAGCGCGGGGCGGACCTGACCCAGCGCATGCTGGCCTTCAGCCGGGGCCAGTCCTCAGACCCGCAGACCGTGGAACTGGCGCCGCTTCTGGCCAACACCGCGACGCTGCTGCATGGCTCCCTCCCCGGCGCCATCAGCCTGTACTTTGATCTTTCCGATGAACGGCTGGTGGCTCGTGTGGACCCGGCGCAGCTGGAAACGGCCATCGTCAACCTCGTCTTCAATGCCCGCGATGCCATGCCGGAAGGCGGCAGCATTACCGTCAGCCTGTCGCAGGAGCAGCTGGCGGAGCGCGATCTGCCCGGCGCGGGTCTGGCCGCTGGCCCTTATGCCCGCATCAGCGTGCGCGACACCGGCCAGGGCATGGATGAAGCGACCCGGCAGCGGGCCTTCGAGCCTTTCTTCACGACGAAGCCTTTCGGCACCGGGTCCGGCCTTGGCCTGTCGATGGTCTATGGCCTTGCCCGGCAGGCGGGCGGGCATGCGGATATTTCCACCGCCCCCGGCGCAGGCACCACCGTGTCGCTGCTGCTGCCCCTCAGCGCCGGCAGCAGCCCTTCCGGAACGGGGGCCGCGAGCGCACAAAAGGCCCTGGCCATGGGCAATGGCGAGCTGATCCTGCTGGTGGAGGATGAAACGGCCGTGGCCGAAGCTGTTGCCCTGCAGATCCGCGACCTCGGCTACGCGGTGCTGACGGCGGAAAGCCCGGCAGATGCCCTTGAGCTGGCGCAGGATGTGGCGGAAATCCGTGCCGTGCTGTCCGATGTGGTGATGCCCGGCCAGATGAATGGGCTCGCCCTTGTGCGCCAGATCCGGCAGGGACGGCCTGACATCGGCATTGCGCTGATGAGCGGCTACGCCGACTATGGTGCGCCTGCCGGCCAGACCGGCCAGAAGGCCGATGCCGCAGCTTTTCCGCTTCTGACCAAGCCCTTTGACATGGCGGCACTGTCTGAAACCTTGAGGAAGATCACCGCTCATGACGCCTGAGACGCCCGGCACCGGAAGCAGCACAACAGCCACGTCCGGGCTGGTTTACATCTGCGATGACGAGGCGGAGATCTGTGCCATTCTCGCCAGCACGCTGGAGGTCTACGGCTTCCGCTCGGTCTGCTTCCAGCAGGCGGGCAAGATGCTTGCCATGATGGACCAGCAGCTGCCCGATGCCTGCCTCATCGACCTTGGCCTGCCGGACATGGACGGCATGAGCCTCATCAACGAGATCCGCAAACGCACCTCCCTGCCCGTCATCGTGCTTTCCGCCCGCAGCCATTCCTCCGACCGGGTGATGGGGCTGGAGATGGGGGCAGACGATTATGTGGTGAAACCCTTCGACCCGCGCGAGATCGTGGCGCGGCTGCGCTCCGTGCTGCGCCGCTCGTCCGAGCGTCAGACTGCAGCTCCCGGCAAGGGCAATGCCGCACGCTTTGCCGGCTGGACCTTTCACCCCGGCGCCCTGCGCCTCGTCTCGCCCTCGGGCGAGGAAACGTTCCTCTCCACCGGCGAGGCTACCCTGCTGGAAGCCTTGTTGCGGGCCCCCAAGCGCGTGCTCTCGCGCGATTACCTGCTGGAGCACGGCGGCCGTGACGACAGCCTCGACCGGTCCATCGACGTGCGCATCTCCCGCATCCGCAAGAAACTGGCGACCGAATCCGCGACGCCCCTCATCCGCACCATTTACGGCTCAGGCTACATGCTGACGTCGCAGGTGGACTGGGCGTAAACTCCAGCTGCTACCCGTAGATCGCCTGCGGCAGCCAGGTGGCAAGTTGCGGCACGAACCAGAGGATCACCAGCATCAGCACCTGGATCAGCACGAAGGGGATGATGCCGAGGTAGATGTCCGAGCTGCGCACGGAGGCAGGGGCCACACCGCGCAGATAGAACAGGGCGAAGCCGAAGGGCGGGGTGAGGAAGGAGGTCTGCAGGTTGACCGCCATCATCACCCCCAGCCAGGCCGGATGCATGGAACTGCCGTCGGGCATGGGCAGCTGCAGCAGAACCGGGGCGACGAGCGGCACCACGACGAAGACGATTTCCAGGAAATCGAGGAAGAAGCCCATCACGAACATGACGAGCATGACCGCCAGCATGGCGCCGAGTGCGCCGCCCGGCAGGTCCTTCAGCAGCGAATGCACCAGCTCGTCGCCGCCCAGATCCCGGAACACCAGCGAGAAGAACGTCGCACCGATCATGATCGTAAAGACCATGGCGGTGATCTGCGTCGAGGACTGGATCACCGGCGCCAGCACGCCCGAACGCAGCACGCGGGCAAGGCAGACGGCAATGCCCCAGGCACCAACAAGGCACAGCAGCGCTGCAAGGCTGATCCCGGCCCATTCCAGCGGCCCGATTTCCAGCCGGGTGATGCGAAGATCCACCACCCGTGACAGGGCAAGGGCCGCCAGCAGGCAGACCGCTCCGGCATAAACCGGCAGGGGCCGCGACACATCTGCCCGGAAGCCCGCCAGAAGCAGCGCACCCACGGCACCGACTGCGGCAGCTTCCGTCGGCGTTGCCACTCCGGCAAGAATCGAACCCAGAACGGCAATGATCAGTGCCAGTGGCGGCACCAGAACGCTGACCAGTTCCTTCAGGCTCACCTTCTCCGGCGCGCCGCCATCTGCCCCGCGCATGGGCGGCGCCTTGTGGGGCGACAGAAAGGCGACCGTCATCTGATAGGCAATATAGAGCCCGACGAGGCAGAGGCCGGGAATGAGCGCGGCAGCAAACAGATCCCCCACCGAGAACGGCTCCGGCGACCAGTTGCCTAGGTTACGCTGCGCCGTCTGATAGGCGCTGGAAAGCTGGTCGGCGAGGAACACCAGCACGATGGAAGGTGGAATGATCTGGCCAAGCGTTCCGGCTGCGGCAATCGAGCCGCAGGCGAGACGCGGACTGTAGCCGTTGCGCAGCATTGTGGGCAAGGACAGGAGCCCCATCGTCACCACCGTCGCCCCGACGATACCGGTCGATGCAGCCAGCAGCGCCCCGACGATGGAGACCGACAGTCCCAGCCCGCCGGGCATCTTGCCGAAGAGGCGGCCCATGGCTTCGAGCAGGTCTTCAGCCACCTTGGAGCGCTCAAGCATAACTCCCATGAAGATGAAGAGCGGCACCGCAATCAGCGTCTCATTCGTCATGATGCCGAAGATGCGCATCGGAATGGCGCCCAGCGAAAGCGAGGCACCGGCAAAATGGCCGATCAACGCGAAGACGAGTGCAACGCCTGCCAGCGTGAAGGCCACCGGGAAACCGGCCATCAGGCAGATGACGGCCGTGGCAAACATGAGAATGTCGAGGATGGAAATCAGGTCCATGGAATGTCTCAGCCCTCTTTCCGGGCGAATGTTTCAAGCGCCGGGGCGTTGCCCGACAGGGCAGCGGCAGCGCGCAGCATCAGGGCAAGGCCCTGCAGCGCCAGCAGCCCGGCATAAACGAGGATCGCTGTCTTCAGCACATAAATCGCCGGAATGCCCGACGTCTCGCGCGAGCCTTCCCGGATCATCCAGGAGATCTGGACGAAGGGCCAGGCGTGCCAGAGGATGACGGCGCACATGGGCATAAGGAACAGGGCGGACCCGGCCAGATCCACCAGCGCTTTGCGGGCGGGGCTGACATCCCGGTAGAACACATCCACCCGCACATGCGCATCAATGGCCAGCGCGTAGGCGGCGGAGAGCAGGAACAGGAAGCCGTGCATGTAGAGGATGCTTTCCTGCACCCAGACCGAACCTGCCCCGAACACATACCGCAGGATGACCACCGCAAACTGCACCAGCACAATGCCCAGCATCAGCCAGGACACGGCACGGCCAATCGCCGAATTGAGAGACGTGATCACCTGAGCGGTGCGGAACATCGCGGAACCTTTTCGGAAAAGCAAAGGGCGGGGAAGACCATCAGCCATCCCCGCCCTGCTTTCGTCAATAGCCAGCTGTCAGAAATTCAGCGAGACATCCCGGTGTTTCGACAGACACGGCGCCAGAGCCACCGCCACATCACGCGGCAGGCGCGGCAGCTGGCGCAGGCCGATGGTGCCGCTGGTGGCAGCATCATAGGCGCTGATCTTCGGCAGCAACTCGTCGAAAGCGCGCTGGCGCCACGCGAGATCTTGCCTGAGCGCGGCGATGGAGTTGTCCAGCTCGGCCACAGCGGCCTGCGGATCGGGTGCATTGGAGCGCATGATCTTGCGGGCCTCGTTGATCCCCTTGCGGATATCGGCCGTGCCTTCAAGGGCGGAGACCTCGCTGCGCAGCAAGTCGATCTGCTCCAGCACCTCGGGCAGAGGCTTGGAGATGACCGCATCCTGCAGGGCCGTGAACTTCTCCTCCATCTCCTGCAGGGCAGGTGCGGCCTGAAGCGCGGCTGTCACCTTCATCACAGGCTCGGAGGCATTGTCCGCGAGGCGGCGGTAGGCGAGGCGTGCCTTGTTCTCCGCATCCTGCACCTTGGCAAAGCCGGTATGGACGTCTTCCCAGCTGGCCGGGATCTTCGCCAGCAGCGCATCATGCGCGGCCTGCAGCTCCGCCATTTCCGCCTTTGCATCCTCTCCCCGCTCCGCGGAATAGATGCCGGTCGGACCGGAGCGCGAAATGATCACCTCCAGTTCCTTGATTTCACGCTCGATCTTGCGCGCATCCCGCTCGATCGCCCGCACCTGAACCTGCAACGGACGGTAGGTCACTGCGGCCTGCGTGACGGCGACAACGGCAGCATCGATCTCCGCCATCTGCGGAATGGCCTTCTCGGCGTTCTGCAGCCCGGACTTCAGCTCCTGCTGCAGATCGGACGGCAGATAGCTGACATCCGTTCCCTTGAGCTGGCTGATGGCAGCAGTGATCGCGGTGCCGTTCTGGCGGAACTGCTGGCTGGTGTAGGTCTCGATGCAATATTGCAGACGCGGGTTCTTCGGCGGCGGCGCGGTCTCGGACAGCAGCGAGGACCGGTTCGGCAGATAGTTCACGATCTGCGGATTGAAGCCGACAATCGCCAGCGCGACCAGCTGGATGCCGATGAAGGCGATCACGCCCTTGTAGATCTGCAGCGTCTTCACCACCGCCGGAGCCACGCCGCGCAGATAGAAGAGCGCGAAGCCGAAGGGCGGGGTGAGGAAGGAGGTCTGCAGGTTGAGGCCGAACATCACGCCCAGCCAGACTGCCGTCACGTTGGCGGACGGATCAGCCAGCAGGATCGGCGCAACAATCGGCACCACCACCACGGCAATCTCGATGAAATCGAGGAAGAAGCCGAGGATGAAGATCACCAGCATGACCATGAGGAACTGGGCCCAGAAACCGCCGGGCAGGCCTTGCAGGAAGTCCTTGACCAGATCCTCACCGCCAAAGGCGCGGAAAGCCGATGTCAGCATGGCCGCGCCAATCAGGATGATGAACACGAGGCACGAGCCCTTGGCCGTCTCGATCATCACTTCGCGCAAGGTGTTGTCCGTCACCATCGTGCGCCAGCCGCTCCAGATCACGGCAAAGACCAGCATCGAAACGGCGATGGCACCGAGGACGATGCCTGTCATATCGCCATTCGAAAGAACGCGCTTGATGTTGGTGTCATAGAAGCTGACGGCAACGGCAATGCCCAGAAGCGCCAGAATGGCAATGATTGCAGGCGTATAGACGCCCTTGCCCTTGCCGTCCTGCAGCCGGTAGCCGGCCATGATCATGGCACCGATGGCACCGACAGCGCCGGCCTGGTTGACCGTGGCGATGCCGGCCATGATCGAGCCGAGCACCAGCACGATCAGGGCGAGCGGCGGCACCAGCGTGATGAACACCTGGAACAGGAACTGCCGGTCCATCTTGCCCTGACCGCGCACAGCCGGTGCAGCCTTGGGGTTGATGAGGGCAAAGCCGAGCATGAACAGCACATAGAGCCCGACGAGCAGCATGCCGGGCAGGATCGCGCCGAGGAACAGCTCGCCCGCGCTGGTGGAGGCAATGGCCAGATCGGACGGCATCTGGCCGGGGCCATTGGCATCGCGGAAGAGAGCCTGACGCAGGTTGCCGGCCTGATCGACGCTGGAGGACAGCTGGTCGGCCAGAATGATCAGCACGATGGAGGGCGGAATGATCTGGCCCAGCGTGCCGGAAGCAGCGATCGTGCCGGTGGCCAGCGGCACCGAATAGTTGTTGCGCATCATCGCGGGCAGCGAGATGAGGCCCATGGCCACAACGGTGGCGCCGACAATGCCGGTGGTGGCGGCGAGCAGCGCCCCCACCAGGATGACCGAAATGCCCAGACCGCCCGGCACCGGCCCGAAAAGCCGTGCCATGGTGATGAGCAGATCCTCGGCGATCTTGGACCGCTGCAGCATGATGCCCATGAAGATGAACAGCGGAATGGCGATGAGCGTGTCGCGCTCCGCCTCCCAGTAAATGCCGCGGAAGTTGGTCACCCCGGCGCTCAGCCACTGGGTGGGGCCACCATGGGAGAAATAGGCGTCGGTGTGGCCGGCGAACAGATAGCCAGCGCCGGCAGCCAGGCCGATGGAGATGATTGCCGATCCCGGCAGGGCAAAGGCGACGGGAAAGCCCGAGCCAAGCGCCGCCGCCATCAGGACGATCAGCAGAATAAGGAAAAACAGTTCCATAGGTGCAAATCCTGCTGGGTCAGTGCTTGATGGAGCCGGTGAGCTCGCGGCCACCTGGTTCGCCGCGCATGTCTGCCACGGCGGCAAACAGGTAGCTGACAAACTGGATCATCATGCTCACGGCGAAAACGCCAAGGAAGCCCGCCATCAGATACTTCACATAAAGGCCGAAACCTGCCTGTGTCGTCTCATAGGAGAGCATGGGGCTGTTGATGATCGACTGCCTTGACCCCAGACCGAAGTAGAGAATGGTCCAGCAGAACACCATGCCGAAGGCGATGGCACCGAAGGCATTGGCAAAGCCCTTCGCCGTCTCGCCGAAGCTGGCATAGAGCACATCCACACGCACATGCCCCTCTTCAAGGAGCGTGTAGGCGGAGGCAAACAGGAACAGCGCCGCATACCAGAAGCGCACGAGGTCAGACAGGAACGCCTGTTCGTAGGAAAAGACGAAGCGGCCCAGCACGATCAGAAGCTGGGATACCACCACCAGAAGAGCCAGCCAGTAGAAGCCGAGGGTCCGCGTAACCGCCGCGAGCAGGACCGACAGTGCGATGAGCGGCATGTGCACATAGCCGCCGCGGAATTGCGCCCGCCCGAGATCGCTCGCCAGCTGCCGGCCGAACACCGCTTCCAGCACGCCTTCGACACGCAGGAAAGAAATCGTTGCGTCGGCGATCCCGACGATGACCACCGCCCAGAAAGCCCAGCGGATCAGGAAGGCGTTCAGCCTGTTGATCCGCTCGCTGTCGGCGCGCAGTCCGGGTGAGCCGGGATAAAGCACATAAGCTACGGCCAGAAGCGCCAGCACGGCATAGAGGCCGGTCTGCATCTGCGCGCCGGCCGATCCGGTTCCAGGTCCGGGAAAACCCTGCCAGTAGGTGAGGTAGTTGTTGATCAGGAAGGCAGTCATGACTGCCAGATTGATCCAACCGAACAGCCGGATGGCAAGAACACCACCGGTCCGGGATTCCAGCGCACGCGCAGTCTCAGCAGCGGCGCCTTGAACCGGGTTCAAGGCCGTCATCGTCAAACGCCTCGTCAAAAAAGGTTTGAACCAGGAAGGGGGCGGGGCTAGCCCCGCCCCCCGGTCAGGTGGACGCCAGTGGCGGTCAGACCTTGATGCCGAGCACGCGGTTGCGCTGCACCGTGTAGCCGGTGTCAGCCAGAAGCATCCAGCGGCCCACTTCCGAACGGGCCTTCACGAAGCTCTCGTGAACGCGCTTGGTCAGGTCGCCGTGCTGGATGGTTTCCTCGAACACTTCAGCCGATGCATCGCCAAAGGCGTCATAGACTTCGTCCGAGAACTGGCGCAGCACGACACCATGCTCATTGATGAGCTTGTCGAGATAGGCGCCGTTGAAGCCGTTGGCTTCTGCCATCGAGAAAGCGTTTTCCTCGTTGCAGGCCGCTTCGACGATCATCTGGTCGATCTTCGACAGCTTGGAGAACCAGGACTTGTTGCAGCCCAGCGCCAGCATGGAGCCCGGCTCATGCATGCCCGGATAGTAGTAGTACTTGGCGGCTTCGTAGAACTTCATGAAATAGTCGTTCCACGGGCCGACCCACTCGGTGGCATCGACAGCGCCGGAGACGAGGTTTTCATAGATCTGGCCGCCCGGCAGGGACACCGGCGAGGCACCCAGCTTGGCCATGACGTCGCCGCCAAGGCCCGGAATGCGCATCTTCAGGCCCTTGAGGTCGTCGGCGGTTTCAATTTCCTTGTTGAACCAGCCACCCATCTGCACACCGGTGTTGCCGGCGTTGAAGTTCTTCAGGCCAAACTGGTCAGCCAGTTCGTCCCACAGTTCCTGGCCGCCGCCAACCTTGATCCAGGCGTCGATTTCGGCATAGGTCAGGCCGAAGGGAACAGCCGTGAAGTAGGACCAGGCCGGGTGCTTGCCCTTCCAGTAATAGTCGGCGCCGATATAGGCCTGTGCGTTGCCCGAAGCCACTTCGTCGAAGGCATCGAATGCACCGACGCGCTCACCGGCGGCGAAATACTGAACGTTGATGCGGCCTTCGGTCAGTTCGGCGATACGGGCCGCCAGGCGCTGCGCGGAAACACCAAGGCCCGGCATGTCGCGCGGCCAGGTGGAAACGATCACCATGTCGGTGCGGGACTGCGCAATTGCCGGAGCGGCAAGCGTGGTTGCAGCGGCAATACCGCCAGCACCAATGCCAGCCTTCTTGATAAACGAACGACGATCCATAACGATATCCTCCCAGATATGGCGAGTGCTCAGCCACTTTGAAGCCTTGCACTGACACCTGTCTGTGTCTAGGTGATCCTTTGAATGAGGCGCTAGTCGTGTTTCTGCGCATCTTTTCCGTAGTACTACTGAAAAGACGCTGCTTTCCGGCAATTTTATTGCCGGAAGTGGATCACTTTCGGAATGCAGGGGGCCACCGGTGACATTCAAAACAAAACTGCTCCTCATCACCATCCTGCCCCTTGTAGCTGTCTCGGGGCTGATTGGCGGCATCACCTTCTTTCAGGCCTCGCGCCTGATCGAGGCCCAGACCCATGCCGTCGAGGAGCGTATCCTGTCCAGCAAGCGGCAGGAGGTGCAGAACGCCATATCCCTTGCCCTGACCTCCATCCAGAAGCTCTATGAGGAGGAGCATGGCGGGCGCGAGGCGGCGCAAACGGAAGCAAAACGCATCGTCAACGACATCACCTTCGGCGAAGACGGCTATTTCTTCGTCTATCTGCGCGATGGCACCAACATCGTCCATCCCAAACTGGCCAATCTTGTCGGCGGCAAATGGTGGGATCTGCAGGACCCGGAAGGCAATTACGTCATCCGCAATCTCATGGCCGCAGCTGAGGCCGGCGGCGGCTTTCACCGCTATGTCTGGGACAAGCCGAGCGCCGGCATGAATGCCGAAAAGCTCGGCTATGCCGTGATGCTGGACAAGTGGGGCTGGATGGTCGGCACCGGCCTCTACATTGACGACATCGCCCGGGAAGTGGCCCTCGTCCGTGCCGATTTCACCGCCAACGTGCAGCAGACGGTGCTGGTGATCTTCCTCATCACCATGGTCGCCATCCTCCTGAGCCTGACCGCTGTGGCCACGGTCAGCTTCTCGGAGCAGAAATTTGCCGACGGCAAGCTGAAGGAGCTGACCCACCGGATCGTCGATGTGCAGGAGCAGGAGCGCAAGCGCGTGTCGAGCGAGCTGCATGACAGCATCTCCCAGCTGCTCGTCTCCGTGCGCTATGGCATCGAGATGCTGCATTCCCGCAGCCCCGGCAGCGGCGAAATGCAGACCCAGGCCGAGCGCTGCCTGCGCATTCTGGACGAGGCAATTGGCGAGGTGCGGCGCATCTCCAAGGATCTGCGCCCGAGCATTCTCGACGACATGGGCCTGTCCGCAGCCCTTACAAGCCTTGCCAAGGATTTCGAGGCGCAATCCGGCATCACTGTCGAGATTTCCGCCGACCGCTGCCGCAGCCGACTGCCGGATTCGGCCAAGACCGCACTGTACCGGGTGGTGCAGGAGGCGCTGACCAATGTGGCCCGGCACTCGGCCGCGGCATATGTCAGCATCCGGCTGGTGGCGGGAGAGCGGGCGCTGACCCTGACGATCCAGGACGATGGCGTGGGCATTCCCCTGCCTCTGCCGCAGCTTGGAGGACTGGGTATCCGCAACATGCGTGAACGGATAGAGACACATGGCGGCACCATGGTAATGTCGCGGGTGGGTGCCCAGGGCACCATGATCCGGGTGACCATGCCCATGCTGCCGGAGGAGAGCCGGACAGCGGCGTGAACCACGCCCGGCAGATGAGGAGACACAGTGCATGACCAGCCCGCAAGCCCGCAAGGACGACCTGCCGCGCAAGGTGCGCGTGCTGCTGGCGGATGATCATGAGCTGGTGCGCGCCGGCATCAGAGCCCGGCTGGAAGGCGTCGCCCCCTTCGAGATCGTGGGCGAGGCCACCGACGGGCGCATGGCCGTGCAACTGGCCGAAACGCTGAGGCCCGATATCATCCTGATGGATATTTCCATGCCGGGCCTCAACGGGCTGGAAGCAACCGAAACCATCCGCCGCAAGCATCCGATGATCAGCGTTCTGGTCCTGTCGATCTATGACAACCCGGAATATGTGCGCGGTGTGATGCAGTCCGGGGCCAGGGGCTATCTGCTCAAGGACATCTCCGCGAAGGAGATGATCAACGCCATTCTCGCCGTGGCAGACGGCGGCTATTACTTCTCCTCCCGCGTCGGACCGGCGCTGATGGAGAACAAGCCCTCGCCTTCGCCAACCAACCCCTATGGCCTGACGGAGCGCGAGCGCGAAGTGCTGCAAGGGGTCGCCCGCGGACAGGCCAACAAGGAAATCGCGGTGCATCTGGGCATCAGCGTGCGCACGGTCGAATCGCACCGGCTCAACATCCGCGACAAGGTCGGCAGCGGCAACGCCGCCCATCTCTACCGCATCGCCCAGGAACTGCGGCTGGTGTGATACTGCCCCCTTGGCGGCGGTGTGGTCTTCGTGCAAACCTTGCAGCCCATCCCGTTTAGCGGCCAAAGGGTCCAAAGCCTCGAATGTCCAAGCCGATTGTTCTTGTCACCGCCGATGTGAAGCCCGTTGATGGCTACCGCTGGCATGCAGCGCCCTCCACCTATCTGGAGGCCGTACTGAATGGCGCTGGCGCCATTCCCCTGATCCTGCCCTCCCTCGGCAGCGCTCTCGACATTGACGCGGTGCTGGACCGGGTGGACGGGGTGCTGGCCACCGGCTCGCGCTCCAACGTCAATCCGGATCTTTATGGCGGCGAGGCGACGGAAGAAAACGGGCCTTATGACCCGGACCGTGACGCCACCTCCCTGCCGCTGCTGCGCCGGGCTCTGGAAAAGGGCCTGCCGGTCTTTGCCATCTGCCGCGGCATGCAGGAGCTGAATGTCGCCTTTGGCGGCACCCTGCTCACCGAGATCCAGGAGCTTGACGGGCGCAACGACCACCGCGCACCCGTATCCGAAAAGCAGGAAGAGCGCTTCGCACTCGCCCATACCGTTGACGCGCGCACAGGCGGACAGCTTGAAGCGGCCATCGGCACGGCACAGTTCAAGGTCAACTCCCTGCACCGGCAGGGCCTTGGCGCGCTGGGTCAGTCGCTGGTGGTGGAGGCCACGGCCGAGGATGGCACCATCGAGGCGGTCTCGGTGGAGGGCGCGCGCAACTTTGCCATCGGCACCCAGTGGCACCCGGAATACTGGGTCAGCTGCGACACGCCTTCGCAGAAGCTGTTCGCAGCCTTTGGCGAAGCCGTGGAAGCCTACCGCCGCAAGCGCGGCGATAGCTGAGGCTTACATCAGCCTGATCAGGCCGGGACAGAGCCCCAGCCGATCATGGCAATCAGCAGGGTGAGGCCCAAAAGGAACACGGCAGCGGCGGCGGCAATCTCGATGCCCCGGTGCACCCGGTAGGCCCACACCCCATCGGACCCGGCAAGGCGCGCGGCCAGCCCCTTGGCCCCGACGGCCAGCGTGGCCAGCAGCGACACGGTGATGCCCGTGCCAACGGCCATGGCCAGCGTCGAGGCAATGCCGGCCAGGATCATGCCCTGCGACAGGGCGAAGACCAGCACGATCAGCGCGCCCGAACAGGGCCTGAGACCGATCGCCAGAATGATCGACAGCGCACGGCCTGGCGTCAGGCGCCCGGCGGCCATCTCCGCGGTGGGCGCATGCACGTGGCCACAGGTGCCGCAGGCGCCATCCTCGCCCGGCAGATGCACATGATCATGCCCGGCAGGTGCCCCCAGCAGCATCGGGCGGAAAGCCTTGACCCAGAGCAGCCAAGCGCCCATCGCCGTCACCATCACATAGGAGGCGATCTCCAGCCAGCGGGCAGTCTGCTGCATGGCAATGGAGGTGAGGTTGAAGACCACGGCAACGCCGCAGACGATCAGTATGGCGGTCAGGGCCTGCGCAAAGGCCGAGGCGAAGGAGAGCAGGATGCCCTTCTTCAGCGTGTCTTCGCTGGCCAGCACATAGGACGAGATCACCGCCTTGCCATGGCCCGGACCTGCCGCATGGAAAATACCATAGGCGAAGGAGAGGAACGCCAGCAGCCAGCCCGCATCCGGGCTGTTGCGGAAGCTGCGCAGCGCGGAAATGAGCTTCTGGTAGAATTCGGTCTGATAGCGGGCGATTTGCGCAAAGAAGCTGCCGACCAGCGCATTGCTCTTCAGCGCCGCCGAGGGAACGCCTTCCATAGGAGCAGGCGGCATCTGGGAGGCAGCCTCCGCCTGACGGTCCGAAGGCGGAGCGCCTGCGGTGTCCGTGCCCGCCGTCTGGCCCTGGCCCTGACTTTGACCATTAAGCGGCGTCACCGGCGGGAACGGCGGCTTGGACGCGGTGGCTGCAGCCTCTCCCGGCCCGCAATTGACGATCATCTGATTGACGAGGCCGGCAGCAACGTCCGCCAATTCCGGCGGCAGCTCCCGCTGATCGGCCCCGACCTGAGCAAGGGCCAATGCGACGGCAGGATCAAGCGGAGGCGGCTCCTTGCGGGTGACCGTGCAGGAGGCCGGAGCATTGATCAGCCCCGTGGCATCGGGATCCGCGGCAAATCGGAAATCGACGTAATAGGTCGGGTCATAGACATCGAGCGTGATCGTATTGGCGAGGTCCGTCGGCTCTTTCAGCGGCAGCAGGAAGTGCAGTTCCAGCAGCTTCACCGTGGTCATCATCGGCCTGCCGGTGCGTTCGGCATCTTCCTTGATGGCCGCGATATCTTCCTGCTTCATCGCCCAGTATTCGGTGAGGGGAACCTCCACCACTTCCAGCCAGTAAACTTCCGGCATGGTGAAATCCAGTTCCACCCTGGTGTTGTCACCGAAGGTGAAGAAGCCGAATTCCTCCATGCTTTCCACATTGACCTTGGCCAGCTCCGCCAGCTCCTCCCGGCTGAAGATGCCGTCACGGTTGGTGTCGAAACCCTGGATGGCGAAGGCCGTATAGGCATCATCAAAGCGGAAGATCTGGTCCACCGCCGTGGCAAGGCCATCGTCATTCACCACCAGTTTGGTGCGGGCTTCGACAAACACGTGCGGATGTGCAGAAGCCCCGCCTGCGGCAAGCAGACACATTGAGATCAGCATGGCCGCACAGCACAGCAGCGCAAAGGCCCGGTGCAGAAAGACGGTGGGGCTCACAGCGGCAGACATTCGTGGTGATTCCATTCTCGTTGGGGCGTGATTCCGGCACGGCTCATTGCCCTGAGAAGGGGGCAGGAAGGTGACCTTCCGCAAGCGTCTTTTGCGTCGCAGAAAGGGAATTGGCGTTTTTCATCCTTCCAGAATTAATTTTTGAGAGAAATTTCCCCATCAGGCGACTTGTGGCGCAAGATCGATCACAAATTTCCATACAGATCAGACATTTTCTCCCTCATCAACTTTCCATCGAACGGCCTGATGCGCAGGCATCGCAAGACTTGGCATGAGAGAGAGGACCATGAACGCCCCGTCCCGCACCGCTCCCTTTTCCACGCAAGGGATGACAGCTTTCGACCATCCCGAGTTTTCCGGCCACGAGCAGGTGGTGTTTGCTCATGACCGGGAAACCGGCCTGCGCGCCATTCTCTGCGTTCACGACAGCCGCCTCGGTCCCGCCCTTGGCGGCTGCCGCATCTGGCCCTATGCCACAACGGAGGACGCCCTGCGCGATGCCCTGCGCCTGTCGCGCGGCATGACCTACAAGAACGCCCTCGCCGGGCTTGATCTGGGCGGCGGCAAGGCGGTGATCATCGCCGATCCGCGCAAGGACAAGACGCCAGCCCTGATGCGCGCCTTCGGCCGCCATGTCGCCCGCATGAACGGTTCCTACATCACGGCAGAGGATGTGGGCGTTTCGGCTGAGGACATGGAGGACGTGGCCCGCGAGACAGCGCATGTGCGCGGCACCCGTGCCACCGGGCTTGGCGATCCGTCCCCCTACACGGCGCTTGGCGTCTTCGCCGGCATCCGCGCCGCCCTCGCCCATGTCAACGGCACGGACAGCCTGAGCGGCTGCACCGTTTCGGTTCAAGGCCTCGGCCATGTGGGCTTCGATGTGGCGCGCCAGCTGAAGGCCGCCGGCACCCGGCTGATCGTCTCCGACATTCACCAGCCGGCCGTGGACCGGGCCGTGGCGGAACTGGAGGCCGTGGCTGTCTCTCCGGCAGAGGCCCATGCGGTGAAGGCCGATGTCTATGCCCCTTGCGCCCTTGGCGCAGTGCTGAATGCCGTCACCATTCCGCAGATCAAGGCAAAGATCGTCGCCGGTGCCGCCAACAACCAGCTCGCCACCCCCGCAGATGGTCAGGCGCTGAAGGACCGCGGCATTCTCTATGCACCGGATTATGCCATCAACGCAGGCGGTGTCATTTCCATCGCACTGGCAACGCCCGGCGGTGATGATGCTCTGGTGCGGGAAAAGACACTCGCCATCGGCACCACCCTCACCCGCATCTTCCAGCGCGCGGAGGCTGAGGGCCTGACCCCCGAAGCCGTCGCAGACCACCTCGCCGAAGAACGGCTTGCGGCTGCAGGCAAGTGAGAGGCTGGGGCAGCGGGGAGAAGATAACCTCCACGCTGCCTTTCAGCAGCTTTTGCCCGCCTTGCGCATGTTGGCGAACCACTGGGTGAGGAAATCGACGAAGGAGCGCACCTTGCCGGAGAGATGGCGGCGGTGGGGATAGACGGCGTAGATCGCCGGGCCGTCATGCTCGTAGTCTTCCAGGACGATCTGCAATCCGCCTGCCTTGATGTCGTTGTAGACGAACATCATCGGCGTGCGCAGAAAGCCCAGATGGCACATGGCGGCATCGCGGGCGGCAGAGGCGCTGTTGACCTCGATCCGGCCCTTCACCGGCACCGTCACCCGGTCCCCCTTGTCCATGAAGATCCAGTTCGACTTAAACCGGTAATTCGTGTCCACGATGCAGGGCATGTTGGAGAGTTCTGAAGGGTGCTTCGGCGTGCCGTGGTCAGCCAGCACCTTCGGCGTTGCACAGACCACCGTGCGGAAGGGGGAAATCTTGCGGGCGATCAGGCTGGAATCCTCCAGATCCGTCACCCGGATGGCGAGATCGAAGCCTTCTTCCACCAGATCGACAAACCGGTCATCCAGCCGCAGGTCGATGGTGATGGCCGGTTCTGCCACCAGAAATTCCATGATCGCCTGATTGATGAAGCCATCGCCCATGGAGCGCGGTGCCGACACGCGCAGGCGCCCGCGCGCCTCGTGATGCGTGGACTGGACAGAAGCCTGCAGGTCATCGATGCGCTGCAGGATGTCGCTGGCTTCCTTGTAATAGGCCTCGCCCACTTCAGTCAGCGAGATCTGCCGTGTGGTCCGGTTGAGCAGCCGGACGCCCAGTTCGTCTTCCAGCTCGCCGATATATTTGGACACCAGTGCCTTGGAGCGGCCCATCTCGCGGGCAGCAGCGGAAAAGCCGTTGCTGTCCACCACCTGAATGAAGCAGCGCATGCGCGTGATGGCATCCATATGTCGTCTCTCCTTCCGGTGCGCGCCCTAGGCCGCCGCCGCCCCGCCGTCCGAGCGCGGATCATGCGCCCCCTCAAGGCCGCCGCGCAAGCCGCGCACGATCATGCCCGCATGGCCCATGGTATCGGAATAGGCCTCATTCATCACAACCACGTCATGACCCGCCCGTTTCAGCGCTTCGGCCAGATCCGGGTCAAAGCGTGATTCGAGCCGGAGCGAGGTGTTGGCATCGCCCCAGGTGCGGCCCAGCAGCCAGCGCGGCGCATCGATGGCCTCACCCACCGGCATGCCGTTCAGCACATGGCGCACGAAAATAGCTGCCTGCGTCTGCGGCTGGCCTTCGCCGCCCATGGTGCCATAGGTGACAAGCCGCCCATCGGAAAGCCGCGCCATCGCCGGGTTGAGCGTGTGGAACGGCAGCCGCCCCGGCTCCAGCGCATTGAGCGCTTCCGGATGCAGCGAAAAACTTGCTCCGCGGTTCTGCCAGGTGATGCCGGTGCGCGGCAGCACGCAGCCGGAACCGAATTCCCAATAGACCGACTGGATGAAGGAAACGGCACAGCCCCTGGCGTCGATCGCACCCATCCAGATGGTGTCGCCGAGCGCGGATTTCACCGGCCAGTCCAGCGCGCGGGCAGCGCTGATTTCGGAGGCTGTGCGGTCCAGCCAGGCCTCTTCAAGGAAAGGCGATACCGGCTCCGGCAGGCGGTCCGGGTCGGTGACAACCCGGTCGCGCACGAGGAAGGCGCGCTTGGTCGCCTCCACCAGCCCATGCACCATGGCAAAGCTCTCCGGCCGTGCTGCCGGAAGCCGGTCGCGCAGGCCGAGAATCAGCAGCGAGGCAAGACCTTGCGTTGGCGGCGGGGCATTGAAGAGGGTTCCAGCCTTGGTCGTCACCTTCAGCGGCTTGCGGATGCGCGCTTCATAGCGCTGCAGATCCGCCTTGGTGACCGGCGCGCCGATGCGCTCCAGATCGGCCGCGATTTCCGCGCCCACATCGCCCCGGTAGAAATCATCGAACCCGGCGGCGGCCAGCTGGTCCAGCGTGTCGGCCAGCCGCTCCTGCCGCATCAGGCTGCCCGCTTCCAGCGGCTTGCCATCCTTCAGGAAGACGCTGGCAAAGCCGGGCTGATCCTTGAGCTCGGCGAGCTTTTCCTCCGTCAGCTTTTGCTGGCTGGCGGAAACGGCACAGCCTTCCTTGGCGTGGCGGATGGCATTCATCAGAAGCTCACGCCGGGGCATGCGCCCGCCAAGGCTTCCCGCTGCCTCGAAAGCCTTCTGCCAGCCGCCCACAGTGCCGGCAACCGTCAGCGCCGCCAGAGGGCCGCGCGCTGGCACGGTGCCATGCCCGGCGCGGTTATAGGCGGCAATCGTCGCGCCCGATCCGGCCGGCCCGCAGGCGGAAATCACCTTCGGGTCCTGCCCCGGCTCGGCGATCAGCCAGAAGCCATCCCCGCCAATGGCATTCATGTGCGGATAGACAACAGCGATGGTGGCCGCCGCGGCAATCATCGCCTCGATCGCCGAACCGCCTTCGCGCAGGATCTCGGCGCCCGCTTCCGCCGCCGCCATGTGAGGCGCAACGACCATGCCGCCGGACGAGGTTACGGTGTCCATGTTCTCTCCTGTCAGCTTGATCAGCGGGCGGCAGACCGGCGCGGGCCGAAAACTCTCCACAGGCCGCGCAGAAAGGCCCCGGAAATCCGCAAGGAGCCAAGGCCCGCAAACAGGCCCAGGATGCCCGTCAGAATGCCCTCCGCCGTCACCGGCACCGCAGGCTCGAAGTCGTCATAGGTGCGCCTTGCCAATTCCCGGTCGGCACTGGTGAGGAACACGAGCAGGCGGCCAAATTCATCCGCCTCGGCATAGGCCTCGCGCTCGGCCCGCATATTGGCCAGCCGGTCGCCGATCTCCTCCAGGCTGCGGCCCTGAGCGGCGACAAGCTGGTCACCGCTGGCCTTGAGCCTCGCAATCGCGCCATCCACATCAAGGCCGGAACGTTGCGCATCCTCGGCCGCCTGCAGCATGACCGTCTGCAGGGCATCAATCGCCCCGCCGAGCCGCTGGCGGTACTGCTGAGCAAACTCCGGCAGCTGTGAGGCGGTAATGCCTGCAAGCAGACCGAACGCCAGAGCAACGGGTCTCGCCAGCATCATCACCTGTCTCCCCCAGTCCTTCCAGTCCCTGTCATTCCAATGCGATGACACCACCCTCGCCATCTTCCGTACCGAAAGCAAGCCGGACGCCTGCCCGGTCCCAGGCCATGGTGGAGACGGGTGACTTCGCGGCACGGCGCAGCAGCACCTCCGCATTGTCCTCGAAGCGGCACAGAAGGATCATGCCGTCCTGATAGCCGACAGCCACCACATCTTCTTTCGGGTGGCAGGCAACCGAGGTCACCAGCGCATCGCTGCGGGTGCCAAGCTGCAGGGGCGCCTGCCCCATGGGGCCGGTCTTGCCGGAGAAGGGCCAGACAATCGCGGCATTGGCGCCGGAGGTGGCCAGATAGCGGCCCTTCGCGGACCAGCTCATCGACTTTACCTTGGACGGATAGCCGGTCATGCGCATGTCCTGCGCATCGGAGAGACGCCAGCCGTGCAGCGCGGCCTCCTGCATGGAGGTGACGAGATATTTGCCGTCCGGCGAGAAGCTGGCGGCCAGATGGGCGCCCTTCCATTCCAGCAGTTGCGGCTGGCCTTGCGTGTTCACCCACCACAGAGTCGCCCCGTCATAGCGGGCAACGGCAAGGCGCAGACCCTTGGGCGCAAAGGCAAGGCCACCCACCGCCCGCTCATGCGGGAATTCCTTTTCCGTGCCATCGGCCAGCCGCACCCAGGCGGTGCGGCCGCTGGCGAAGGCCGTCGCCCCCGAAGGGCCGCAAGCCACCAGATCGATCCACTTGCGCGGCCGCTCGGAAAGCTGGCGCACCTCGCCCGAAGCACTCAGTTCCATCACCCGCCCGTCGTCACCGCCGGTGACAAGCGCCGTGGCATGGCCAGACGCCTCCACCCGCTCGTCGGCCGCCAGCAGGCCGCCGGAGTGCAGGCGGATGGTCTTCTGCCCGCCTTCCACCAGCACCACTTCGCCGCTGCCGAGGGCGAAATAGGGAATATCCTTCAGGAACCCGGCCTTGACGGCAAAGCCGGAGAGTTCAGTCGCTGCAAGTGTCGGCACGGTCAGTCCTTCAATGGCTCTCGTGGCTGTCCGTCAGGCGGCGCAGGCGTCGAAGCTCTGCTTCAGGGCGTCGAAATCCAGCTCGCGGCCGATGAAGACGAGGCGGCTTTCGCGCGGCTCGCCGTCCTTCCAGTCGCGCTGGTGATCGCCCTCGACGATCATATGCACGCCCTGAATGACATAGCGCTGCGGATCTTCCTTGAAGGCCAGAATGCCCTTGAGACGCAGGATCTTCGCACCATCGCTCTGGGTGACCCGGTTGATCCAGGAGAAGAAGACATGCGGGTCCAGCTCGCCGGCGCGAAGCGAAATGCTGCGCACCGAATGCGGATCATCATGATCATGGTGGTGGTGATCATGATCGCAGTCCGGACCGCAAACATGGTCATGGCCGTGGCCGTGATCGTGGTGATGGTGGTGCCCATGATCATCATGATGGTGATGGTGATCATGGCCGCAATCGGGGCCGCACTCGTGATCATGATCATGGTGGTGGTCATGGTCATGATGGTGATGATGACCGTGGCCCGTGTTGAGGAACTGCGGGTCCAGCGTCAGGATGCGGTCGAGGTCGAAAGCGCCCCGGTCCAGCACCTTGCCAATGTCGATGCTGCAGCGCTCGGTCTTGTGACGCACCGCATAGGGGTTGATCTTGTGAATGCGCGCCTCGACGGCGGCCAGCTCTTCAGGCGTCACCAGATCGGTCTTGTTGATCAGGACGACATCGGCAAAGGCGATCTGGTCTTCCGCCTCGGAGGTATCGGCAAGGCGCTGCAGCACGTGGCGGGCGTCAACCACGGCCACCACCGCATCCAGGCGAGAGGCGGCGCGCACATCGTCATCCATGAAGAAGGTCTGCGCCACCGGGGCCGGATCGGCCACGCCGGTCGTCTCGACGATGATGGCATCGAAGCTGCCGCGGCGCTTCATCAGGTTCTGCACGGTGCGGATCAGATCGCCGCGCACGGTGCAACAGATGCAGCCGTTGTTCATTTCGAAGATTTCTTCATCCGACTCGACCAGCAGGTCGTTGTCGATGCCGATCTCGCCGAATTCGTTGACGATCACCGCATATTTCTGGCCGTGATTCTCCGACAGAATGCGGTTGAGAAGCGTCGTCTTGCCGGCGCCAAGATACCCGGTGAGAACGGTAACGGGGATCTGCTTGGACGCGGTGCTGGCATCGGTGCTCATGGCGTGAAGTCCTGTTTCCTGAAGCGGATCGCGGCTGCCAGCGGCAACTGGCGCAGCAGCGGCGAACCATAAGAGGTGATGCGTTTGGCGGCAATATAGGTAGTCCAAAGGCAAAGATCACCACTTCAATGTAAATGCGGAACACAATGACGCGCTTCCGCCCTTGCGCAGCGCCCGCCCCGCCGCGATCCTGCGCAACAACAGGCGGGGAGGAACGGCACCGCTGAAGCAAGGGAGAGGACATGCTCAGGACCATCGACGCCTTTGACCGGATTGGAGAGGAAAACGCCTTTGCGGTGCTTGCCCGCGCCAATGAACTGGCACAGCAGGGGCGCAGCATTATCAATCTGGGCATCGGCCAGCCGGATTTCCGCACGCCGGAGCATATCGTCGAGGCGGCCATCAAGGCGCTGCGCGACGGCGAGCACGGCTACACCGGCGCCACCGGCATCCAGCCCCTGCGCGAGGCGGTGAGTGCGGACATTCACAAGCGGGTGGGTGTTTCCGTCAATCCGGACAATGTGGTTATCGTGCCGGGCGGCAAGGTCACCATGTTCATGGCCATCCTCATGTTCGGCGCGCCGGGCACCGACATTCTCTACCCCGATCCGGGATTTCCCATCTACCGCTCGATGATCGAATTCACCGGCGCCCGGCCCGTACCGGTGCCGATCCGCGAGGAGAACGGCTTCGGCTTCTCGGCAGAGGAAACCCTCTCGCTGCTGACGCCGCAGACGCGGCTCGTCATCCTCAATTCCCCCGCCAACCCGACCGGAGGCATCACCGGACGTGCCGAGATCGAAAAGCTGGTGAAGGGCCTGACGGAGCGGCCGGACATTGCCATTCTCTCGGACGAGATCTACGGCCAGATGACCTATGACGGGCAGGAGCATGTGTCGCTGCTGGAGTTCGAGGCAATCCGCGACCGGGTGATCCTGCTCGACGGCTGGTCCAAGACCTATGCCATGACCGGCTGGCGCATGGGCTATGCGGTGTGGCCCGATGCCCTGATCACCAAGGCGCGCAAGCTCGCCGTCAACTGCTGGTCCTGCGTCAATTCCCCGGCCCAGTTCGGCGGCCTTGCCGCCCTCACAGGCCCGCAGGATGCGGTGGCGGCGATGGTCGCGGAGTTCGATGCCCGCCGCAAGCTGGTGGTCGAGGGGCTGAATGCGCTGCCCGGCATTTCCGCCCGCACGCCGCTGGGCGCCTTCTACGCCTTCCCCAACATCAAGGCGACGGGCTGGAAGGCCAAGCCGCTTGCCTCAGCGCTGCTGGAAAAGGCAGGCGTTGCCACCATCGGCGGCCCGGATTTCGGCATTCTGGGCGAGGGCTACATCCGCCTCTCCTACGCCAATTCCCGCGAAAACATCAGCCTGGCGCTGGAGCGGATCCGGGAGTTTCTGGAGCGTGAAAAGCCGGAGTGAGAGCGCTGCTGCCCGGCACTGGCAGGGAAAAGGTACCGAGTCGCCCCGGCCAAGCGCAGCGCGAGCCGGGGACCACTCGTTTGCAGAGAGGTGACGGCGCACACATGCGGCGAGGCAGACCGGCCAGCCTGTGCCTGCCGCAGACACAGGCAAATCCATCGTAGCTCTGGAAGCGTGTGGTCCCCGGGTCTGCGCTTCGCTCCGCCCGGGGCGACACTGATACCAAGGCGCTGAGATGCTGACGCATCACGCCTTGAATTTGCTCAAACGCCGCACGGGCTTTACCAGTGTGTGGCGCGGCTTCGCCCTCCTCCACACCTTCAAGATACCTCTAAAGCTTGCTGCCCAGCCGGACGCCGGGGGGCGGGGAGCTGTCGCGGATCTTCAGGTCCGGCGGGATCAGATGCAGCGTGTTGGGCACGCGCTCGCCGCCGATCTGGCGCAGGATGAGGTCGGCGGCCCGGCGGCCGATTTCATCCGGGTGGCTGGCGATGGTGGTGAGCGAGGGCGTGCGTGAGGCCGCGCCATCCACGTCGTCGTAACCGGTGACGGCGATATCCGGCCCCGGCTCCACACCGGCCCGCCGCAGAGCCGGCATCATGCCGAGCGCCACCAGATCATTGAAGCACATGACGGCGGTCGGGCGCTCGCCGGTGGAGAGAATGCGCGGGGCAGCCTCACGGCCATCGGCCTGGGTCATCAGTTCGGGAATATCGATCTGCGTGTCCGGGTCGATGCCCGCTTCCGCCAGCGCCTTGCGCCAGCCGGCATTGCGGTCGCGTCCGGTGGAGCTGCCGCGCCGCCCGCCCGCCATGGCGATATGGCGGTGCCCCTGTGCGATCAGATGCCGGGTGATCATTTCCCCGCCCAGCTCATCGTCGCCGCGCACGGCCGGCGCCCTGGCGCCTTCCACATCACGGCACATGAGCGTGACCGGGATGCCCTGATCGGTCAGCCGGTTGATCTCGTCCGCCGTGGTGCCGACGGAGGAACACAGGATCAGCCCGTCAGCGCGGTGCTGCATCAGCGCGTCCACAAAGGCGCGCTGGCGCTCCACATTGTCCCGGTGGTTGCAGATGAAGACCATCTGCCCCTGTGCTTCCAGCACGTCTTCCAGAGAGCGGAAGATTTCGGCGAAATAGGGATTGATGATGTCATGCACGGCAACCCCGACGATCTGCGTCTTGGCGGTGCGCAGGGAGGCGGCGGAGCGGTTGTAGATATACCCGACCTGGCGGGCCATTTCCTTGATCTTGTCGCGGGTGGCCGAGGCCACCAGCGGCGAATCGCGCAGAGCAAGCGACACCGTGGCCGTGGACACACCAAGCCTGTCGGCAATGTCGCTGAGTGTCAGCCGTTTGCCGCGCGGCGTGTCGTCACCGTCGCCACCCATTTCGTCACGGGGCGTGTCTGCACCCATACGTGCCGTCCCTCACATGCGCCAAAGCAGTTCCGGCCCACTTGCGGGGAACCAGCCAGACAAAAGGCTGATAGACCGGCAAGGCCCTGAATCGCAAGTTCTATCGAGCATGCGGGGCGCAGGCGCGAAGCGCAAGCCATGCGGCGCACTTAGCGGCCAAACCGTTTGAACTGCGGCGCACTGTCGTCGAACTCGTTGCGCAGGTTGACCGTGACCTGACGGCTGAGACGGGCGCAGTCCTGCGGATCACAGTCGGTCTCCGGCCGCTCGATGCCATAGCCCTTGAACCACAGCCGCTGCGGATCCACACCCAGCGCCACCAGCTTGTCAAAGACGGCCTTCGCCCGCTGTTCGGACAAGCGCTTGTTGGCCGCCTCTCCGCCGGGGTCATCGGCGTGGCCCTGCACCTTGGCGAGCCACTGCGGATAAATATTGAGCCAGGCGGCCTGCCGGATCAGGATGGCTTCGGCCTCTGGATCAATGGCCGCCGAGCCTTCGGCAAAATGAATGCGGCGGCCCGCATTCAGCATGAACTCTTCCTCGCTGCCCGGCTGAAACCCGGCGGCCTCAGCCGGTGTTTCTGGCGCCTGCCCGTCCGTCAGGCCAAGCCCCGTGCAACCGGCCAGCGGCATGGCGAGCACCAGTGCCCGCAGTCCTGATAAGCCCCATCCCCGCACGAAAAATCCCCCGATCTTCGCCAACCCCTTGCAGGAGTTTCAGAGCATCCCTGCTGCGGGGCGTCAATGGAAAAGACTGGGGAGATCCGGCAAGCGGAAGCCTAACGCTTTTTGACGATCTGCTCGCGGTAGAGAATGTAGAGCCCGGAGCTGACGACGATGGACGCGCCGATCAGGGTGGAACTGCCCGGCAGGTCGGCGAAGACAAGGTAGCCGAGGCTGATCATCCAGATGATCTGCACATAGGTGAAAGGTGCCAGCACCGAGGCAGGCGCACGGCGGTAGGCGCCGATCAGGATCCAGTGGCCCAGTCCGCCCAGAACACCGGTGGACAGCAGCAGTCCCCAGTGGAACAGGCTGGGCGGCGCCTGCCACACGGAAATGCCGCCCGGCGCCATGGCAAGGGACGCCACGGCTGCCGGAATGATCAGCATGCTGAGGGTGGAATCAGTGGCCGAGAGCATGCGCGTCAGCAGCGTATAAAGCGCGTAGCAGACCATCGACAGCAGCGAGTAGATCACCGCCCAGTTGAGCGGGCCGGAACCGGGCTGCACGATGACGAGAACACCGATGAAGCCGACGAAGACCGCCGCCCAGCGCCGCGGGCCAACCTTTTCGCCCAGCATCGGCACGGCCAGCGCCGTCACCAGAATGGTCCCGGCAAACATGATCGACATGGTTTCGGCCAGCTGCAGATGCCGCACGGCGAGGAAGTTGAAGGAGGTGTTCCCGAGCAGGCAGAAGCCGCGCAGGATCATCAGCACCGGCCGGTCCGTGCGGAAATATTCCGGATGCGCCCAGATGCGGAACAGGAAGAAGGCCAGCACCATGTGCGTGACGAAGCGCACCCAGACGACCTGAAACGCCGGCAGGTCACGGACCAGATATTTCGCCGTGGCATCAAGGCCTGCAAAAAGGAAGCAGGCAAGCAGGAGCATGCCGATACCGATAAGCTGGCTGCGCGACTCCTCACGCTGCCCCGGGCCGGATCCATCCGGAGTGCTGGTCATGGATTTTCTTCCAGAAACGCCCGCGCCAGAACCGGCGCGGCACTCACACCTTAGAGTGAGTGCCCGGCGAACGGAAGCCCACAAACAGACCGAACGGTACGGTTCGCCCTGCCCTTTGGGTATGGCAGCCTTGCAGGGAGCCGCTGCCAGCGATCAGCGGCTCCTGAGCGTGCAAACCGGGCGGACGGGCCAGATCCCGATGAGGGAAGGCTCACCGGGAAGGGTCTCAGCTTTCCGCCGTTGCCAGAGCGATCACGGCTGCCTTCGGCGCATCGTCCTCATCCGGCTCCAGCAGCTCTTCGTCGCCTTCATCGTCATCGAGAGACAGGGAGAGGTTCTTCTCGATCTGGCGCAGCAGCTTCTTCAGGCGCTTGCGGTCCTTGTCGTCAAGACCGGCGATGGCTTCCTTTTCGAGCCGCTTCCAGGCCTTGTCGACGGCCTCGATCCGGTCACGCCCCTCATCGGTGAGGAACACGCGGGCAAGGCGGCCGTCGGTGTCGGAGATCTGGCGGCGGACGAGCCCCTGTGCGGACAGGCGGGGGACCATCTTGGTCACGGTGGGCGGCTGCACGCCCAGCGCCAGCGCCAGCTGGCTCATGGTGCGGCCGTCGCTGTCGGCCAGCACTTTCAGCACCAGCTCCTGCCCCGGATGCAGGCCCGCACGCATCAGATGGGTGCCGGCGCGTGCCCGCTGGGCCTTGGCCGCCTGCAGCAGGCGGAAGGTGACGCTCTTCTTGTAACTGAATGCCATGATCGCTCGCTCCGCAGTGGAAATGGCAGGCACGGCACCCAAAGCCGGACGCCGATTCGCCGGAACCCTAGCCGCGTTGTTTAACCGTCAAATGACACCCGGCACCCCGGCTCAGAATTTTGCGAGCCTTCTTGCAACTTTTTTTACATAACGGTCACGGCTTTCCTGCGTGGAACTGTCCATCCTGTAATGCGCGAGGTAAAGCGTCTTGCAGCGTGGCGCGCAAAGAGCGCGCAGGCCCCGCATGATGGTCTTGCGCCCCGGTTCGCCCATCAGCTTGGAAACAAACCAGCTTGCCCCGCAGGTGGTGACGATGGCGATCTTGCGGATATGCTGCATTTTCGGCCGCATTCCCGTGTGTTCGGACGGCATCTCGAAGGTGACATGCGGCACCCAGACCCGGTCAAACCAGCCCTTGAGCATGGCCGGAAGCCCGAACCACCAGGTCGGATAGACAAACACCATCATGTCGCACCACAGGATCGCTTCCACATGCGCCTTTACCGGCAGCACGTTGCTGTCCACATCGTGATAGCCGCGCCGCTCGTCCGCGCTCATCGCCGGCTGAAAGCCCTCGGCATAAAGATCGAGCAGCCGCACCTCATGTCCGGCCTGCTTCAGCACCGAGACAACGTGATCACGCATGGAGGCGTTGAAGCTTTCCGGGACGGGATGCGAATAAACGACGAGTGCCTTCACCTGTATGCCTCCATCACCTTGCGGACCCTGCCGAGAAATCCGCCGCGCTGCGCACCGTCTGCGCGGTTCATGTCATAAAGCGCCAGATAATCCACCCTTGCCCCCGGCTTGATCACGGCGCGCAGCACCCGTGTGCCCACCTTGCGCGGCGGATCGCCCACCAGCAGCGCCCTGAGGCGCGAGCCGCCATAGGTCGTGACAACGGAAAGCCTGCGGATATTGTGCAGGATGGGCACGACCTTGCCATTGCGCAGGCCAAAGGAGACGCCGGGCAGGAACACCCGGTCGAAGAAGCCTTTCAGGATCGCCGGATAGCCGAAGTTCCACACCGGATGCACGATCACCAGCGCCTCGGCCGCCAGCAGCCTGTCGACATAGGGCGCGACGGCCTGCCGGTTCACATCAAGGTCATGATAGGTCAGCCGTTCTTCCCGGCTGAGGCGGGGATCGAAGTCTTCCTTGTAGAGATCAAGGTCATCGACCTCATGCCCCGCAGCCTGAAGCCCCTCCAGAACAAGTGCATGCAGGGCTGCGGAAAAGCTGTCCTCAACCGGATGAGCGAAGAGCACCAGAACACGCATCGGACTGTCTCACACCTCCTGCCTGTTGCGCCGGACAGCCGGAAGGGACGGCCCTTCCTGTTTATTGAGGAAGGGCGGCCAAACGGGCGGGGCTGCAAAAGAGAAAACCGGACTTCAAAGCGGCCTGCCCGGCAGACCGGTGCCCGGGCCGCCTTGCAAGGGCCCGGACGGAGTTTTTTGCCTCAGGCGCGGGCAAGGCCCGGGAAGAGGAAGACCTTGCCACTGCGGAAATCATAGGACGGGTCTTCCCAGGCGATCATCTTGCCCGGATTGAGCAGACCCTTGGGATCTGCCTGCCGCTTGAAGGCCAGCTGCACCTCGTCGGTCTGCTTCATGCCGCCCTCTTCCAGCGTGTAGCGGTGCGGGTTGAAGATCGGGCAGCCGCCTTCCTCATGCAGGCGGATGATTTCGTTCAACCGCTCTTCGGAGGTGTAGCGCACGATGGGCAGGCCGAAGCAGGTGATCTTGCCGTCAAACCGCACGAATTCCAGATGCCCCGGCACCTCGTCACCGAAGAGGTCGCACATGCGGCGCACCTTCTCCACGTGATCGGGGAAGGGATAGAGCACCTGCAGATAGGTGATCGACGGATCGACCCGCAGCCCGCGCAGCGTGGTGTGGTTCCAGGCGAGCTCATAGGCCGGCGGCAGAGCCTTGCGCGTCGCCTCGTCCGCCAGATCCGAACGGTAGAGGATCGAGGCGCGCCGGTCTGCTGCGGTGAAGGCGGCAAAGGCGTCCATAGCGAAGGACGCCACCATGACCACCACCACCGACTGATCGCGGCGGATGTATTTCTGATGCCGCAGGAAATAGTCATGCGGCACGGGCGCTGCGATGGGGGCGATCTCCTTGACCAGCAGGCCGTCCTGATTGCCCAGCGCATCGGCAAAGCGCACGCCGTCCATGAAGGCATCGAAGCCGACGACCACGTCCACCCAGTCATAGGCGGCCGTCAGCGGCATCTCCACTTCGGTGATGACGCCGTTGGTGCCATAGGCATGCATGACCTTGTGCAGGTCATGGCCGGTCATTTCCAGCACCTGCGGCTCGGCTTCCATGGTGATGACGCGCAGGCGCAGCACATTGCCAAGGTCGCGCAGCCCGCCCCAGTTGATGGAACCGACGCCACCGGAGCCACCGGCAATGAAGCCGCCGATGGTGGCCGTGCGGTAGGTGGAGGGATGCAGCCGCAGCTCCTGTCCGGAATGGGCGCGGGTCTCGTCATCGATCTTCGAAATGATGGCGCCCGGCTCCACCACCACAACGCCGGGGCGGATGGACTTCACCTTATTCATTTCGGCCAGATTGAGGATGACGCCGCCGGACAATGGCATGGCCTGACCATAGTTGCCGGTGCCTGCGCCGCGCACCGTCACCGGCACGTCCTGCGCATAGCAGGCCTTCAGAACCTCGATCACCTCCGCCTCGGACTTCGGCGTTACCACCAGATCGCCGGTCACGTGATCCAGCTGCTGCTTCAGCACCGGCGAGTACCAGAAGAAATCCCGGCTCTTCTGTTTCACGATCTGCGGATTGTCCTCCATGGCAATCCCGGCAAGGTCCGACTTCAGCTTCTCGAGCGCACTCATTCTGCAGCTCCCCGTTCAAGTGTCACGGCATTGGTCATCAATGGGTCGAGTTCGCGGTAATCCGGCAGGGTCATGTCGATGGTCCGGCCATGACGCAAAACCGCCTTCAGCCCATGCGGGCGGGACAGAAGCTCCCCCCAATTGCGGGCGCGCAGCAGCACCATGTCGGCAGGCGCGCCTTCCGTCAGACGGCCGAGATCAGACCGGCCCAGCAGCTGCGCCGGCGTCCGGGTCACCGTGTTGATCCAGTCGCCGAAAGGGTGATCCAGCTGCAGGATGCGCGTTGCCTGGGTGTAGACCTCGATCAGGTTCATGTCGCCATAGGCATAGAAGGGATCACGGGTGTTGTCGGAGGCAACGGCCACCGGAATGCCGCGCGCCTTCATCTCATGCAGCAGCGTGACACCGCGCCAGCGCGGCGTGCGCCCGGCCTGCCTGTCCTGCAGATACATGTTGCACATGGGCAGGGACACGATGCCGAGCCCGGCCCGCGCCACCAGATCCAGCGTGCGGTCAATTTCGTCCGGCTCCTGCAGCGCGAGGGAGCAGCAATGCCCCACCACCACCTGCCCCTTAAAGCCGTTGCGGGGGGCCGCTTCGGCAATGTGGCGCAGGGTGCGGGCGCCCGTGTCGCCGGTTTCATCCGCATGGAAGTCGAGCGGCAGGTCCCGTTCGGCAGCGGCGCGGAACATGGCGTCCAGATGCTCGTCGAGACGCGGGATCATGTAGGTGACCGCCCCGAGCACGCCCCCGGCGCGGGACACCCGGTCCGCCATGGACGTCAGATAGCCATCATCCGCATCCAGCCGGTCGATGCCGAAGAGGCACGCCGCCTGCAGCTCGATCCGGCCCGCCCAGTCCTCGCGCACCTCCTGGAACACGGGCCAGGAAATCGTCTCCTGCGGCGGCAGGCTGTCGAGATGGGTGCGGATCAGTACCGTGCCCTGCGCATAGGCGCAGCGCAGCGAAAACTCCATGCGCGCCCGCACATCCGCCGCCGTCCAGTTGGCCATGCGGTCCTCTCCCACCGCCATCAGCGCCCCCATGAAGGTGCCATCCGGGTTGGGACGGCGCGGGGTGATATGGCCCTTGTCGAGGTGGGTGTGCATGTCGATGAGGCCCGGCAGAACCATGCCGTCATCGAGATCATGGCAGTCGCCGCAGGGCGCCGCCGGAAGGCCGCCGGAGGGGCGGATCATCTCGATGCGGCCATCGCGCACCTCGATATCCACCTGCACCAGAGCGGCAGGATCGCTGCCTGCAACATGTTCAGGCAGGAGGGAGGCGGGCACTCTTGCCCGCTGGAAACGGGCCGTGCCGCGCACCGGGGCCTTCAGCAGCCAGGTCATGTCAGTTCTCCCTGCGGATGGCGCTTTCGTGCCAGCGCCGCAGCAACAGATGCGAAACAAGGCTGGTCGCCGCGAAGATCACTACACCCGTCAGAGACAGGAGGATCAAGGCCGCAAAAAGCCGCGGAATGTTGAGCCGGAACTGGCTCTCCAGCAGGCGGTAGGCAAGGCCGGACTGCGCCCCGGCGGAGCCTGCGGCAAACTCGGCGACCACGGCGGCAATCAGCGCCAGCCCGCCCGCAATGCGAAGGCCTGCGAGAAAGTAGGGCAAGGCCGCCGGAAGCTTCAGATAAAGCAGCGTCTGCCAGCGGCTCGCGCCATAAAGCTCGAACAGGTTCAGGAGATTATGATCCGTCGACTTCAGCCCCTGCGTCGTGTTGGACAGCACCGGAAAAAAGGCGACGATGAAGGCGCAGATCAGCAGCGCGGTCTGCGTGGTCGGCGCATAGATGAGAATGAGCGGCGCAATGGCGACGATCGGCGTCACCTGCAGGATCACCGCGTAAGGGTAGATCGCCAGCTCGATCCAGCGCGACTGCGTCATCAGCACGGCCAGCCCCACGCCGCCCACCAGAGCCAGCAGCAGGGCGGTGAGGGTGATCTTCACTGTGACCCAGAGCGCACCGGACAGGGTGCCCCAGTCATTGTAGAGCGACTGCGCCACCCGGGCGGGGCTGGGCAGGATGTAATGCGGCACGTTATAGGCGCTGACATACCAGGCCCAGGCCAGCACCAGCAGCCCCAGCATCAGCACCGGAATGGCGATGCGCAGCAGCCGCCCCGTCAGATCCGGCCCGCCGGAGACGGGCGAAAGCGCCGCAGTCTGCGCAGATGCAACGGGCGCCGCGGCCTCTTTTTCAACCACTGTCATAGATGGTCCCTCACATCCATGGCCGCATGCAGGGCCGCCGAGGTCTGGCGGCAGTAGTCGTTGTAGACGGATGACGTGCGGAACTCCTCGTCCCTCGGATAGGGCGCATCCACCGCCAGATCACTCACCACCCGGCCCGGCCGGGCCGCCATGACGACGATGCGGTTCGACAGATAGACACTCTCATAGACGGAGTGTGTGACGAAGATGACCGTCCAGCCGAACCTCTCCCACAGCCGCAGGAGATCATTGTTCAGCTTGAAGCGGGTGATTTCATCCAGCGCCGCGAAAGGCTCATCCATCAGCAGCAGCTTGGGCCGTGTCACCAGCGCGCGGGCGATGGAGACGCGCATTTTCATGCCGCCGGAAAGTTCGCGCGGATAGGCCTCATGAAACTGGCCGAGCCCGACCATCTCCAGCGCTTCGCTCACCCGCTCGCGTGCGGCCTCCTTCGAAATGCCCTTGAGCCGCAGCGGCAGCCAGACATTGGCAAAGACGGTGGCCCAGGGCATCAAGGTCGGCTCCTGGAAGACGAAGCTGATTTCCGGATGGGCCTTGCCGAGCGCGTCATGATCCGAGGTCGGCCATTCCAGCGTGCCGGAAGACGTGTCGCCAAGACCGGCAATGATGCGCAGCGCCGTGGACTTTCCGCAGCCGGAGGGGCCCAGAAGGCTGATGAACTCCCCCTGCCCCACATCCAGCGTCATATCCTTCAGCGCCACGGTGCCGCTGGAAAAGACCTTGGAAATGCGGTTGAGGCGGACAAGCGGACGGGAAGAGGCAGCATGGGGCGCGGCTGCGGCCAAAGCCGCAGAATGAGACAATTCGGACATGCCCTGACACAGGCTCCCTGACAGACGGACAACAGGACACCGGCTCACGGACGCATTGACTGCATCACACGAGCGGCGGCTGGCAGCAGGCGGCACGCGAATGCCGCCCGCCGGAACAGCTTGTCATTTCTTCAGGTTCATGCCCACGCCCTTGCAGACGAATTCCGTGGTGTAGATCGACTTGATGTCGATCCCGTCCTTCACCACACCGGCCTTGACCATGCTGTCATAGAAGGCCTGCTGCTTGGCGTCCGTCATGCAGCCGATGCCCTTTTCCAGCGCCTCGCCCGATTCCACGAGGCCGAAGGACTTCATGGTTTCGATGGAGAAGGCGATCTGGTCGTCCGTCATCTCCGGGTTGTCTTTCTTGATCATCTCATTGGCGGCTGCATTGTCGCCGTAGAGATAATTGTACCAGCCCTCGATGGTGGCATCGACGAAGCGCTGGGTCAGGTCCTTGTTGGCCTCAACGTAGTCCTTGCGGCCCTCGATGAGGGTGGAATAGGTCTCGAAGCCATAATCCGCCAGCAGGAACAGCTTCGGCTTGAAGCCACCTTCCGTCTCGATGGCGAAGGGTTCGGACGTGATATAGCCCTGCTGCGCCGATTGCTTGTCGGCCAGGAACGGGCCCGGGTTGAAGGCATAGGGCTTGTACTGCTCATCCTTGAAGCCCGGATAGGCCGACTTCATCCACTGGAAGTAGGAGGCGAAGCCATCCGTGCCCATGAAGATCGTGGGGAGCTTGGCCAGGTCTTCGAATTTCTCCAGCCCCGCATCGGGATGAGCGATCAGGACCTGAGGGTCCTTCTGGAAGATGGCGGCCACTTCAACGACCGGAATATCCTCTGCCAGCGCATTGAGCGGCTGCAGCATGTTGCCGGCCATGTAGAACTCGACCTTTCCGGCCAGCATCAGCGCCCGGCTGGCCGCTTGCGGACCGCCCTGCACGATCTCGACCTTCAGGCCATATTTCTCGTAAGTACCGTCCGCGACCGCCTGATAGAAGCCGCCATGTTCCGCCTGGGCCAGCCAGTTGGTCGCGAACTTGATTTCATCCAGAGCAAAAGCCTGACTGGACAGCACGAGGCCAAGGGCCGCAGCCCCGCCAAGAGAAGTCAAAAAGCGCATGTTGTCTTCCGCCTCCGTATTGCTTTTTAAAGCTCTGCCGCTGTGCCTCCTCAGGCCCTTGGAGCGGTTCAGGCAATCACGCTGAACTGATGGTGCAAACCCCATGCCAGCCGCTTCAACGCCTTGACCGGCGCCCCCGGCGGCGGTTTCCCGTCATTCGCCTGCCGCACAGGCAGCCCCGCCCCCTCCGGACCCTGACCCGACAGGCGTAAGCTTGCACAAACAGCAGGCATTTGCCACTCGGTTCAGCATGCACAACCCTTGCGCAACTGCAAAACCGGCTGCACTCTGGCTTGCACAAATACGCCGACTTTCCAGCAGGACTGCCCAAAGCCTCATGTCAAATCCCGTCACGCCCACCACCATCCGCACGCCCTTTGCCCGCTACAGCCACGGCATCGAGGTGCCCGCCGGCCACAGGCTGGTCTTCACCTCCGGCCAGCTTGGCATCGGCCCGGATGACGTGATCCCGCCCGGCGTGGAGGCGCAGACGCGGCTTTGCTTCCACAACATCCGCGAAATCCTCGCAGCCGCCGGCATGAGCCTTGCCGACATCGTTCGCATCAACGCCTTCGTGACAGGGCGCGAGCACATGCCCGGCTACATGAAGACCCGCGACGAGTTCACCGCCACGCCGCCCCCGGCCTCCACCCTGATGATCGTCGGCGGCTTCACCCGGGAGGAATTTCTGGTGGAAGTGGAAGTGATCGCCGCAAGAGCGGACTGAGCTGCACGGAATACCGATGTTCAACAAAAATTATTTTTGTTGAACATCGCTGAAAATGCTATGCTCAACAAAATTTCCATTCGTTGAACATGAGCCCATGCAAAGGCATTCTCCGGTCAGTCACGCAGCCTATCACGATCTCCTGCGCTCCCTGCTCGATGAGGCAGTGGCCGGACTGAGGGGTACGCCGACGCGCGTCACTCGCAATGGCAAGGCCTATTGGTATGACACCTACCGGGTCGGCACGGATGTGCGCAAACACTATATCGGCGAGGACAGTGAGGCACTTCAGGCCCGCATTGCCCGTCATGAGGCGCTCAAGGAAGAGGCGGAGGCGCGCCGGAAGGAGCGGTCGCGGCTGATCCGCCTGCTTCGGGCTGAAGGTTTTCTCGGCACGGATGGCGCAACCGGCAGCCTGCTGGCGGCCATGGCAGGTGCCGGAGTATTCCGGCTGGGCGGCACGGTCATCGGCACCCATGCCTTCAGGCTTTATGAAGGGGAGCTGGGTGTCCGCTACCGCTTCGACCAGACGGCCATGACGCAGGATATGGACATCGCCAGCTTCGAGCGGCTTTCCCTCTCCCTGTCACAGGATGAGCAGGTCTCCACCTCCATGCAGGATGTGCTTTCCGGCTTTGCCTTTGATCCGGTGCCGAGCCTTGATCCGGGCCGGGTCTGGCGCTGGCGGCAGACCCGCAACGACACTCAGGTGGAATTTCTCACCCCCTCCTTCCGCCCGGAGGAAGATCTGCGCCCGCTGGAAGCGCTTGGCGTCAGCGCGCAATCGCTGCATTTCCTGAATTACCTCATTGCCGCGCCTATTCCCGCTGCCGTGCTTTACCGCTCCGGCGTGCTGGTGCAGATCCCCCGGCCGGAACGCTTTGCCATTCACAAGCTGATCGTGGCAGACCGGCGCCGCGAAGGGCCGGGAAGCCTGAAGGCGCGCAAGGACCGGCTGCAGGCCGCGTTTCTGATCGAGGCGCTGGCCGAAGACAGGCCCGATGATCTGGCAGAGGCCTGGGAAGACGCACGGGGCAATGGCCCCAAATGGCGCGAACGCCTCGACAGAAGCCTTGAAGCTGTGCCAGAAACCCGCGCGCGCATTCATGCCTGCCTGTAGCACTAGAGGCCTGCAGGCAGGGTGCGTCCCCGGTGAAATCCTGTGCGGAACTCGGGCGGGCCAGTGCCTGCCATCCAAGCCCGCAGGTCCAGCTTCAGAAGGACCAGACCGGACATGCGTTTGTGGATCAAGGACCCGATTGCCATTCTCGCCGAAGGGGCGGAACGGGGCATCGTCGTGGAAGACGGCATTATCGTGGAACTGGTGGGCCGGGGCCGCGAGCCCATGCTGCCGGTTCAGGCCACCTTTGATGCCTCGCGGCACGTGGTCATCCCCGGCCTCATCAACACCCATCACCACTTCTACCAGACGCTGACCCGCGCCCATCCGCAGGCGATCAACAAAGAACTTTTTCCCTGGCTGCAGGCGCTCTACCCCATCTGGGCGCGCAATGTGACACCGGAAACCTTCCGCCTTGGCACACGGCTGGCGCTGACGGAGCTTCTGATGTCCGGCTGCACCACCGCTTCCGACCATCACTATGTCTATCCGGCCGGCCTTGAGGCGGCGATGGACATTCAGGCCGAAGAGGCCGAACGCCTCGGCATCCGCATGACCATCACACGCGGCTCCATGAACCTCAGCCAGAAGGATGGCGGCCTGCCGCCGGACAGCGTGGTGCAGGATCAGGACGAGATCCTGGCCGACTGCGAGCGGGTGCTGTCAAAGTTCCACGACCGCTCGAAGGGCTCGATGCTGCAGGTGGCGCTGTCGCCCTGCTCGCCCTTCTCGGTGACGCGGGAGCTGATGCGTGAAAGCGCGGCGCTGGCCGAGCGTTTCGACTGCCGCCTGCACACCCATCTGGGCGAGACCCACGACGAGAACAGCTATTGCGTCGAGAAATTCAGCTGCCGTCCGGTCGATTATCTGGAAGACTGCGGCTGGCTGACAGACAGGGTGTGGCTGGCCCATGGCATCCATTTCACCGATGACGAGGTGAAGCGTCTCGGCCATGCCTGCGTCGGTGTCTGCCACTGCCCCACTTCCAACATGGTGCTGGCCTCCGGCCAGTGCCGCACGAAAGAGCTGGAAGCGGCCGGCTCACCCGTTGGCCTTGGCGTCGATGGCTCGGCTTCAAACGACAATTCCAACCTGATGGAAGGCCTGCGCCACGCGCTGATGATCAACCGCCTCACCTATGATGCGGCCTCGATCACCCATCACGACGTGTTCCGCTGGGCAACGGAAGGCTCCGCCCGCTGCCTTGGCCGCGATGACATCGGCGCCATCAAGGTGGGGCTGATGGCGGATCTTGCCTTCTACACGCTGGATGAGCTGCGCTTTTCCGGCGCGGGTGATCCGCTGGCCGCTCTCATCCTCTGCGGCGCCCATGCCGCCGACCGGGTGATGGTGGGCGGCACATGGCAGGTGACGGACGGCCAGCCGCATGGCGTCGACACCGCCCGCCTGCGCCACGAGCACGGCGAGGCGGCAAAGCGGTTTCTGGAAGGCTTGTAAGGCATAGGCGCAACGCCGCGCTTGTAACGGGCTCCGCCCCTTGCCTCGGCGTCGCCCCGGGCGAAGCGAAGCGCAGACCCGGGGCCTACTCGTTTGCAGAGAGAGGCTTGCTTCCACAGTCTTGCGGCAGGCACCCGGCCGGAGCAGGCCTCCGCGCCACGCGTCAGTTTCACCGCTCTGGAAACGAGTAGACCCCGGCTAGAAGGCCGGGGTGACGGCCTCGGGAATGGCACCGCCGTGCGCAGTCCTTTAGGCCTCGCGGTTGACCTTCAGCGTTCCAGCCAGAAGCGGGATCAGCAGGGCCAGCAGGGCCACCACAAGGAAGGATGTGCGCAGCGACAGGGCGTGGCCGATGAAGCCCAGCACCGGCGGACCGAAGAGGAAGGCGCCATAGCCGAGCGTGGCGACGGAGGCCAGCGCCGCGCCCTTGGAGGTGCCAGGTTCTGCCGCAGCGCGCGACATGGCGAGCGGGAAGATCACCGCATTGCCGAGACCCATGATCAGGCATGCGGTCCAGATCACCCAGACAGGTCCACCCATGACCAGAAGCGCAGCGCCACTCACCGCCGCAATGCCGCTGATCCGCGCCACCGGCACCGGTCCGAACCGGGCGATCAGTTGATCACCGGACAGGCGCATCACCACCATGGCCACGGAGAACACGGCAAAGCCGACCGCAGCCGTCGAACTGTCAAAGCCCAGTTCCTGGATCTGATAGAGCGCGGCCCAGTCGGTGATGGCACCTTCGGCCAGCGCCGCCACCAGCGCCATGATGCCGGCAAAGAACAGCGCGCCACGCGGAATGGCGAAGAGCGGCGCCTTTTCGCTGCCCTTTGCCGCCCGCTCGGATACCCATGGCGTGCGGTGGACCCACAGGACCACGGCCAGCAACAGTACGCTCCAGCCCAGAAAATGCTGCGGCACCGTCAGATCCAGCTTGAGCGCAACCGCCCCCACTCCGGCACCAACGCCCGCACCGAGGCTGTAAAGCCCGTGATAGGAGGACATGACCGGGCGGCCCAGCGCCTGTTCCACCTCGACGCCCCAGGCATTCATCGACACGTCGAGGCAGCCCATCGAGAATCCGAAGAGGAACGCAAGGGGCGCAATCACCACGACCGAGGTGCCGAAGGCAAGGCTGGCGAACAGGGCCAGCGTGACGGCGACAGCCACCTTCGCCATGCGGGCGCCACCCCACACGTCGACCATGCGGCCCGTCACCGGCAGGGAAATGAAGGCGCCCGAGGCCATCACCAGCAGCACCATGCCGAAGCCGCTCTCGTCAACGCCAAGGATGATCTTGATATCCGGGATACGCGAAGCCCACACACCGATCATGGTGCCAATGACGAAAAAAACCACGCCAACAGCATGGCGCGCACGGCGGATAGCAGACATCGGAACTGATCCTGAAAGGGAGCCGCCAGCAATGGAGCGGCATAGAGGTGCCCGCTAACTAGGCAACCGGGCAGACGCTTGCAAGTGAAGATATGGTGACGCGGCTCAGGCCACAAGCCCCGGCGGAGCACTGGAGCCGCCACCGCCAAAGAGGGAACGGGCCTGTTCATAGGCCGTGCGGGCCGAAGCCCGGTCGGCGCGGCGGCTGTCTTCCTCACGCGGCGCCTCACGGGCTTCTTCTCCGGCAGGGCGCCGTTCATCCGCCGGCGCGGCATCGCCGGATCCTTCGGCCTCATCGCCGCCGCGCAATTCTTCGGCAGCCTGCGCCCGCATCTCGGCCTGAGCCTCCTGCAGGCTGGCACGGGCCTGCTGGGCAACACGCAGGTCCTGCGAGGAGGGCTCGGCGGGGGCTAGGGCAGCACGGATGACGATCTGCATCTTGCGGGCGGTTGCTTCCGGCGTGCGCTCCTTCGAAGTGTCGATCTGCACCTCGCCGCCAACGGCATAGCGCTTCTTGTCCGGCCCCTGCTGGAAGGTGTAGCTGGGCGCACCGGCATAGGCGCCACCCACCCGGGCATGAGCCTGCTCATGCGCCCGGACTTCCCGGTCGCGGGCCTGAAGTTCCTTGACCTGCTTCTCCTGTTCCTCGGTCAGTTCGGACGCACCGGCCGCACCGCGGCTGCCGGTGCCTTCATCCTCCTCTGCAGCGGGCGAACCGCCGGCAGGAGAGGAAGCTTGAGCGCTGGCACTCCCGTCACGCTGCTGCGCCCCGGCAGAAACTGTATCCTCTTCGCCGGCAGATCCGCTGCGAGCACCTGTTGCAGATTGGGCCTGCGGCTCTTCACCCTCAGCACTGCGGCTGCGGCGGACATCGCGCAGGCTGCTGCCGTCCTCGTTCAATCCTTGAAGAAACTGAACCGCATCCGCGCGGAGCGTCGGGGCGGCGCCCGAAAGTGCGGCCGTGGCCTGTGTGCTGGCCGCACTCCGGCGTGCAGCATCCTCCCGCCCCTCGCGTTCACCTTGAGGGGCGGCGTCCCGTATGGCAGCAGACACCGGATCGGCACGGGAGCCAATGCCGGCGGAAAGTCCTGCAAGCACACTCACCATACCGCAAAAGGTACTGCTCCCCGATTGCCGGTTTCTTAACGGGCGTTAAGTCATTTGATCAGATTTGCGTGAGGCGGAGCATCGGCAAGCCTGCGCGTGCCGCAACAAGGGGCATGACGGCGGGCTTCAGCCCGGCTAGTCTGCCCATCCTATCCTGATCGTTCCTTCAGAAGGTTTCACAACATGCCCGCCCTGCCGCGCCGTTTCTGGCATGAGATGACCACGGCCGAATTTTCCGGCTCCGACACACGCAACTGGATAGCCGTCCTGCCGGTGGCGGCCATCGAGCAGCATGGCCCGCATCTGCCGGTATGGACCGACACGGCGATTGCCGAGGGCCAGATCGCCCGCACGCTGGAGCTTCTGCCCGAGGACCTGCCGGTCACCTTCCTGCCCGTGCAGCAGATCGGCAAGTCGAACGAGCATATTTCCTCGCCCGGCACGCTGACGATTTCCTGGGACACGCTGACCCGCGCCTGGATCGACATTGGCGAAAGCGTTGCCCGCGCAGGCATCCGCAAGCTGGTTCTGATCAACTCCCACGGCGGCAACGTGCCCATCATCGACATCGTGGCGCGTGAGCTGCGCATCAGCCACGAGATGCTGGTCACCGCCACCGCCTGGTCCCGCTTCGGCCAGCCGGAGGGCCTGTTCCCTGCGGATGAATTCACCTATGGCATCCACGGCGGCGACATCGAAACCTCGATCATGCTGCACCTGCAGCCCGGCCTGGTGCGCATGGACAAAGCCATCGACTTCCCCTCCACCCAGCAGGACTTCATCAAGGAGTTCAAATATCTGCGCGGCCATGGCCAGCAGCAGTTCGGCTGGAAGGCGCAGGATCTCAACCCGGCAGGCGCCGTCGGCAATGCCGCCCGCGCCACGGCGGAAAAGGGCAAGGCGTCGCTGGACCATGCCGCGGCAGGCTTCGTGGAGCTGCTGAAGGACATTCACGCCTTCGATCTCTCCCGCCTCTGGTCTGCCGGCGCATGAGCGCCTGACGCCCCAAACAGCAGAACAACGGAAAACGTCCAAGGAAACGCCCAAGGAAACGCCATGAGCAAGCCCGACATTCTCATCCCCTCCCCGCTCCGGGACATGATCATCGACGGCCTCGAGCCGCATTTCACCCTGCACAAGCTTTATGAAGCCGACGATGCGGAAGCCTTCCTGAAGGAACGCGAAGCCATCATCCGGGGCATTGCCGTCAGCTTCTTCCACGTGGACCAGCCCTTCATCGACCGCTTCCCGAACCTGGAGATCGTCTCCAACTTCGGCGTCGGCTATGACAAGGTGGACGCACGCCACTGCGGCACGCGCGGCATCATCGTCACCAACACCCCGGACGTGCTGAGCGAGGAAGTCGCCGACACAGCCATCGGCCTGATGATCATGACCATCCGCGAATTGTCAGCTGCCGAGCGCTGGCTCCGGGATGGCAACTGGGAGAAGAAAGGCGCCTACCGCCTGACGCCGGGCACCCTGCGCGGCCGCACCCTTGGCATCTTCGGCCTTGGCCGCATCGGCAAGGCCATTGCCACCCGCGCCGAGGCCTTCGGCATGAGCGTGCATTACCACGGCCGCACCCAGCAGGCGGGCGTGGACTACACATACCATCCCAGCCTTGTGTCACTGGCCGAAGCCGTGGACACGCTGATGATCGTCGCCCCCGGCGGCCCGGAAACCCAGCACATGGTGGGCGAGCGCGTTCTGGAGGTGC
Source organism: Pannonibacter sp. I15F10I1 (assembly GCF_900185665.1). Taxonomy (NCBI): domain Bacteria; kingdom Pseudomonadati; phylum Pseudomonadota; class Alphaproteobacteria; order Hyphomicrobiales; family Stappiaceae; genus Pannonibacter; species Pannonibacter sp. I15F10I1. The sequence continues at coordinate 273,410 of NZ_FYAN01000002.1, forward strand.
TGGGGCCGGACGGCGTCCTCATCAACATCGGCCGCGGCTCGGTGGTCAACGAGACGGCCCTGATCGAGGCGCTGAAGAGGGGCACCATCATGGCGGCCGGCCTCGACGTGTTCGAGCATGAGCCGCATGTGCCGCAGGCCCTCCAGGACCTGCCGAACGCTGTGCTTCTGCCGCATGTGGGCTCGGCCTCCGTCGCCACACGCGATGCCATGGGACAGCTTGTGGTCGACAATCTCAAGAGCTGGTTCAGCACCGGCAAACCGGTGACCCCGGTCGCCGAAACGCCATTCCCCCGGGTGTGAAGCGCTTGATCGGCAACTCTAACGCAGGGTAACTCTATGAAAAATCCATCAACCAGAAGATGGAGCCGACACAGTGCCCGAAGCCCAAGAGTTCACCGACATGCGCCGTCATAAACGCCAGAAAACCCGGCTGCGCGCAGGCCGCATTGTCGATTGTGACAATAACTTTCTCTGCGACTGCGTGATCAGTGACATGTCCCCCGGCGGCGCAAGACTTAAGCTGCCGGTGGATATTGCATTGCCGGAGGAGATCATCCTCTTCGATGAGCTTGAGAACACGGTTGCGCTGGCCACCTTGCGCTGGCGCTCCGGGTCCAATGCGGGCATCGAGTATGATGTGCCGCCGGCCAAGGCAGCCCTGTTTTCGATGAACCGCCAGAGAGCGCTTGCACGGCGCTACTACGCCTTGAAGGACTGAGGCGGCAGGCGGCCTGCCCTTGACTTGAGCGGCCGGGTCTGAACAGTTCAGGCCAAGAGCCGGTTCATCGTGACCCGGCGTTCGTCGTGAGGCAGTCATGTTGAAGCCACTTGTGGCCGCAGTCTTTTCGCTGATGCTTGCCCTGACGGCACAGACTCAGGCTGAGGAAATGCAGATCAAGGATATTCAGATCGGCACCGGAGCCGAGGCCGATGTGGGCAACACGGTCTTCGTGCATTACACCGGCTGGCTGATGGACGGCACCAAGTTCGACAGCAGCGTCGACCGCGGCACGCCCTTCAGCTTCACGCTGGGCGAGCGCCGCGTGATCCCGGGCTGGGAGCAGGGCGTCGTCGGCATGAAAGTCGGCGGCAAGCGCGAATTGGTCATTCCGCCGGAACTGGCCTATGGCCCGCGCGGCGCCGGTGGCGTCATTCCGCCCAATGCCACGCTGCGTTTCGAGATCGAGCTGCTGGACGTGAAGGCGAAGAGCTTCACCGACCTGGACAATGGCGCCCTGAAGGCCCGCCTCGCGGCTGGCGTGCCGGTGATCGACATCCGCACCGCCGACGAGTGGCGCGAAACCGGCGTCATCCCCGGCTCGCACCTCGTCACCTTCTTTGACGCTGCCGGTCAGGTGAATCCGGATTTCGGGCCGGAACTGGAGAAGATCATCGATTCGCCGGACGATGAAGTCATCCTGCTCTGCCGCTCCGGCAACCGCAGCGGCATGCTGGCCAAGTATCTTTCCGAACAGGCAGGCCTGACCAGGGTGGCCAATGTGCAGGACGGCATCATGAGCTGGATCGCCACGGGCGGCGAAGTGGAAGAGCCGAAGCTGCCCTGAACGGACAGATGTTGCACACAAGGCCCGGCAGCCTCAGGCTCCGGGCCTTTTTCATGGGCAGTACAGGCAAGCCGGATGCGCCCGGCATCATCTACATGAACTGTTAACCCTGTTTTTCATGACAATTTTAACTTTCAGGGCCGAGTCTTGAGGGCAAGGGGACACTGACCCAGCAAGGCCGAATTCATGAACCGCCGACTTTCCACGCATGCCATCCTTCTCGCCGCCGCTCTGTCCTTGAGTGGGTGCGGCACGGTGTCAGGCATCACCGGGCTTGGCTGGATGACCCCGTCCTCGGACAAGATCACCTACAACGACACCAAATGGTGCGTGCCGCGTGACCTCAAGCGCGTTCTCAACCGCCTGTCCGACCGTTTCGGGCGGGTGACGGTGATGTCCACCAAGCGCTGGTGGCTGGAGAACTGGTGGAAGGGCGGCGCCGGCAACTCCTACCATCTCAACTGCCGCGCCGTGGATTTCCGCGTCAACGGCAACCCGCAGGAAGTGCTTGCCTTTCTGCGCGCCCAGCCGGAAGTCGGCGGCTACAAGCGCTACTCCAGCGGCTTCTACCACATCGACAACGGCCCCCGCAGGACATGGTAGGCAGGCCGGTGAGCAGGCCGGGACCTGAGTGCCCCAGCCCTCGTCCGTGTCAGCCCAGTTCGCCCATTTCCAGCGCCATTTCCCAGGCCACCGGATCATAGCCGAGCAAGGTGCGGCCCTTGGCTTCGGCAATCGGACGCTTGATCGCCGAAGGGTGCTCCAGCATCAGGGCGATGGCGCTGGCATTGTCCTTGACCGCATCCTGCACCTCATCCGGCAGCTTGCGCCAGGTGGTGCCGCGGCGGTTCAGAACCTGCTCCCAGCCGAAGGCCTCGACAAACTGCGTCAGCTTTTCTGCGTCCGCGCCGTCCTTCTTGTAGTCATGGAAGGTGTAGGCCACACCGGCCCCATCCAGAAAGGCGCGGGCCTTCTTCACCGTGTCGCAGTTCTTGATTCCATAGACGATCATACGAGCCTCACTTCACGTTGATGGACATTGACGGCCTCATAGCAGATTTATCAGGCTATGGCGCCCATGCGGGTGACCTGCTTCAACAGCTGCTGCATTCCGCAATTTGCATCATTCCGCTTGCATGTTTCCCGCGCAGGCTCAAACTGCGGCCGCTTACGTGTATTTACTCAAATCCCTGTTTCAAGAGACAGTTCCATGGCACCACGGCAGATGCGCACGCCGCCCGGCAACGGCCCGCTTCAGCAGCAGCTGCGGCTTTATTCCGGGCTGATCCTCTTTGTCTTTGCCAGCACCCATTTTCTCAACCATGCCCTAGGCAACATATCGCTGGACTGGATGCAGAAGGGCCAGGACCTGCGCCTCATCATCTGGTGGTCATGGCCCGGAACAGTGGCTCTTTACGGCGCCCTGGCCGTGCATGTGGGGCTTGCCCTGTGGCGCATCGCAGCCCGGCGCACCTTCCGGATGCCCGTCTGGGAGGCAATCCAGATCCTGCTGGGCCTGTCCATTCCCTATCTGCTGATCCGGCACATCTACATGACCCGCGGCGCAGTCGAGGTCTATCACGCCTATATGGATTATCAGCATGAACTGTCGGTGCTCTGGCCCGGTGCCGGCGTCACGCAAAGCCTTTTGCTCATGCTCGTCTGGCTGCATGGCTGCATCGGCATTCATTTCTGGCTGCGGCTGAAGCCCTGGTATCCGCGCTGGAGCGGCACGCTGCTGACGCTGGCCGCAGCTGTCCCGGTTCTGTCGCTGACGGGCTGGATCAATGGCGCAAGACGGCTGGTTCTGGAAGGCCAGTACCAGCTCAAGGTCACGGCGGAACAGACCGCCCAACTGCAGGTCTATACCGATATCAGCCGCGTGGTGTTCTTTTCGCTTCTGCTGCTGGCTCTGATCATCTCGCTGGTCCGCCAGCTGGCGCCGGCCGGGCGCAAGGCTTTCACCGTGCACTATCTGGGCGAAAAGACCGTCCGCGCCAGACCCGGTCCAACCCTGCTCGAGATCAGCCGCATGCGCGGTGTGCCCGTCATGTCCGTCTGCGGCGGCCGTGCCCGCTGTTCCACCTGCCGCACGCTCATCGTCTCCGGCAACGCGGAACTGCATGCGCCCGGGGAGACTGAGGCGCATGTGCTCAAGCGCATACACGCGGGCAAGAATGTCCGCCTGGCCTGCCAGATCCGGCCGGAGACGGATCTGGTCGTCCGCCCCCTGCTCCATGGCGGCACGGCCATCCCCCGCGAAGGCCTGCAGGACCGCTACCGCTGGGGCACGGAACAGCCGGTGGCGGTGATGTTCGTCGATCTGCGCGGCTTTACGGCCTTGAGCGAAGGCAGGCTTCCCTTCGATGTGGTCTTCATCCTCAACCGCTATGTCGACAGCGTTGTGCGCGTCATCCGCAGCCACAATGGCATGATCGACAAGGTGATGGGCGACGGCATCATGGCCCTGTTCGGCATTGAAAGCACCCTTGAGCAGGGCTCACGTGATGCGCTGCAGGCCATTGTCAGCCTGTCGGCCGAACTCAAGCATGTGAACCGGGATCTTGCATCGCAGCTCAGTGGTCCCTTGCGGATTGCCGTCGGCCTGCATGGCGGCCCGGCCATCTTGGGCCGTATCGGCCTTGACGGGCGCAACGGCGTAGCCTCGGGCCTGACAGCCCTTGGCGATGTGGTCAATGTCGCCAGCCGGCTGGAAGGCGTTGCCAAGGAGCACAACGCCACCTGCGCCGTCTCGCGCGACATTCTGGACGCCTCGGGCCTGTGGCTGGAACCGCTGCGCCCCTTCCATCAGGTGCCGATCCGCGGGCGGAAGGAACCACTTGAGGTCGCCTGCGTGGAGAACCTGGCGCTGCTGCAGAGAGCCCTCGCCGGCAACAAGGCTGCCTGATCCCGGGCCTTTCGATGCCGGCGCCTCCCGCCTTGAAACTGCCGATGCGTCAAATGCCGGATTCTGGACAGGAAAAGCGAGGAAATACAAATTTCTAGCTCTGGACGGCCTGCACCACTCTTGCGATGATAGGATGACCGGCACACACGCCGCCAGACCCAGCTGACCCGCCCGACTATCTGCGGCCCGGACCATTGGGACAGGCAGGCAGAACAGGACACGGGCGGGGCACCCATGATCTTCAGACAGTTTCTCGCAGGCGGCTTGTTAGCCGCCTCTGCAACTCTTCTCCATGCGGAACCGGTCACATTCCGCTATGCCTATCAGGGCGGGCTGAACAGCCTTGATCCCTATTCCCTCAATGAGACCTTCTCCCTCTCCGCCCTCGGCAATGTCTATGAGGGGCTGGTGCGGCGGAACGCGAAGCTGGAGCTGGAGCCCGCGCTCGCCGAACGCTGGGAGATGCTGAGCCCGGTCCACTGGCGCTTTCACCTGCGCAAGGATGTGCGCTTTCACGACGGCGGCACGCTGACGGCAGATGACGTGGTGTTCTCCGCCACACGCGTCCGGTCGCAAGGGTCTGACGTGGGCACACGGCTGCCCGCAGGCACGGAAGTGGTGGCCGTTGACAGCCATACCGTCGACTTCCATCTGACGTCCCCTGCCCCGGCGCTGCCCGCCGAGTGGGAAACCTGGTACATCATGGACAAGGAATGGACGGAGGCAAACGGCGCCGTTCCGGTTACCTCGGCGTCCAGCGCGGCGCCGGGCGCTGCTGCCCTCAAGGCCAACGGCACCGGCCCCTACCGGATCATCAGCCACGAGCCAGGCCTGAAAACCGTCTACGGCAAGAACCCCGACTGGTGGGATGCCACGGACGGCCTGCCGGACCGGGTGGAGTTTTCCGCCGTCACATCCGGCCCCACCCGCGTTGCCGCGCTTCTCTCCGGCGAACTGGACATGATCTATCCGGTGCCGGTGCAGGATATCGCGCGGGTGGACCAGAGCCCGTCCACCCAGGTGCTCAGCGGACCGGAACTGCGCACGCTGTTTCTGGGCCTCGATCAAAGCCGTGACGAGTTGCTTTACTCCGACGTGAAGGGCAGCAACCCGTTCAAGGATGTGCGCGTGCGCAAGGCCGTCTATCAGGCGATCGACACTGGCGCCATCACCAGCAAGATCATGCGCGGCACAGCCGAACCTGCCGCCCTTCTCGTCAGCCCGGCACTGTTTGCCCGCGCGGGCGAATTTTCGCGCCTGCCCTACGACCCGGAAGCCTCCCGCCGCCTGCTGGCAGAGGCAGGCTATCCGGACGGCTTTGCCCTGACACTCGACTGCCCGAATGACCGCTATGTCAACGACGCCAGCATCTGTGAGGCTGTTGCGGCCATGCTCTCGAAGGTTGGCATCAGGACCCGGGCGGACATCCAGCCCAAGGCGAAATACTTCGGGCGCATCCTGCCCACCGGCGGCTATGACACGTCCTTCTATCTGTTCGGCTGGACTCCGGCCGATTTCGACAGCCTCAGCCTGCTGCAGGCGGTTGCCATGTGCCGGAATACAGCCACGGGCGAAGGCGCCTTCAACATCGGCGGCTACTGCAACGAGCAGGCAGACGCCCTGATCCGCCAGCTTGCCGGCGAGGAAGACAAGGACCGGCGTGCGGACATCACCGCGCAGATCTACACCCTGCTCAACGGGGATGTGGCCTATATCCCGCTGCATCAGCAGAAGCTGGCCTGGGGTGTTTCAAACCGGTTCCATGTGGAGCAGCGGGCCGATGACCAGTTCCTGTTCCGCTTCATCCGGCAGCAATAACCGGCCTGCGGCACTTTGTCCGGCCTGATTGCGGCCTGATTGCGGACTGGCTTTGGTCAGGCGGCGGCAGCGCGAAAAAAGGGGGGAAGCACATGGCCTCCCCCCAACACTTAACGCCCGTTCAATGACTTGGACTAAAATCTGGCCCTCAAATACGCCGGGCCTACTTAAATTCCACAAGATGATGTTACCGCGTTGCACAATAAATTAAAGCCTCAAATTGAGGAAATATTGAGCAAAAAGGCTCGCAACCTGCCGAAATATGCTGCATCGCAACAACCCTTGACCTTCCAGCAGCTGGAAGCCCTATTTTGGGCAAGATCCCGCGATTCAAGACACCGGCCGCGCAAAAGCGATGGCCCGGTGCAGGCATAAGGACCAAGCAGCCATGACATCCGCAGACCTTTCCAGCCCCCACCAGCTGATGCTCGACGTTTCGGGCATGACCTGCGGCGGCTGTGCCGCGAGCGTGCAGCGGCTCCTGACCGGCGTCGACGGCGTCTCGGCCGCGAGCGTCGATCTCGCCGCAAAAAGCGCGGCCGTAACGGTCACAAAGAATGTGCCCGTGCCGGAACTGGTTGCCGTGCTGGAAAATGCCGGTTTCCCTGCCCGGCTGCGGGAGGAGTAACCGGCATGCGATCCGCAAGCTCTTCGAGCGCCCGCGAACTGACGCTCGACATCTCCGGCATGACCTGCGGCAGCTGTGCCGCGCGGCTGCAGCGCTCTCTCTCGGCTGTCGACGGGGTGGCGGAAGCCAATGTGAACCTGGCCATGGAAAATGCCCGGCTGGCGCTGGTGCGGGACATTCCCGTGCCGGACCTGATTGCCGCCGTGGAAAAGGCCGGTTTTTCGGCCCGCCTGCATGAGGATGAAGCCGCCAAGGCCCGGGCGGAGCGCGAGAAGGCAGAAGCCGCCGCGCGGGCGGAAGACCGCAAGGCCTTCCTGCTGTTCGTGATGGGCGCTGCCTTTTCCCTGCCGCTGGTCATTTCCATGGCGCTGATGCCTTTCGGCATCCACTGGATGATCCCCGGGCTGGTGCAGCTGCTGCTGGCAACCCCGGTGCAGATCCTGCTGGGCGCCCGCTTCTACCGGGGCGCCTTCAAGGCCGTGCTTTCGGGCGGTGCCAACATGGATGTGCTGGTCGCCCTCGGCACGTCTGCCGCCTATGGCTACAGCCTCTACCGCATCTTCGTGCCGGACCCGTCTGGCGTGGAGCATCTTTATTTCGAAGCGTCCATGGTGATCCTGACGCTGGTCCTGCTTGGCAAGCTGCTGGAAAACCGCGCCCGCCGGGCCACCTCTGCCGCCGTGCGGGCGCTGATGGCGCTGCGGCCGGAAACCGCCAACAAGATTGACGGCGATACGGTCACCACCGTTCCCATTACGGAGATCCGCCTGGGCGACCGGGTGCTGGTGCGCCCCGGCGAAAGAGTGCCGGTGGACGGCCAGATCGAGAAGGGCAAGAGCGAGCTGGACGAAACGCTGATCACCGGCGAAAGCCTGCCCGTGACCCGTTCTGCCGGCGACCACGTCACCGCTGGCACCATCAACGGCTCCGGTGCTCTGACCGTTGAAGTGCTGGCGCTGGGTGAAGAAACCGTCCTTGCCCGCATCATCAAGCTGGTCGAGACAGCGCAAGGGCGCAAGGCGCCGGTGCAGAAGCTTGTCGACAAGGTTTCGGCGATTTTCGTGCCGGTGATCATCGTCTTCGCCCTTCTCACCTTTGCCGGATGGATGATCTGGGGCGGCAGCCTTGATGCGGCCATTGGCGCCAGTGTGGCCGTGCTCGTCATCGCCTGTCCCTGCGCCCTGGGCCTTGCCACCCCCACGGCCCTTGTGGCTGGAACAGGCGCTGCGGCGCGGGCCGGCATTCTCATCCGCGACATCGAAGCGCTGGAAGTGGCGCACCGGCTGAAGCTCGTGGCCTTCGACAAGACCGGCACCCTGACGCGCGGCGCTCCTGCCGTCACCGATGTCATCGCCTTTGACCGGGACAATGACGGCCTGCTGGCAGCCGCCGCCTCCGCCCAGCTCGCCAGCGAACATCCGCTGGCCCGGGCGATGGTGGAGGCAGCCAGGGCCAAGGGCCTGCCGCTGTCCACTCCGGACGAGTTCGAGGCCGTGCCGGGCGAAGGCATTGCCGCCATGCTGGGCGGGCATTCGCTGGTCATCGGCAACCGGACCCTGATGGACCGGCTGAAGGTGGAGAGCATGACCGCAGACTCCATCCGCAAGTCGCTGGAGAGCGAAGGCAAGACCAGCGTTCTTGCCGCCCTGGATGGCCGTGCCGTCGGCGTCATCGCCTTTTCCGACACGCTGCGTGACACCTCGGCGCAAGCGATCCAGGAACTGCGGGAGATGGGCATCCGCACGGTGATGATCACCGGCGACAGCGAGACCGTTGCCCGCAAGGTAGCCGCTGAAACCGGCCTTGACGAGGTGCGCGCAGGCGTGCGCCCGGATGGCAAGGCCAAGGCAATCGAGGCCCTGCGTGCGGAAGCTGGCGGCGCCGTCGGCATGGTGGGCGACGGGCTGAATGATGCGCCAGCGCTTGCTGCCGCCGACATCGGCATTGCCATGGGCTCCGGCGTTGATGTGGCGATGGAAGCAGCCGGCATCACGCTGATGCGCTCGGACCCGTTGATGGTGGCGGCCGCCGTGCGTGTTTCCAAGGCAACGCTGGCGAAGATCCGGCAGAACCTGTTCTGGGCCTTCGCCTACAATGTCATCGGCATTCCGCTGGCGGCCTTTGGCATGCTGTCACCCGCCTTTGCCGGGGCAGCGATGGCGCTCAGTTCGGTTTCCGTTGTCACCAACGCGGGCCTTCTGAAGCGCTGGAAGCCTTGAGCCTTTTGCAACATTGCCGTGGCATAGTCGTTTCAGCTGGCCGATTGCCCACTTGACGATTACGTAAACGGTATGCTTGGGTCAGCGCAGAGGAAATTGAAGCCTCATGACTTTAACGGCAGGGCGAAGATTTGCCCTGCGCCACGGGAGATGGAACGAATGAGCCTGCAGGAACTGACCGAAGCCGTACGTGCAAAAGTAGCTGGCGGCGGCATCGACGACACCGTGAAGTTTGATTGCGGCAGCGATGGCGTCATCTTCCTCGACGGCTCGACCGTCACCAACGAGGACAAGGACGCCGACTGCACCATCAAGATCTCGTCGGATAACCTCGCTGACCTTCTGGCTGGTGAGCTGAACCCGACGATGGCCTTCATGACCGGCAAGATCAAGGTCGAGGGCAACATGGCCGTTGCCATGAAGCTCGGCAGCATCGTCTGAAGCCGGCCCCTGAAACGGGATGATGCGGCTCCGTCCATGGACGGGGCCGCTCTCACTTGCGCGGGCGTTCGCCGGTGTAGATGGCGCGGGGGCGGATCTGCTCGGGAGTGGCGTATTGCTCCAGGGCATGGGCTATCCAGCCCACCATGCGCCCGGCGCAGAAGATGGTCTTGCCCGCCTGCGGCGGCAGACCGAGGGCGCGGCGCAGAACGGCGAAGGCAAAATCGATGTTCGGCTCCAGACCGAACAGATCCCGCGCCAGATCGATGACGATGGCCGCCAGTTCCGCCGCTGGCCCACCTCCCTTCTTCGCCTTCAGCATGTCCAGCAGCATGTCTCCGCGCGGATCCTTGCTGCGGTAGACCGAATGGCCGAACCCATGCAGCGGCTCTCCCAGCATCAGCCGCTCGTGCAGCACTGCTTCTGCATCCGCTGCTGAATGGATCTGATCGAACCACAGCCCCACCCGGTCGGACGCCGCCCCATGCCGGGGACCAGTGAAGGCGCCAGCCCCAGCAATCAGCGCCGCATGCAGGGGCGCACGGGTGGAGGCGGCGCAGCGCACGGTGAAGGCGCTGGTGTTGAGCTCATGATCGGCGGAGAGGACGAGCGCGGCCCGGATCAGATCCGCGCCGTCTGCAGCTGAAACTCCCCCGGCACCGGAACGGCCGGGCACCAGCCAGCACTGCGCCAGTTGCTCATGCACCGGCAGGCTCGACACCTCCGCCCGTCCCAGCAATGCGGCCGCTGCAACCCGCACGAAAGCGGCCCCCTTGCGCAGCAGCAATTGCGGCGAGCGGGTGTAGGCGGAAGGGTCGGACACGGGCCAGGCGGCCAGCGCCGTCATCAGCCGCTCCACTGCACCCATCCCGTCCGGAAAGAGCGGCAGCTGCATGCTGACCGTCCCGGCGAAAGGGTCCTCCTCGCAGTCCCAGAGCAGAGCGGCAGTGGCTTCCAGCGTCAGGCTCCTGGCAAGATCGGTTGCCCTGTGCCCCCGATACCAGGGCCCATCCTCGCCAATGTGGGTGAGCCGGGTTTCCAGCACCGGATCCCCGGACAAGGGCCTTGCCCCGCCCTGCGGCTCGGGCTTGTCGCGCTGCACCAGCAGTTTGCGGATGTCGCTGGCATCATAGCGCTTCTGCTTGCCCGGCCCCGGCACGGAGCGGATCAGGCCCCGGCTGACATAGGCATAGAGGGTGGCCGGCTGGATGCCGAGTTCGGCGACGGCCTCGCGGGCGGAGAGATAAAGCGGCTGGCTCATATATTGATTGTATCTATCAATATTGACCAGATCAAGCATTCCTCCTTTCATGCCGTTCAGACGGCAAAGGAGGGAGTTTTTCCATGACGCTCGCTTACCCCAACCCGGTTTTCACCGGCGCACAGGCCGAAGGCCTAGATGGCATCACCGCTGCCGCCACGATCCTCAGTGAAGTGGACGGCGAAGGCGGACGGCTGGTGCTGCGCGGCAGGCCCATCGAAGACCTCGCCGGAAAGCTCACCTACGAGGAGGCAGCCAGCTTCTTCTGGGCTGATATCCTGCGCGTGCCGCGCGGCGCGGAGCTGACGGCCCGCTTTGCCGAGGCCCGTGCCACGGCGGCCCGTGCCCTGCCCGTGCTGCAGGCCGCCTCGCCGAAGCTCGGCACCTACGAGCTGATGCGGCTGGGGCTTTCGGCGCTGGCCAGCGAAGGGGCGGACGAAGATCCCGTGGTGCTGTGCGGCAGCCTGCCGGTGTTTCTGGCCGCAGGCTGGCGGATCAGCCAGGGCCTTGCCCCGGTGATGCCCGACCTCAGCCTGCGCAGCTCGGAAGACATGCTGCGCATGCTTACGCGCAAGGCGCCGGATGCACGGGCGGCGGCGGCGGTCGACCGCTATCTCGTGACCATTCTCGATCACGGCTTCAACGCCTCCACATTCACCGCCCGAGTCATTGCCTCGACGGGCGCGGACATGGCTTCTGCCGTCATCGGCGCCATGGGAGCGCTGAAGGGCCCGCTGCATGGCGGCGCGCCGGGACCGGTGCTGGACATGCTTGATGCCATCGGCACCTCGGACCGGGCGGAACGCTGGATCGAACGGGCGCTGAAGGACGGCAAGCGGCTGATGGGCTTCGGCCACCGCATCTACCGCACCCGCGACCCGCGCGCCGATGTGCTGAAGGCAGGTCTTGCGGAACTGCCCTCCAACGCCGGACGGCTGATCCTGGCGCAAGGGGTTGAGCAGGCAGCACTTGCCGCACTGGCCCGCCACAAGCCGGACCGGCCCCTGCAGACCAATGTGGAGTATTACACCGCCGTGATGCTGGAAGCGGCGGGCATAGACCGCAGCCTGTTCACGCCCCTGTTCGCCGTGGGCCGGGCCATCGGCTGGTGCGGCCATGTGGCCGAGCAGCGCGCCACCGGCCGCCTCATCCGTCCCGCCTCACGCTATGTGGGGCCGGTCGCGGCATAACCTCCCCGGATGCAGATCAGGCCGCAGCCACCGCAGCGCCCTGACGCCGGTCCTCCCGCAACATCGCCGCGCCCTTGTCCGCGATCATGACGGTGGGGGCGTTGGTGTTGCCGGAGGTGATCAGCGGCATGACGGAAGCATCCACGACACGCAGGCCTTCAATGCCCCGCACCCGCAGCCGCCCATCCACGACGCTGGCCTCATCCGCACCCATGCGGCAGGTGCTGGTGGGGTGGAAGATGGTGGTGCCGATATCGCCGGCTGCCCGCGCCAGCTCCTCATCGCTCTGCAGCGAGGGGCCGGGCAGATATTCCTCCGGCCGGTAGCGGGCCATGGCCGGGGCTTCCATGATCCGCCGGGTGAGGCGGATGCTGTCCGCCGCCACCTGCCGGTCAGCCGCAGCGGAGAGATAATTCGGGCGGATCTCCGGCTGGTCCTTCGCATGGCCCGTCAGCGCATGCACATGGCCCCGGCTGTCGGGCCGCAGATTGCAGACGCTGGCGGTGATCGCCGGGAAGGGGTGCAGCGGCTCGCCGAACTTGTCGAGCGACAGCGGCTGCACGTGATATTCGATGTTAGCCGTCTCGAAGGAGGGATCAGACCTGGCAAAGACGCCCAGCTGGCTGGGCGCCATGGACATGGGGCCAGAGCGGCTCAGCGCATATTCCAGCGCGATGCGCGCCTTGCCGAAAAGATTGCCCGCCATCTGGTTCAGCGTCTTTGCCCCATGCACCTTGAAGATGGTGCGCAGCTGCAGATGATCCTGAAGATTCTCGCCCACCTCCGGCAGGGAATGCCGGACAGTGACACCGATGCGGTCCAGAACATCCGGATTGCCGATGCCCGACAGCTCCAGAATATGCGGTGACTTCACTGCCCCGGCAGCAAGGATCACCTCGCCGCGCGCCCGTGCCGTGGCAGGCTGCCCCTTCACCGTCAGCGCAACGCCAGAGGCGCGGCGGCCATCCAGAAGAACGCTGGTCACCTCCGCCTGCGTCACCACACGCAGATTGGGCCGCTTCAGCGCCGGGCGCAGGAAGCCCTTGGCCGTGTTCCAGCGGATGCCGTGCTTCTGGTTCACCTGAAAATAGGACGAGCCGAAATTGTCGCCCCGGTTGAAGTCATCCACCTTGGGAATGCCCGTTTCGGCGCAGGCTTCACGGAAACTGTCCAGCACGTCCCAGGACAGGCGCTGCTGCTCCACCCTGAGCCCGCCGCCCTGCCCGTGCAGATCATCGTTCCACTGGTAGTGGTCCTCTGAGGCGCGGAAATGCGGCAACACATCCTCCCAACCCCAGCCAGTGAGGCCAAGCTGGCGCCAGCCGTCATAATCACGGGCCTGACCGCGCATGTAGATCATGCCGTTGATCGACGAGCAGCCGCCCAGCACCTTGCCGCGCGGATAATTGAGCGCGCGCCCGTTCAGCCCCGGTTCCGCCGCCGTGCGGAAACACCAGTCCGTGCGCGGATTGCCCATGCAATAGAGATAGCCGACGGGAATATGGATCCAGTGATAGCTGTCCCGCCCGCCCGCTTCCAGCAGTAGCACCCGGATGTCCGGATCCTGCGACAGCCGGTTCGCCAGCACGCAGCCCGCCGAGCCAGCGCCGACGATCACATAATCCCACTCGCCCAGATCCTGCATGTTTCCACCCGTGTTCTTTGGCACAAGTGGAGACACGCAGGCGCGGTCCGGTCAAGACCGTCAAAGGGCGGGCATGGAATTACGCCATTTCCTGTTCGCGCACGGCCATCTCGATCTCGTCCACCAGCGCCGGATCAAGGTTCAGCCGGGCGGCGAGCATCTGGAGATAGGCTTTTTCCGCGGCGTGATCGGGATCAATGGCAAGCCGCGAGGCGGCGTAGATCTCGGCGGCGGTTTCCGGCGACGTGGCGCTGTTGACGATCTTGTCGAGATCGAGCGGGGCGTGCAGCTCGTCCATCAGGAAAGCCTTGGATTCGGAATCAAGCCCGGCCTCATCCATCTTGCCGAAGATGCGGCGCTGTTCTTCCGCGTCGATATGGCCGTCCGCCTTGGCAGCGGCGATCATGGCGCTGAGCAGGGTCCGGGCCACGATCTGGCTGCCGCCGGGCGCGCGCTCCGGGTCAAAGGCCGTGCCGCGCGGGGCTTCCAGTTCCAGCGGGGCCCGCTGCTGCGGGCTCGGCGGCTGGCCGCCATTTTGCTGGCCGGTCTGATAATCGCGGTAAGCCTTGTAGGCGAGGCCTGCGACCAGCGCGAGGCCGCCATAGGTGACCGCCTTGCCGCCGATCTTGCGCGCGGACTTGCTGCCGAGCAGAAGTCCGGCGAGCCCGCCAGCAGCCAGCCCGCCTGCGTTCGACGACAGGAAATCCTTGCCGCGGGACATCAGGTCACCGGAGCCGCCGGTCTTGCCGCCTTGTGCAAGACCGGAGCGGGAGGCCGCACCCATCACCTGATCGAGAAGGGATTTCGCATCGAACATGTCTGGAGGCTCCTTGGCAAACCTTGCGTCAGCCTCAGATGGTGGCTTGGCTGCCCCGCTGCAAGTCAGCGCCCGGCGGGAACACTGTCCAGAGGCAGAAGATTGTCATCCTTCAGCGTTTCCATGGCGATGGAGGAGCGCACGTTCTGCACCGCCTCATGCGGCAGCAGGTCGTCATTGATCACCCGGCTCAGCGCCTTCAGGTCCGGCACCACGATCTTCAGCATGTAATCCACGTCGCCCGTCAGCGTATGGGCCTCCTGCACCTCGGGCATGGCCTGCACCATGGCGCGGAAGCGGCGGGCATTCTCGCGGCTGTGCGCACCAAGGGTGACGCCGACAAAAGCCGTCACCGAAAAGCCCAGCCGCTCGGTCGCCAGATCCGCCCGGTAGCGGCGGATGATGCCCTCTGCTTCCAGCGCCTGCCGGCGGCGGGAAATCTGGCTGGCAGAGAGCCCGATCCGCTCCCCCAGCTGCTGGTTGGTGAGGGCGGCATTTTCCTGAAGCGCGGACAGAAGCCGCAGATCAAAGCTGTCAACCTGCACGACGATGCACCTACCAGGGAAAGCACGCACAAAACTTGCACCACCTTACGGGATTTTACGTCCTTTGCACACACATTGCGCGCACCAGAGCGCAAGCTTGTCTCACCATCAAGAGGAGGACAGCATGGGACCTTTCCCGCACGACGCACCGCCCGCCACCATCACGGCAGACAACCCGGCAGGCACCGACGGCTTCGAGTTCGTGGAATTTGCCCATCCGGAGCCCGAGAAGCTGGACGCCCTGTTCCGCCGCATGGGCTACAGCCCCGTAGCGAAGCACAGGACGAAAAACATCACCGTCTACCGTCAGGGCGATGTAAACTACATCCTCAATGCCGAGCCCGGCTCCTACGGCATGCGTTTCGTCGAAGCCCACGGCCCCTGCGCCCCGGCCATGGCCTGGCGCGTGGTGGATGCACAAAAGGCGTTTGACCATACGGTAAAGATGGGCGCAACGCCCTATGAAGGGGACGGCAAGACGCTGGACGTGCCGGCCATCATCGGGATCGGCGGTTCGCTGCTCTATTTCATCGATCAGTATGGCGAGAAGGGCTCGGCCTATTCGGCGGAGTTCGAGTGGCTGGGGCCGGTTGATCCGAAGCCGCAAGGCGTCGGCTTCTATTACCTCGACCATCTCACCCACAATGTCTACCGGGGCAATATGGACAAGTGGTGGGACTTCTACCGCAACCTCTTCGGCTTCCGGCAGATCCACTATTTCGACATCGACGGGCGCATCACCGGCCTTGTCAGCCGCGCCATCACCTCGCCCTGCGGCAAGATCCGCATTCCGCTGAACGAGTCCAAGGACGACACTAGCCAGATCGAAGAGTATCTGCGCAAGTACAAGGGCGAAGGCATCCAGCACATCGCGGTGGGCACGGATGACATCTACAGCGCCACCGACCTTCTGGCGGACAACGGCCTGAAATTCATGCCCGGCCCGCCGGACACCTATTACGAAATGTCCAAGGCCCGCGTGAACGGCCATGACGAGCCGCTGGAACGGATGAAGAAGCACGGCATCCTCATCGACGGCGAAGGCGTTGTGAACGGCGGCATGACGAAGATCCTCTTGCAGATCTTCTCCAAGACCGTCATCGGGCCGATCTTCTTCGAATTCATCCAGCGCAAGGGCGATGAAGGCTTCGGCGAGGGCAACTTCCGCGCCCTGTTTGAATCCATCGAGGAAGACCAGATCCGCCGCGGCGTCATCAAGGTGGATGCTGCGGAGTAACCTGAGCCCGAGAGCCCCGCTGCCGGAAGGTGGCGGGGCCTGCGCAACTCAAGGAGGGATATGGCGGCGGCACCCGCCTTCGCATCAGGCCGCCGTCAACGAGGCCCCAACCTCCCGCCGGGATGCCATGAGATCTGCGACAAAAGAAGAAGACCAGTTCTTCGCGTCCTCGCGGCACAGCCGGTCAAACATCGGCTGCCAGCGGGCGCGGCGCTCGTCCAGCGGCATGGTCAGAGCCCGCTGCAGCCCGCGCGCCACGTCTTCATCCGAATAGGGATTGACGCTGATCGCCTCCGGCATGCCTTCTGCCGCACCGGCAAAGCGGGACAGCACCAGCACCCCCGGATCCTCCGGTGCCTGCGCCGCCACATATTCCTTGGCCACAAGGTTCATGCCATCGCGCAGCGGCGTCACCAGCCCGACGTGGCTCGACCGGTAGATTCCCGCCAGCACCCGGCGCGGAAAGGCCCGCGCCAGAAAGCGGATCGGCGTCCAGTCCAGCTGCGAGAAGCGGCTGTTGACATGGCCGGTCAGCCCCTCCAGCTCGCGCCGGATATCGATATAGGCATCGAGTTCCGCCCGGGACGGCGGCGCCACCTGCATCAGCGACACCTGCCCCTGATTTTCCGGGTAATCCTCCAGCAGCCGGGCAAAGGCACGGAAGCGCTCCGGCAGACCCTTGGTGTAATCGATCCGGTCCACGCCGACGATCTGGCGCCGCCCGGCCAGCTGCTTGGCAAGGCGGGCGGAGTTCCGCTGCGCATCCGGCGTCTCGGGAAACCGTGCGAAGGCCTCCGCGTCAATGCCGATGGGATAGGCCTTCACCAGCACCTGCCGGTCCTGCAGTTTCACCACTCCGCCCGCACCCTTGGTGCCCCCCAGCTCATCCACCACGAAGCGGCGGAAGTTGGCGGCATCGCGCGAGGTCTGGAAGCCGATCACGTCATAGGCCAGCATGGTGCGGATGAGCGCGCCCGCATTGGGCAGCGCCGCCAGAACCTCCGGCGCCGGAAACGGAATGTGCAGGAAGAAGCCGATGGGAACCTTCACCTCCATCTGGCGCAGCGTCGCGGCCAGCGGCATGAAGTGATAGTCATGCACCCAGACGAAATCATCCTGTTGCAGCAGCGGATGCAGCCGGGAGGCAAAGCGCTCGTTCACATGCCGGTAGCCGTTTTCAAAGGCCCGGTCGAAGACAGCCAGATCAAGCCGGTAATGCAGCACCGGCCAGAGCGTCCGGTTTGCATAGCCGGCGTAGAAACTGTCATGGTCGGCCTGGTTCATGTCGATCTGCACCAGCTGGACCGACTTCGTCTTCTGCTGCTGAAAGGGGCCGAAGGTGCCTTCCTCGGAGATCTTGCCGCTCCAGCCGAACCACAGTCCGCCGGAACTCGTGAGCGCATCGACCAGAGCCACGGCGAGCCCTCCAGCCTTGCCTGTGTCCTTCATCGGGCCCACCCGATTTGATACCACAACAAGCCGTCCCATGGCCTTCGCCTCCTTTGCTCTGATTGATGTGCCGGAAGCCTGACAGCAGGCAGGCAGCAGATGAAATGCCCTCTCAAGACACAGTGAAACCAAGGTTCCGGGATGCTGACGCATCACGCCTTGACCTTACTTATGCGGCGCACAACGCCATTGACTGAACAGTCAAGGCAGCAAAGAGTTCCCGCAATGGCTGTTCCAGACACCCTGAAACCGCCGTTTGCCGGAGTTAAGCTGTGAGATGGCGCACCTGCTGCGCCAGCCAGTCCGTGACCGCAGCCACATCCGGCAGCCGTGCGGGTGCACAGGTTGGCCCCTCCCCCACCTTGAGCGCGCTGCCGCCAAGGGCAAGCGCGGCCGCCATGGCATCCTCATCCGTCACATCATCGCCTGCAAAGACCGGCACCCGCCCGCGGAAGGGCGGCAGCTCCATGAACTGGCGCAGCGCCAGCCCCTTGTCATGGGTCGCGGGTTTGACTTCCATCACCATCTTGCCGCGCAGGACATGCAGATCCGGCAGCCCGGTCAGGGTACGCGCAAGATAAGCCTCCAGCGCGCCTTCCAGATGGGGAACGGACCTGTAATGCAGCGCGATGGCCGCACCCTTGTCTTCCAGCATGATGCCGTCGGCCAGCAGCCCGCTGGCTTCGACCGACCTCCGCAGATACTGCAGGTCCGGCGAAGCTTCGGCACGCACGGGATCAGCAGCAGCGGTGCTGCGCCATTCAAGCCCATGGAGGCCGGCGGCGGGCAGTGCGAGGGGGTGGAGAAATCCGTCGATCTGGGAAATGGGCCGGCCGGTGAGAATGGCCACGGCGCCGCCCAGACAATCATTGATCCGGCTCAGAAAGCTGATCACTTGTTCATCAACGTCTACAAGCTCCGGCCGGGGCGCAAGAGCTGCCAGCGTGCCATCAAAATCGAGAAAAAGAGCACTATCGGGCTGCAGACGGACAGAATGTTGCATGTGCTCAGTTTAAGACACACGCGGGAAAAGTCCACCCCTGCCCCGGATTTTCTCCAGAGCAGGGACGGATGATTGCAAGACGTCAAACGAAGAGGTTGACGAGACTTTCCAGATATTCCTGACGGCCGGACTTCGGCTGCGGCTCAAGATCCGTGGCATGAACGCGGTCAGCCAGAGCTTCCAGCGACACGTCACCCTTGAGGATTGCAGCGTTTTCCGGCTTGGACCAGCCGGCGTAACGGTCTTCGACGAAGCCGCCGAGACGGCCATCCTCGATCATGGCGGCCGCAGCCAGCAGGCCGCGAGCGATGGCGTCTGCCGAGCCGATGTGGCCCTGGATCAGATCCACCGCGTCAATCGACTGACGGCGGATCTTGCTGTCGAAGTTGGTGCCGCCGGTGGTGAAGCCGCCACCTTTCAGGATCTCGTAATAGGCGAGCGCCAGTTCCGGAACGTTCATGGCGAACTGGTCCGTATCCCAGCCCGACTGGTAGTCGTTGCGGTTCATGTCCACCGAGCCGAAGATGCCCAGTGCATTGGCCAGCGCCAGCTCGTGCTCGAAGGAGTGACCGGCAAGGATCGCATGCCCCTGCTCGATGTTCACCTTCACTTCGTTCTCCAGACCATAAGCCTTGAGGAAACCGAAGACGGTGGCGACATCATAGTCATACTGGTGCTTGGTCGGCTCCTGCGGCTTCGGCTCGATCAGGATGGTGCCCTTGAAGCCGGTCTTGTGCTTGTACTCGACCACCATGGACAGGAAGCGGCCGAGCTGGTCCAGTTCGCGCTTCAGGTCGGTGTTGAGAAGGGTTTCATAGCCCTCGCGGCCGCCCCACAGCACGTAGTTTGCACCGCCCAGACGCTTGGTCACGTCCATGGCGTTTTTCACCTGCGCTGCCGAATAGGCGAAGATTTCCGGATCCGGGTTGGTGGCGGCACCGCTCATGAAGCGGCGGTTGGAGAAGAGGTTCGCCGTGCCCCACAGCAGCTTCACGCCCGTCTCGGCCATCTTCTTTTCAAAGATGTCGGCGATGGCGTTCACATTGGCGTTGCTCTCGGCCAGCGTCGCCCCTTCCGGCGCGATGTCGCGGTCGTGGAAGGTGAAGAAGGGCATGTCCAGCAGCTGGAACATCTCGAAGGCAACGTCGGCCTTCAGACGGGCCTGTTCCATCGGATCACCGGCGGCCATCCACTTGCGCTGGAAGGTGTCGCCGCCGAACGGGTCGCCGCCCGGCCAGCAGAACGAGTGCCAGTAGCAGATGGCAAGGCGCAGATGGTCTTCCATGCGCTTGCCGAGGACCACCCGGTCCTTGTCGTAAAAGCGGTAGCCATAGGGGTCCCTGGCATCCGGGCCAACAAAGCGGACCGGCTCCAGGCCGTCAAAAAAACCAGTAGCCACGTCAGATCTCCTTCACTGCGGGATAGAGTTTGCGCCAGCGGGCATAGGCCTCGCCATAGGCGGAACGAAGAGCGGGATTGGGGTCGATGGCAGCGGCCATCGGCGGGGCGCTGAACAGCGCATCGGAGTAGCCATCCGCCGCCGCCTGACCGAGGCGGGCAGCGCCAAGCGCGGCGCCGAAGTCGCCATCCTGCGGCAGATCGACGGTAACGCCCAGAACGGTGGCGATGATCTCCAGCCAGACGCGCGAGCGCGAACCGCCGCCCACGGCGGTGACACGCTCCACCTTCGTGCCGGCAGAGGTCAGCGCCGCAAGGCAGTCCATCAGGGCAAAGGCAACGCCATCCAGCACCGCATGGGTCAGCTCCGCCTCATCCGTGTCATGCGAAATGCCGAAGAAGCCGCCCCGGATCGCCACGTCATTATGCGGCGTGCGCTCACCGCCCAGATACGGCATGAACATCACATCCGAAGGCCGCTTCAACTCCGTGACGAGCCCCGTCAGCTCATGCGCCGGGCGGCGCAGCACCTTGGACAGCCAGTTGAGGCTGTCGGTTGCCGACAGGATCACGCCCATCTGGTGCCATGTATCCGGCACCGCATGGCAGAAGGCATGCACGGCGCTGCCCACATTCGGCGAGAACCGGTCATTGGTGACGAACAGCACGCCGGAGGTACCGAGCGAGACGAAGGCCGAGCCCGGCTTTACCGCACCCGTGCCGCAGGCCGAGGCCGCATTGTCGCCGCCGCCACCGGCCACCACCGGGGCAGAAGTCATGCCCCAGCGCTGCGCCAGTTCCGGCCGCAGGCGGCCGCTGGCATCCGAGCCCTCAACAAGGCGCGGCATGTGGCTGCGGTTGAGACCGGTCGCTTCAAGCAGCGCATCGGACCAGTCGCGGGCGGCCACATCCATCCACAGCGTGCCGGCACTGTCCGACATGTCGCCCACATGCTCGCCGGTCAGGCGCAGGCGGACGTAATCCTTCGGCAGCAGCACCTTGGCCGTGCGGGCAAAGATCTCCGGCTCGTTCTCGCGCACCCATTGCAGCTTCGGCGCTGTGAAGCCCGGCATCACCCGGTTGCCGCCAAGGCTGAGGAACCGGGGCTCGCGCGCTTCCAGATCCGCGCATTGCGCGGCGGAGCGGCCATCATTCCACAGGATGCAGGGGCGCAGCGGCTTGTCTGCCGCATCCAGCAAGGTGGCCCCGTGCATGTGGCCGGACAGGCCAATGCCGCGCACCGCTGCCATCTCCTTGGGGTGGGAGGCGGCAAGCTCGTCCATCGCCTGTTCCAGCGCCGTCCACCAGCTGTCCGGGTCCTGCTCCGACCAGCCGGGATGCGGGCGCTCGACCGTCAGATGGGCACTGGCCGAGGCGATCACCGCCTGGCTGTCATCCATCAGGATCGCCTTCACCGAACTGGTGCCGATATCAAGGCCGATATGCATGAGGTACGCCCCTCAAAATTGATCCGAAAGAACCCCGGAGCAGGCGACGCTTCTGTGCGCGCCCGTCCGGGGACTGCTTCTTCTAGCCGATGACGGCCGTTTCTGCCAGAGCCTGCGATGCCGCAGGCTCCCGCGTGGTCAAGTGGTCAGGCGTTCAGGCCGCGGCTACATCGTTGAGCGCGCCCGGTCCCGGCGTTGCGCCGGGAGGGCACTTGCCGAGAATGATCATGCCCAGCACGTCATCATCGGTCACATCCGTGGTCTTCGCGGTGCCGACCAGCTGGCCGTTCTTCATCACGGCAATGCGGTCACACAGCTTGAACACATCGTGGATGTCGTGGCTGATGAGGAAGATGCCGAGGCCCTGACGCTTCAGCTCCTCGATCAGTTCCGCCACCATCTGGGTTTCATGCACGCCAAGGGCAGCCGTCGGCTCGTCCATGATCAGGATGCGGGCGTTGAAATAGACCGCGCGGGCAATGGCGACCGACTGGCGCTGACCGCCCGAGAGGGCCTTCACCGGAGCCTTGAACTTCTTGAAGTTCGGGTTGAGCCGTCCCATGATCTTGCGCGTCTCGGCTTCCATCCCGTCATCATCAACGAAGCCGAATGGCGTCACCAGCTCGCGGCCGAGGAACAGGTTGGAAGCGGCATCGAGGTTATCGGCCAGCGCCAGCGTCTGGTAGATCGTCTCGATGTTGTACTTGCGCGCATCACGCGGGCTGTGGATCGTGGCGTGCTGGCCATCGATCAGGATCTCGCCGCTGTCCTGGCGGTAGGCGCCGGACAGGATCTTGATCAGCGTCGACTTGCCCGCGCCATTGTGGCCCAGCAGGCCCACCACTTCACCGGGGAAGAGGTCGATGGACACATGATCCACCGCACGCACCCCGCCGAACGAGATGCAGATGTCTTTCATTTCGACCAGAGGCGCCATGGATCAATCCCCCGTGCGCTTGCGGTAGATGATGTCGACGTAGACTGCAAAGACCAGCACGATGCCGACGACGATGTTCTGGAGCGGTGCATCCACACCCACCATGGCCATGCCGGATTGCAGCGACTGCATGATCAGCGCACCCAGGATCGCTCCGTAGATGGTGCCGACACCACCGGAGAGCGCCGTGCCGCCGATGACGGCCGCTGCGATGACGCGCAGTTCGTCCAGCGTGCCGATGTCATTGGTGGAGAAGCCGAGACGGGCTGCGGCCACCGCACCGGAGATGGCGCAAAGACCACCCATCAGCGCGAAGATCTTGACCGTCAGCAGGCGGGTGTTGATGCCCGACAATTCGGCCGCATCCGGATTGCCACCGGTTGCGAAGATGTAGCGGCCAAGGCGGGTACGGCGGGCAACGATGGTCATGGCAACCGCCACGACGATCAGCACCAGCACCGAGATCGGAATGCCGTAGCCCATGCGGAAGCCTTCCGGCATGGTCTCGCCGCGATCCGCAAACAGGCGCTGCACGCGCTGCACCGGCATGTCATAGGCATTGAGCACGGCGACGAAACCGAGGATGGCACCGCAGATCACCGCTGCAATCACGGCTTCGGCCCACGCAGGCTTCACGGAAAAGCCATGCGAGGCGCGGCGCTTGCGGGCCGAGAACAACAGGGCCATGGAAGCTGCAACGCAGACGAGCCCGAAGATCCAGGACCAGGTTTCGCCAAGCGAGCCGCCCGTGCCGCCGAGCAGCAGGAAGGTCTGGTCGAGGGGGCCGATCGTCTTGCCGTCGGTGATGAACCAGGCCACGTTGCGCCAGACCAGCAAACCGCCAAGCGTGACGATGAAGGCGGGAATGCCGAGATAGCCGATCATCCAGCCCTGCGCCGCGCCGATCGCGACACCGGCCACCAGACCGGCGAGAATGGCAAGGATCCAGATGGACGGATGGCCGAGGCCAAGCATTGAAGGCAGAACCTGCGTCTGCACGACCGCCATCACCGCCGCGACCGTCGCCAGGAGCGAACCGACGGACAGATCGATGTGGCGGGTGACGATGACGAAGACCATGCCCGTTGCCATGATGGCGACCGAGACGGTCTGGATCGTCAGGTTGAAGATGTTGCGCGGTGTCAGGAAACGCCCGTCCGTGATCACGTTGAACACGAGACAGAGGACGATGAACGCCCCGATCATGCCCAGCAGGCGCGTGTCCAGCTGCAGCGCGGATAAAAACGAGCGGGCCGCCGGAGTCCTCGCCCCGGACAGGTCTGCATTCGACATCGAAGTGCTCCTGGTTGAAAAGCCGGTCCTGATGTGCCGATTGGAGCGCGTGACCCAAGGTCAGTCAAGCAAGCGCTGCGGTTTCACATCGGAAACACTGCCCCGGAACCATCCGGGGCAGTGCAAGGTCTTGACCGGTCAGGCCTTAGTTGCAGGGAGCCGGGCCGCCGGAAACGCCCTGGCAGAGTGCGTCCTTGCTGATCCAGCCTGCGTCCACGACAACATTGAGGTTGTCCTTGGTGATCGCGACCGGAGCGAGGAAGCGCGCCGTCATCTCGGTGCCGGCCGGCGAGGTCCACTGGGCGGCGCCTTCAACGCTGCCCAGATCACCGCCCTTGGCGAGAGCCACGGCGATTTCGGCAGCCGTCTTGCCGAGTTCGCGCGAGTCCTTCCACACGGAAACCGTCTGGGTGCCCTTGGCGATGCGGTTCAGAGCGGCATGGTCGCCGTCCTGGCCGGAAACCGGAATGCCTTCCATGCCCTGGGCCGCCAGAGCGGCAACGGCGCCGCCTGCGGTGCCATCGTTGGAAGCAACAACGGCGTCCACCTTGTTGTCGTTGGCGGTCAGGATCTGTTCCATGTTCCGCTGGGCGTTGGCCGGAAGCCAGCCGTCGGTGTAGGCTTCGCCCACGATCTTGACCTTGCCTGCGTCAATCGCCTCCTGCAGGACTTCCTGCTGGCCGCCGCGCAGGAAGTCGGCGTTCGGGTCCGTGGAGGAGCCCTTGATCATGACATAGTTGCCTTCCGGCGCAGCCTTCAGGACTTCGCGGGCCTGCATGCGGCCCACTTCCACGTTGTCGAAGGTCAGGTAGAAAGCGCGGGCATCTTCGATCAGGCGGTCATAGGCGACAACCGGAATGCCTTCGTCGGCAGCGGCCTGCACGGCCGGGCCAATGGCCTGGGCGTCCTGTGCGAGAATCACGAGGGCGGTGGCGCCCTGTGCGATCAGGGCTTCGATGTCGGACAGCTGCTTGGCAGAGGAGCTCTGGGCATCAGCAGAGATGTACTTGGCACCGGCAGCTTCCAGAGCGGCCTTGATCGCGCCTTCGTCGGTCTTCCAGCGTTCTTCCTGGAAGTTGGACCAGCTCACACCGACGACGACATCCTGCGCCTGTGCGGCAGCAGTCAGAGCGGTCGCAGACATGAGCGCGCCCGCAAAAATCATGGCAATCTTGCGCATTGCGTTGTTTCCTCCTGAAAGGCGTCACCCTTCTCCCGGCGCCGCCTCCTTCAATCCTGAGAGTGTCGAACCCCCATCTCAGCGGGCGGACCTTTATTTTTTTCGGCGCCCGAAAAAAAGTTGCTCCAAAGCTCGCCGCCTGTCAACATGCTTTTGGAGACCGGAAACGGTTTCATTACGCTGAAGACCATGCTGGCGGCATAAAGACTGGCAGGTCAGGGACGGAAACAGCACGGGAACTACGTCAGGACATGACGCAGACAGCGAACAGGGACCAGATCCGCAAACGCAACCGCAGCATCATCCTGCAGACGCTGCGGCGCGAAGGGCAGATGGCGCGCATCGATCTGGGACGGGCCACGCGCCTCAGCCCGGCGACGATCACCGCCATCACCTCCGACATGCTGGATGAAGGCCTGATTGCCGGGATCGAGACCGAAGAGCCGCGCGCTGCCCAGTCACGGGGCCGGCCGCGCAGCATGCTGGCCCTCAACGGCGCCGCGGCCAGCGTCATCAGTCTGCGCATTTCGGTCAACTGGATCGATCTGGCGCTGGCCGATTTTACCGGCCGGATCATCTTCAGCCGCAAATATCCCTTCGACACCACGCGGGCCGATGCGGAAAGCTTTCCCGATCTTCTGTGCAGCACCATCACAAGCTTCGTTGAGGAGTCGGGCGCCAATCCGGCGACCGTGCAGGAAATCGGCGTCGCCTCGCAGGGTATCGTGGACCGGGTGCGCGGCGAGATCGTCTGGAGCCCGGCCTTCAACGGCCGCAATATTCCCGTCGTTGCGCCCATCCGCACCCGGCTGGGCGCGCGGTGCTTCCTGACCAACGACACCAACATGATCACCGAGGCGCTGCACTGGTCTGAGCCGGAGCGCTACAGCGGCACCTTTGCCGTGGTGATGGTGGATTACGGCGTCGGCATGGGGCTGTTTCTCGATGGCCACCTTTTCGTCGGCGCGACAGGCGCAGCGGCGGAAATCGGCCATGCGAACCACATTCCCGGCGGCGCCCTGTGCCGCTGCGGCAAGCGCGGCTGCCTTGAGGCGTATCTCGCCGATTATGCCCTGCTGCGGCAGGTGCTGGATCTGCCCGAAGACACGGACCCGCGTTCACTGCCGGTCAACAGCCAGACCTTTGACGACCTTTACGCAAAGGCGAAAGCCGGGGACGCCCATGTGCGTGCGGTCTTCGACGGCGCAGGCAGGGCGCTCGGCACCGGCCTGGCGCGGCTGCTGGCCATCATCGAGCCGGCGCGCATCGTGCTGACCGGCGCGGGCATCGAGGCCTTCGAATTCATGGAAGCCGGCATGCATCAGGCACTTGAGGAGGTGCTGGTGGAGGACTTGCGGCGGCATCTGGTGATCGACGTGGTGGAATGGAACGAGGACTTCATCCGCCGCGGTCTTGTTGCGCAGGCGATGCGGCGGCTGGATGAAAACCTGACCGGGCAGCCGGAGGGCATAAGCCCCCGAGCGAGCCTCATCCGGCAAGGCGCCAGAAAAGGGATCTGATTGCTGCGGCACATATGAACCGCAGCCGGGGGGAGAGACGGCATGAGGGGGAGACAGGAACGAGGCCGCATATGGCCGCCTTTTGCAGCGGCACTTGCAGGAGCAGGGGCGCTGTGGCTGGGCCTTGCGGCATCTGCGCAGGCGCAGAGCTGGAGCGAGCGGAACGTTGATCACACGCCGCCGCTGGAGGACATCCGCGCCTCTCTGGATGAAGCCCGCAAGACCGGCAGCCCCGCCGCGCTCGAAGCCCTTGCCGAAGAAGGCCGCCGCCTGTTCGAGGCGCGTTTCATCCGCGAGGAAGGCGCCGGACGGCCCATGGCGACGCAGGCCATCGTACCGACGAAGCGCAAGCGCGCGGTCGAGAACATGTTCAACCGCATGCCCGGCCCGGATGCGGCCGCCTGCTCCGGATGCCATCACCAGCCGGTCATCGGCGGCGCCGGGGATTTCACCGCCAATGTCTTCGTCTCCGAAGGCTTCGAGAGCGCCGATTTCGACACCTCCGACCCGCAGTTTTCCAACGAGCGCGGCACCAACATCCTGCAGGGCTCCGGCCTGATCGAGCTGCTGGCGCGGGAGATGACGGCTGAGCTGAAAGCCCAGCGTGCCGAAGCCGTGCGCCAGGCGCGGGCGGACAAGGTGGCAGTGACGGCCCAGCTCGAAACCAAGGGCGTCAGCTTCGGCAAGGTGACCGCCCATCCCGATGGCACGATCGATGTTTCCGCCATCGACGGCATCGACCGGGATCTGGTGCTGCGCCCCTTCAGCCAGAAGGGCGTGTTCGCCTCTCTGCGCCAGTTTTCGGTCAACGCGCTCAACGTGCATCATGGCATGCAGGCGCAGGAGCGCTTCGGTTCCATGTGGACCGGCACGGATGATTTCGACATGGACGGCGTGACGGACGAAATCCGCCCCGAACATGTCTCTGCCCTCGTCGCCTTTCAGGCCACCCTGCCCGCGCCGGGCCGCAAGGAGAACCTGCCCGATGACTGGAAGGCCGCCGCCGCAAGGGGCGAGGACCTCTTTGCCGCAACCGGCTGCACATCCTGCCACCGCCCGTCCCTGCCGCTGGAGAGCCTCGCCTTCGAGGACCCGGGCCCGGTGGAAGGAGCTGGCACCTTGCGGCGGCAGGATGTGGAAACGCCGCTGGTCTATGATCTGTCCGCGCTCGCATGGGTGAAGGCCCTGCCGCGTGATGACAGGGGCCGCGTGCTGGTGCCGCTTTACGGCGACCTCAAGCGCCACCAGATTTCCGGCCAGCGCAACAACCGGCTGGGCAACGAGCTTCTGGGCCAGCGTTTCGTCGAGCGGGACGTGTTCATCACCGCCGAACTCTGGGGCGTGGGCAATACGGCGCCCTATGGCCACCGCAACGACATCACCACCCTGCATGAGGTGATCATGGCCCATGGCGGCGCGGCGGAGGAGACGCAGAAGGCCTATGCCGCCCTTTCCGAAGAAGACCGGCAGGCGGTGATTGCCTTCCTGCGCAGCCTGGAGGTTGGCAAATGAGCATGCTCCGCCCGGTTACCACCTCTCTCCTCGCCCTGCTGCCGCTTGCCGCCACGGCTGCGCTGGCGCAGGAGCGCAAAGACTCAATCGCCCCCGTGCCACATTTCGTGGAGGAAGCGGAAGCTGCCGGCATCCGCCAGAGCTACGAAGGCCCCTGGGAATATTTCGTCGGCGGCGGCGTTGCCATTCTCGACTGCAACGGCGACCGCAAGCCGGACCTGTTCATCGCCGGCGGCAAGAACCCGGCCGGGCTTTTCGTGAACGAAAGCACCACCGGCGGGCCGCTGAAATTTGCAGGCACCGATAGCGGCGTCGATGAGCGCAGCCTGACCAAGGTGCTGGGCGCCTATCCGCTCGATTTCGACAATGACGGAGAACCGGACCTCGCCGTACTGCGCGAGGGCGAAAACCTGCTGCTGCGCGGCAAAGGGGACTGCCAGTTCGAGGTCGCCAACCGCTCCCTCGGCTTCAAGGGCGGCAACGAGTGGACAACCTCCTTCTCCGCCGTCTGGGAGGCTGGCAACGCCTATCCGGCGCTCGCCTTCGGCAATTATGTGGACCGCTCGCTCCCCGGTTCGCCCTGGGGCACCTGCCACGACAATTTCCTCTTCCGTCCGCAATCGCAGGACCGGCCGGACTATTCGCAGGCAGAGCGGCTGACACCGGGCTTCTGCGCCCTGTCGATGATGTTCACCGACTGGAACCGCTCCGGCGAAGCCTCGCTGCGCATTTCCAACGACCGCCATTACTACCGGGGCGGTGAAGAACAGCTCTGGGCCGTGCCGCCGGGCCGCCCTGCAAGGCTTTACCGCCGCGCCGATGGCTGGCGCAGCCTCACCATCTGGGGCATGGGCATTGCCAGCATTGATCTGGATGTGGACGGCCAGCCCGAATATGCGCTGACCAGCATGGGAGACACCAAGCTGCAGACGCTGGAAAAGGAAGGCGATGAGGTGGTGCCGGTCTATGCGGACATCGCCTTTGAAAAAGGCGTTACCGCGCACCGGCCCTATGCGGGCGGGGACCTGCGCCCCTCCACCGGCTGGCACGCGGAATTTCAGGATGTGAACAACGACACCCTGTGGGACCTCTACATCGCCAAGGGCAATGTGGAAGCCATGCCGGATTTTGCCGCCTTTGACCCGGACAACCTGCTGCTGGGCCAGTGGGATGGCAGCTTCACCGAAACCGGCGACCTTGCGGGCATCGCACTGGAGCGGCGCGGACGCGGCGCAGGGCTTGCCGATTTCAATCAGGACGGCCTGCTGGATCTGATTGTCGTCAACCGCAGCGCCCCCGTCAGCCTGTTCCGCAACACAGGCGCCGGCACAGCCGAAGCCCCGCGCCCGCTCGGCAACTGGGTCGCCGTGGAGCTGAAACAGCCGGACAAGCCCAACCGCAACGCCATCGGCGCCAAGATCAGCGTGCGGGCAGGCACCAAATCCATCGAGCGCGACCTGCAGATTGGCGGCGGCCACGCCTCCGGCCAGCTCGGCTTTGCCCATTTCGGCCTCGGCGTCTCCGAACGCGCCCAGATCCGCGTGCGCTGGCCGGACGGCGAATGGAGCCACGCCTACCGCGTCTTCGCCAACACCCACGTGGTCATCGAACGCGGCGCGGAAGAGGCGAAGCTCTGGCTGCCGGAGTAGATAGAGTGTCCTGAGACGGAAATCACCTGACAGCCGGCACAGTCTTACGGAGGGACCACTGTCAGGTGATTACCATCTCAGACACACCGTCTTGCCATGACTTGATCATGGCATCCATGCCGAACAGCGCCAGGTGAGGCAGCCTGCCGGCGACTTCACCCGTCCCCTTACCCCAAGCTCACGCCTCACCGGATGCAGCGAGACGGTGTGAGTGCCATGATCAAGTCATGGCAGGACGGAAACGGAGGGGGGTTGACCGGTTCGATTGCCCGAAAACCGGTTTTCCCGGCCGGATGAAGCCGGAAAGGCTGCGGATCGGGAACCGCTTGCCCCAAATCATTTCAATCAGTTAGCACCTGCAAAAAACATGATTATCATCTTCATATAATTGATCTTTCGAAAAATATTTGACTGTTTGGACAAATTTTCCTTCAATGGGAGCGGATAAGCCTGTTCGCAAAAAGAAACGGGCGCCGAACATAGATCGCCACCTTCCGGAGATCCTCCCATGACTGAGACCAGATCTGGTCCGGACATTGCGCCTGCGCGCCTTCCGGCTGACCAGTATGCACAGAACTTCTGTGACCTGCACCCGCGCCTCGACCCGCATGAGGCAAGGGTGGAGAGTGACCGCTGCTACTTCTGTTATGACGCGCCCTGCGTGAACGCCTGCCCGACCAGCATCGACATTCCGCTGTTCATCCGCCAGATCTCGACCGGCAACGACACCGGCGCGGCGCGCACGATCTTTGCGCAGAACATCCTTGGCGGCATGTGCGCCCGCGTCTGCCCGACGGAGACCCTGTGCGAGCAGGCCTGCGTGCGCAACGAGGCCGAAGCCAAGCCGGTGAAGATCGGCGAGCTGCAGCGCTTTGCCACCGACCATTACATGGAAACGCACGCCGCCACGCCCTTCACCCGCGCCCCCGAAACCGGCAAGCGCGTGGCTGTTGTGGGCGCTGGCCCGGCGGGCCTGTCCTGCGCCCACCGCCTTGCGGTGCATGGCCATGCGGTAACGCTCTATGATGCCCGGCCCAAGGCGGGCGGGCTCAACGAATATGGCATCGCCGCCTACAAGTCCGTCGATGACTTTGCCGCGCGCGAGGTGGATTTCATCCTCTCCATCGGCGGCATCACCGTGGAGCATGGCAAGGTGCTGGGCGAAGACCTCTCCCTTTCCGCCCTGACGAAGGACTTCGACGCGGTGTTCCTCGGCATCGGCCTTGCCGGCGTCAATGGCCTGTCCGTTCCCGGCGAGGAGCTGGAGGGCGTGGTGGATGCGGTTGCCTATATCGCGGAGCTGCGGCAGGCGGAGGATCTTTCCACCCTGCCCGTCGGCCGGCGCGTGGTGGTGATCGGCGGCGGCATGACGGCGGTGGACATTGCCGTGCAGAGCAAGCTGCTGGGCGCCGAGGAGGTGACCATCGCCTACCGGCGCGGCAAGGAGCACATGAACGCCAGCCCCTATGAGCAGGACCTCGCCCAGACCAATGGCGTGCGCATCCTGCACTGGGCAGCCCCCAGGGCAATGCACGGGGAAAACGGCAAGCTGACCGGCATCGAGCTGGAACGCACCCGGCTCGACAACACGGGCAAGCTGATGATGACCGGCGAGACCTTCCGCCTTGACGCAGACATGGTGTTCAAGGCCGTGGGCCAGAAGCTCAACCCGTCCGGGCTGAACGGTTCGGCGGCGGCGCTGACCCTCGACAAGGGCCGCATCGTCACGGACGCCACCCGTGCAACCACCATGGCCAAAGTCTGGGCCGGCGGCGACTGCATCGCCGGCGGGGAAGACCTGACCGTGGCCGCCGTCGAGGACGGCAAGGTTGCCGCAGAAGCCATCCATCAGGCGCTCAGCGCCTGAGCCAGCCGTTCTTTCCGGAGATCCCGTCATGGTTGATCTGAGATCTGATTTCGTCGGCATCAAGTCGCCCAACCCGTTCTGGCTCGCCTCCGCGCCGCCAACGGACAAGGAATACAACGTGGTGCGCGCCTACAAGGCGGGCTGGGGCGGCGTCGTGTGGAAGACGCTGGGCGAGGACCCGAATGTGGTCAACGTCAATGGTCCGCGTTATGGCGCCATTCACGGCAAGGACCGCCAGCTCATCGGCCTCAACAACATCGAGCTGATCACCGACCGGCCGCTTGAGGTGAACCTGCAGGAAATCAAGCGCGTCAAGCGCGACTGGAAGGACCGCGCCCTTGTCGTGTCCCTGATGGTGCCCTGCGAGGAGCCCAACTGGGCCGCGATCCTCAAGCGCGTGGAAGAGACCGAGGCCGATGGCGTGGAGCTGAACTTCGGCTGCCCGCATGGCATGAGCGAGCGCGGCATGGGCTCGGCCGTGGGCCAGGTGCCGGAATATATCGAGATGGTCACCCGCTGGGCCAAGAAGCACACCCGCATGCCGGTGATCGTCAAGCTGACGCCCAACATCACCGATGTGCGCAAGCCCGCGCAGGCCGCCAAGCGCGGCGGTGCGGATGCGGTGTCGCTGATCAACACCATCAACTCCATCGTGGGTGTCGATCTCGACCGCATGGCACCAACGCCGACCATTGACGGCAAGGGCTCCCACGGGGGCTATTGCGGCCCGGCGGTGAAGCCGATTGCCCTCAACATGGTGGCGGAAATCGCCCGCGATCCGGAAACCTACGGCCTGCCCATTTCCGGCATCGGCGGCGTCACCACCTGGCGCGATGCGGCGGAGTTCATCGCGCTGGGTGCCGGCAACGTGCAGGTCTGTACCGCCGCCATGACCTATGGCTTCAAGATCGTCGAGGAGATGATCGAGGGGCTGAAGGACTGGATGGGCGAGGCCGGCTACGAGCGGATTTCGGACTTCTCCGGCCGCGCGGTGCCCAATGTCACCGACTGGCGCTACCTCAACCTCAACTACATCGCCAAGGCGAAGATCGACGAGGACCTCTGCATCAAGTGCGGCCGCTGCCACATCGCCTGCGAGGACACCTCGCATCAGGCGATCACCAGCATGGTCGACGGGGTGCGCAAGTTCGAGGTGATCGACGAGGAATGCGTCGGCTGCAATCTCTGCGTCTCGGTCTGCCCGGTGGAAAATTGCATCACCATGGAACCAATGGCCACCGGAACCGTTGATCCACGGACGGGACGTTCCGTCTCTGGGGACTATGCCAACTGGACGACACATCCGAACAACCCCAGCGCCCGCATCGCCGCCGAGTGACGAAGCCCCCGGAGAGCTTTGCTCAACGGAAATTGTTCGAACACTGCGGCGCCTGAGCGTTCCAAGTCTTGATGCGTCAGCATCTTAAGACTTGGCGTAAAGGCACAGCCTTTTGGCGGCATCCCTGCCCCCGGGATACCGTCCACCCCAGCTCGATGAGAGGCGACTCCCCCGGCTGCCGGCATAGGCAGCCGGGGATTTTTTTATCCAGTCGCAGCTCTCATGTTGTAATGTTATCTTATTACATATATCACTGCCGCCGTATGAAGACCCATCCTGAATTTATGACGATGGAGCTTGACAGGAAGGACGGCGGCTTTGATCATCTGCGGCGATGGTTCCCGGCTGGCAAAGCCTTGGCCGGGTGAAAAGGGAACACGGTACGGTGTAGCCAACAGGCGCCAAGTCCGTGACTGCCCCCGCAACTGTAGGCGGCGAGCGACCCCGGGTGATCCACTGTTCCTGCGAGGAACGGGAAGGACCGGGCAAGCGGCGACCCGCAAGTCAGGAGACCTGCCATCACAGCAGACCTCAAACCGCCGGGCGGGGTGTCCCGGAAGGAGCATAGCCATGACCATTCAGGGACCGGCCTTGGCCGGAACACCTGTGCCTGCGCCCGTGCAGGCCATTCCCCAGACGGAAGGAACCTCCCCTTCCCATCATCTCACCATCTGCGTCACCTGCCGTGACACGCAAACCGGCGAGCGGCCCGGCCAGAACCTTGGCACCGCCCTTGCCGGTGCGCTGCAGCAGGACACGCATTGGTCCGTCTCCGGCGTTGAATGCATGGCCGCCTGTGGCCAGCCCTGCGCTGTCGCGCTGACGTCGCCGGGCAAGACCGGCTGGCTGTTCGGCAATCTGACGCTGGACGACGTGCCGGATATCACCGCTTTCGCCCGCCAGTATCACGGCCTTGCCGATGGCTGGTGCAAGGCCTCAGAACGTCCGGGCCGGATGGCGAAGACGGCGCTGGCCCGCATTCCCGCGCCCGGCCGCACAACCGCCTTCGGGCCCGGCACGTGAGCGCGCCATTCTTTGAAGCGGACAATCTCGGCTGGGGGCCGCGCGGGAATCTGGCGCTCCTCTCCGGGATCAGCTTCACCGTCAATCAGGGTGAGATGCTGGCCATTTGCGGTGCCAATGGTGCGGGCAAGTCGTCGCTGCTGCGGCTGCTGTACCGCTTCCACAAACCGCAGACCGGCGATGTGCGGCTGGAAGGCACGAGCCTTTGGGCCATGTCGAGCCGTGACACGGCCCGCCGCATTGCCGTGGTGCTGCAGGAGCAGCCGACGGACTTTGCCCTCACCGTGCGCCAGATCGTCAGCCTCGGCCGCCTGCCGCATCAGCGCGGACTTGCGGCAGCCGGAGCGCGTGACGGCGAGGTGGTGGAGCATGCCCTGGCCCGGCTGCATCTAACGGCGCTGAGCGGGCGCTCCTTCGGCACCCTGTCCGGCGGCGAACGCCAGCGGGTGCTGGTGGCCCGTGCGCTGGCGCAGGAACCGCGCCTGCTCATTCTTGATGAGCCGACGAACCATCTCGACATCCGCCACCAGCTGGAGCTGATGGCGCTTTTACGCGGCCTGCCGCTGACGGTGATCACCACCCTGCACGACCTGACGCTGGCCGCAGAACATGCCGACCGGGTGCTGCTGCTCGCCAATGGCACCGTGCTGACCATGGGCACGCCGGAAGAGGCGCTGACCGAAAACACGATCGCCGGGGCTTTCTCTGTCCGATCGCGGATCGACACCTCCGGCTCCTCCCCCCGTTTTTCCTTTCACTTGTGAGATCTGAAAACATGCGTATAGCCCTTGCTCTCGCCGCCCTTCTGGCCACAACCGCCAGCGCCCTCGCCTATCCGGTGACGGTGAAAAGCTGCAACCGCGATGTCACCTTTGACGCCGCCCCCACACGCGCCGTCTCCAATGACGTGAACCTCACCGAAATGATGCTGGTGCTGGGCCTGACGGACCACATGGCCGGCTACACCGGCGTGTCCGGCTGGAAGACGCTGGACCCGGAAATGCGCGAAGGCGTGAAGGAGCTACCGGAACTCGCCGAAAAATACCCCACCAAGGAAGTGCTGCTGGGTGCAGAGGCGGACTTCTATTTCGCGGGCTGGAACTACGGCATGAAGGTGGGCGGCGAGGTGACGCCCGACACCCTCGCCCCCTTCGGCATCAAGGTCTATGAGCTGACCGAAAGCTGCATCCACATCGGCCCCAAGGAGAAGATCTCCATGGCCGACATGTACAACGACCTTTTGAACCTCGGGACGATCTTCGGCGTCGAGGACAAGGCGAAGGCGCTGGTCGCCGGTTACGAGGCAAAGCTTGCCGAAGTGACGGCCAGGGTGAAGGAGCCGGGCAAGGAGCCGCTGCGCGTCTTCGTCTATGACAGCGGCGAGGACACGCCCTTCACCGCAGGCCGCTACGCCATGCCCACCGCCCTCATCGAGGCCGCAGGCGGGCACAACATCATGGATGATCTCGACAAGAGCTGGGCCACCGTCGCCTGGGAGCCGGTGATCGAGCGCAATCCGGAAGTGGTCGTCATCGTCAACTACGGGCAGGTGACGGCGGAACAGAAGATCGCCTTCATGAAGTCCAATCCGGCCTTCGCCAGCATCAATGCCGTGAAGAATGACCGCTTCGTCGTGCTGGAATATGTCGAGGCAACGCCCGGCCCCCGCAACATCCGCGCCGTGGAGAA
This sequence comes from Pannonibacter sp. I15F10I1, assembly GCF_900185665.1. Classification (NCBI taxonomy): domain Bacteria; kingdom Pseudomonadati; phylum Pseudomonadota; class Alphaproteobacteria; order Hyphomicrobiales; family Stappiaceae; genus Pannonibacter; species Pannonibacter sp. I15F10I1. The sequence continues at coordinate 308,993 of NZ_FYAN01000002.1, forward strand.
GCTCGTTGACGGTTTCGCACGCAACTGAGGCCGATGCGCTGGAAGGCGCACTTGCCCGGCACCGGTCCAGAATCTGGCCGGTGCTGGCCATCGCGGCCCTGTGCTTTGCCCTTCTGGCCACGGCGGTGATTGCCGCCCTGGCCGTGGGCGCCGTCGCCGTGCCACCTGCGGATGTCGCTGGGATCCTTCTGTCGAAGATCTTCCCCGGATCGGTGGAGAAGACCTGGAGCGCCGCGCGCGAAGCCATCGTCTGGGATGTGCGCTTTCCCCGGGCGCTGCTGGCAGCTCTTGTCGGCGCAGGCCTTGCCATGACCGGTGCCGCCCTGCAATCGGTCACCCGCAACCAGCTGGCCGACCCGCATCTGCTCGGCATTTCTTCGGGCGCTGCCTTCGGCGCCATTCTGGCGCTGCTGCATACCGGGCTGTTTCTCGGAATGCTGACCGTGCCGCTGCTCGCCTTCTTCGGCGCGCTGGGGGCAACAGCCATCGTGCTCTGCGTGGTACGGATCACGCGGGCCGGTTCGCCCGACCGGCTGGTGCTGGCAGGCGTTGCCGTGTCCTTCGTGATCATGGCCTGCGCCAACATCCTGATCTTCCTGGCTGACCCCAAGGCCACCCATACGGTGGTGTTCTGGATGCTGGGCGGGCTCGGCCTTGCCCAGTGGAGCCACCTGCTCTACCCGCTGGCCGTGCTCCTGCCCTGCGGGATCTGGCTGTGGCTGAAGGCGGGCCAGCTGAACGCCATCACGCTGGGGGATGAGACGGCAGCAACGCTCGGCATCCCCGTCAACCGGCTGCGGCTGTCGGTGTTTGTGGCGGGCGCCCTCATCACCGGCGTGTCGGTCGCCTTCTCCGGCATCATCGGCTTCGTCGGCCTGATGATGCCGCATCTGGTGCGGCTGGTGGCGGGCGGCGACAATGCCCGCGTCCTGCCGCTGTCCGCACTGGCCGGAGCCCTGTTCCTGATCCTTGCCGACATCTGCGCCCGCGTCGTCATGGCCCCGGAAGACATGCCCATCGGCATCGTCACCGGCCTCGCCGGCGGCCTGTTCTTCATCTGGCTGATGGCACGGCAGAGGTGAGGGGTGAGGGACGTCAGGGGTTGACCCTCACCCGTTCGACTTCAACAGTGATGTGGGAGAGTTCGTGTATCTCCGCGAGGCAGGCCTTGTAGTCCGAGGGTTCGCGAGGAGCGCTCGACACCACCGAGATGATTGCAGCATGATGCCCTGGCCCGACTTGCCAGACATGCAGGTCTGCAATCCGGTCGGTGCCGGTTTCCAGCGCCTCAAGGATTTCGCTTCGCAAATCCTTGTCGTCAGGAATCCGGTCCAACAGGACCGAGCCTGAATCGCGAATCAGCCCCCAAGACCAGCGAGCGATCACAAGCGCGCCAACGATACCCATGAGCGGATCAGCCCAGAGCCAACCATAGCTGCGTCCGGCCAGCAGGGCCACGATGGCAAGGATTGACGTAAGTGCATCCGCCAGCACATGCATATAGGCGGCGCGGAGATTGTTGTCCCGAGCGTGCTCATGGCGGGCATGGCCATGAGTGTGATCATGCGCATGATGGTGCCCGTGGCCATGGTGATGATGGTGGGCGTGATCATCCCGGAGCAGCCACGCGCAGAACAGATTGACCGCAAGCCCCAGGACCGCAACGGCAATGGCGTGCCCGAAACTGATCTCCACCGGATTGGCCAGCCGCATCAGACTTTCCCAGCCGATCAGAAGCGCAATCAAGGCAAGGACGACGGCGCTGGCAAAGCCGCCCAGATCACCGAGCTTACCGGTGCCAAAGGTGAAACGGCGGTCATCGGCATGACGGCGCGCATAGAGGTAAGTCAGGGCGGTGATCAGCATGGCACCAGCATGGGTAGACATGTGCCAGCCATCTGCCACCAGCGCCATGGATCCATAGACCGTGCCCGCGACAATTTCGACAGCCATCATCGACGCGGTCACGGCAATGACCAGCCAGACCCTGTATTCGTTCCTGCGGTGATCGCGGCCGAGGAAATTGTGATCGTGAGTATGCTTGGATATGTCGACTGCGGGCATGTGACCTGGCTCCTGCCGGCACGCCGGCTTACTTCATGTAGGTTCGGATAATTTCGATCAGCTCTGCCCCGCCCTGCTCACGGTCTGCTCCGGTTTTGGCGTGAAGCACGTGCTCCCGCAGATGATCCTCGACCACCTCGGCAGTCAGCCCGCTCATTGCGCCGCGGGCTGAAGCAAGTTGACGCAGGATTTCGCCGCAGGGTTTCTCGGCCTCAAGAGCGCGCTCGATCCCCTCAATCTGCCCCTTCAGGCGCCGAACCCGGGCAATGAGCTTCTCTTTGTCGCGGATGGTGTGAGACATGGCGGTGGCTAACCTCAGCTTCTAATAGTATAGGGGACTATAGTATATGACGCAGACTATGTGAAGCCATGGAATGGATCGGCCGACGCACACCGGGGCGGGCAGAGCATGCAGAAATCAGCGCTCACGTCACGAACAAGGCATTGAAACATCGAGAAATGTTTCAGTTTGAAGCATAGGGAGGCTTCACCGGAACCCCGGCACACTAAAGCGCCAGCATGTGGTTGTCCCAGGAGATGCCCGGCACGAAGGCGAGGGATTGCGCCCGTGTGCCGGGGTCTTCGGCAAGGCTGAGGCCGCCGTTGCCGTCGGAGACAAGGAAGCCGTGTTCATCAATGGCGGCAAGGCCGCAGCCGTCGGTAATCGTATCCAGCCCAAGCAAAGCGCCGCTGTCTGCGGCCATGTAGAGAATGCGCCCGCCGCGCGGGCAGGACAGCGCCACCACATCGCCGCTGGCATTGATGGAAACCGAGCCGATGTAATTGTCGAGCTGGGCCAGAACATCGTTCTGCAACGGCACCAGTTCCATTTTCCGGTCCCGCTCCAGCCGTACGACCAGCTGCGGGGAACGGCTCTTCTCGCCCTCGAACTGGCCACCCACCCACACCCGCCCGCGCCCGTCCAGCGCCATGTGGCGGAGCGAGAGCTGATGCAGATCCTCCGGCAGCGCGTGCTGCGCCAGCAACGCGCCGGTGGCCGCATCGAGATAGACGATGGAAGGCTTCATCGTGTCGAGATTGAGCATCTCGCGGCCGGTGACCGGATGGGTGTCGATGCCGCCATTGGCGACCACCAGCACGCGGCCCTGCTCGGCCAGCAGAATGTCATGCGGACCGATGCCATGGGTCTCGAACTCGCCGATGCGCTTCAGGATTTCGCCGCTGGCATCATAGACGCCGACACGGCCCTGCGTTTCCTCCCCCACCGTGCCGAAGGCGTTCTCGACCGCATAGAGCAGCCGCCCGTCAGCCGAAAAGACGCCGTGGCCATAGTAGTGGCGCCCGGGCTCGGCTTCCGTCAGCTGCGGCGGGGTTTCCCCGCTCCGGTCAATCACCATGATGAACTGGCCGGGGCGGCGGGCGAAGGCGGCCAGTCTGCGCCCGTCCGGCGACAGGGCCACGCCATGGCCGCGCGCGGGCAACGGCACCTCCATCACGTCCCGGCCATCGGCTGTCAGGATGGCGACCGCATGGCTGCCGTCCGCATTGCGCCGGGCGCTGGCGAACAGCGGCTCGTCCAGATCCGCACCAAGGAGCTTGACCGCGGCTTGCACGGGCAAGGTCATCAGCGCGGCGGCGGTCGTCAGGCCGAGGCCAGCCAGAAACCGCCGCCGGTTCAACACCAGCGCATCAGTCGCCGTCCAGCGCATTAAACCCTCCGGTCATATTGAGCGACCCGGCCAGATTGAGCGCAACGAGATCGCGCAGGCCCTTCAACGAAATCAGCATATCCGACAAGGCCTTGTAGCCTTCAGGCGTCTTCACCGTCTCACGCATGGGCTCACCGGCGCGGGCGAGTGCCTTGAGTGAATTGGAGACCTCGAATTCCAGGCTCGCGGCAATCCACTCGCCTTCGCTGTCCACGCCCTTTGCATAATTCGAGGCGCGGATGAAATCGCGGATGCCGGTCAGTTCGCTGGCGATATAGGCCTGGCCGAAATTGGCGCGGGAAAAAGGTATGCGGTTGGGCTTTGCCGATGCCGGATCATTGCCCAGCGCTGGGCCAAAAGCGGGGATGACATCCTGATCACGCACGATCACCAGCCCGGTCACCAGTGCATTGAACAGGGTTTCGGCGGCTTCCTTGCTGCTGCGGAAGCGCGGATGATCCGGCCCCGCGGCTTCAAGCTGGCCGCTGAACCCGTCCGGCGCCTCCCAAAGGGCCGCAACTTCGCCGGAGAGCTGCGCCAGATTGACGGTAAGCGCCTGCGCATAGGCGCAGGCATAGACGCCCGCCTCATCCGTGCCGCCCAGCGTCACCTGGCCGTTGTCATCAAAGGCCGCCAGCTGCAGCGCCGTCAGGCCCTGCACGGCCACGCTCTTGGCGGCAAGGCTTTCAGGGGTGGTGGCGCTTTCATCCCGCTCTGCCACCAGCTTGCGGATCTGCCGCTGCGCCACGCCGCGTGCGTCAGGAAGAAAGGCAAGACGCTCCAGCCGGCTTTCTTCGGCAAGCGGGCCATAGCGCAGGAAACTGATCCGCCCATAAGCAGCGACGGCCACCCCATAGGCAACGCGGAAGTCGTCTGCGGTGCCTGTGCCGGGGCTCTTGCAGGCGTCTTCAACAGCGGTGGGCAGGCGCTTGGCAGCATTGGCAAAGGCACGGGTCTCCGGCCGGATATAGCCCTCGACCGCCCCTTTCACAAAATCCGCATAGCCGGCCTTCTCCTGCGCATGCAGAGGCAGGAGAGTGCTGGCAAAGGCAAGGGCAAGGCAGGCAATGCGGCGCATCAAAGAGACTCCAGAAAACGGATCAGGGCCGCGCGGTCCTCAGGCGGCATGGCCACCACCGCATCGCGTGCGGCCTGCGCCTCGCCGCCATGCCAGAGCACGGCCTCCAGCAGCGAGCGGGCCCGCCCGTCGTGGAGGAAACGGGTGTGGCCGCTGACTGTCTGCGTCAGACCAATACCCCAAAGCGGAGCCGTCCGCCATTCGCGGCCATTGGCATCCCCATCGGGACGGTGGTCCGCCAGCCCTTCGCCCATGTCATGCAACAGCAGATCGGTGTAGGGCCAGATCAGCTGGAAACTGTGCGCCGGGTTCTTCGCGTCCTTGCGGGTAACGTATTTCGGCACATGGCAGGAGGCGCAGCCGGTGCCATAGAACACCTCCTTGCCCTTCAGCACCTCCGGATCAGCCATGTCCCGCCGGGCCGGAACGGCAAGGTTCTCCGAATAGAAGGTGACAAGATCCATCACCGGGTCGGGCGCTTCCGTCTTACCCAGCCTGTCCTGCTCGCCCGTGGGCAGGGCGCGGCAAGCCGTCTGGGCTGCCGTGCAATCGCCGTAAGGGTCCGGATGTTCCGGCGTCGAGATACCAATGTCGCCGGAGAAAGCCGCAGCGCTCTGCGCCCGGACATCCGGCATCGTGGCCTTCCAGCCGAAGCGTCCCTGCACAAGCGCGCCGGTTGCCGGATCGCGCACGAGGCTGAGACGCCCGGAGATGCCGTCCCCATCCGCATCGTCCGGGTCGGCAAGGGCTTCAAGATCCGCCGGGTGAATCGCCTCCAGCAGGCCAAGGCCGATCATCTGCGGCGCCACGCGGGGCGAGATCATCGTGTCCGGCCGCATGGGGCCATAGGCAAGGTTCCCCGCCTCATAGAGCGGCTTCTGCAAGATGACCGTTTCGCCGCCAGACAGTGCCACAGGCAGATCCTCATGGGTGATCCGCAGCTCCCCTTCAGGGGCAAGGCCCGGCACGGCGAAGGTCTGGAACTGGCCGCCATAGACAGGCTCCGGCAGCGTGGCCATCTGCCGGTTTGCCAATGCCTGCCGCTCCTCGTCCGTCACCGGCGGCACGGACAGCCGCAGGAACAGGGAGACAGCCGGTTCACCAGGCGCAGGCGGCGCACCGCGCCCGTCCTTCAGATGGCAGCCCTGGCAGGAGCGCGCATTGTAAAGCGGCCCCAGCCCGTCCGAGGCTTGCGTGGAGGACGGCGCAGAGACCCAGAACTTGCGGAAGATGCCGTTGCCGACCCGGAAGGTCTGCTGTTCCTCGAAACTGAGATTGGCGGACGGATGGGAAAAGGCATCCCGGTTGATACGCTTGCGCGAGGTGGCAGCCCCGCCCGGCATGTCTTCGAACGGCTCGGGCGCGGCAAAATTTTCAGGAGCGGCCAGCACTTTTGCAGCCTTTTCCCGGTCCGCCGGTGTCAGGTCATGCCGGTGATCAAGCGGACTTGTCTGAGCAGCCGCAACGCTTGCACCGGTAAGAAGACAGATACCGGCCACAAGCCGGACGGGAGCCGCCAAACGCCTCCATCGGAAGAAAATCATGCTGTTCCCCTGGCTGTTCAGGAAAGATCAGCCACACCCCTCTGCAGCGGCAGGAGAGGGAAACACAGTCCCCTCCCCGTCTCTTAAACCGTCAGCCCTTCCATCGTCTTCCCGGACGCAGCGAAGCGGAGATCCGGGACCGGTGAGCCAAGGTCTTTCGGCTCTCATTTCTTGAACCAGTCAGGCACCCCGGCTCACCGGTCCCGGATCGCGCGATGCGCGTCCGGGATGACGATGGAGAAGCCTTGCAAGCCCCGGAAAGGGAAAACTCCCCTTCCCCGTTGTCGCGTCCAGTCCGTCCTTACTGGAACACGGCACCCGGATTATCCAGGCTGTCGGAGCCCTCGAAGGCGATCGATTCAAGGCCCAGCACCGCAACGGCACGCTCGATGGACCGGGTCTGGTCAATGAGAGTGTCAATGGCTGCTTGCACCACGGCATTGCCTTCGGCGTTGCCCTCGCCGATCATCTGGTCATAGGCTTCGACCGTTTCGGCACGGGTTTTCAGCGTGTCGAAGGCGGCCAGGGACGCGTCGAGCTTGCCCTTCAGTTCTTCCGCCGCGGCCTTGTCCTTTTCCGCCACCAGATCCGCCAGCGACGGGCCGGAGACCTTGGTGCCGTCAAGGCGGGTGTAGGTGCCGAAATAGACATTCCGGATGCCGACCACGTCATAGTAATGCGACATGTGGGTGTTATCGGAGAAGCAGTCATGCTCCTCTTCCGGATCGTGCAGCATGAGGCCGAGCTTCATGCGCTCACCGGCCAGTTCGCCGTAGGAGAGAGAGCCCATGCCGGTGAAGATGGTGGCAAGACCGCCCGCTTCGCCCTTGGCCGCAAGCTCCTCGCGCGCCGCACCACCCGGAGCCCAGGCAGCCGCCATTTCTTCCAGGTCCGTGATCAGCAGGTCTGTTGCCGCCTGCAGATACTGGATGCGCCGCTCACAGTTGCCGCCGGTGCAATTGGCCGGATCAAAATCCGTGGCCGGACGGTTGCCCGCGCCCGGACCCGTGCCATTCAGGTCCTGCCCCCAGAGCAGAAACTCGATGGCGTGATAGCCGGTCGCCACATTGGCCTCGACACCGCCAGCCTCCTGAAGCTTTTCCGACAGAAGCTCCGGCGTGATCACCGTGGCGTCGAGTTCTTCACCATTCAGCTGCAGCTTCGGATTGGCGATGACATTCGCCACATAAAGCGGGTTCTCTTCGGAACTGTCGCCATAGGACACGTCCACATAATCGATCAGGCCCTCGTCCAGCGGCCAGGCGTTCACCCGCCCCTCCCAGTCATCGACAATGGCATTGCCGAAACGGTAAGCCTCCGTCTGCTGATACGGGCTGCGGGCGGCAATCCAGGCCTTGCGGGCGGCAGCCAGCGTTTCGTCGTTGGGCTTGGCAATCAGCGCATCGATGGCAACCTTCAGCGCCTTGGCAGAGATGACGGAATCCGCATAGGCCGCAGCCGCGACATCCTGATAGGTGGCCAGAACATCGGCTGGCTTCACATCCGCCGCATGAGCGGAAATGGTGGCGGAAAGAGCCATCATCGCAGTGGCTGCAAACAGAATGGCTTTGAACGAACGGGTCATGGGGCAATCTCCCTGGGCATCGGACGGCCCCAGCGCCGCCCGGTGACTGCCCGGCAGAAATGTCCCGGATCTGGCGGAAGAGGGGCACACGCCTGCGGCAGGTCTCGGCGGACAAGACAATTCCTGAAGGTTTGTGTCAAGTTACAAAACAGCGCAGGCAGCGGTGCAAACGGACAACACCTCACGCGCTTGTGGCCAAAAGTCAGGTTTTCGGGTGGTTTTTCCGCCACGTTCTCACCTATATCTCAGGGAAGATACGGATATCCGGTGGCGAGAACCCAGAACCGCTGCGGTTAACGGGTCCCGCGCCCAAGACTTCAGGACGGATGATTTTATGCTCGATGCTTTCAAGCGCTTCATCAAGGACGTCACCTTTGGCGACAGCGACAATCTGACTTTCGCCGAAGATGATCACCGGCTGGCCGTCGCCGCTCTGCTCGTCCATGTCATCAGTGTGGATGGTGAAGTCGATGACGTGGAGAAAACCAAGCTCACCTCGATCCTGAAGACCCATTATTCCCTGAGCGACAGCGAAACGGCCGAGCTTGTGGCCCTTGCCACGGACAAGGACAACGAGGCTGTCGACATGTATGGCTTCACCTCCGTCCTGAAGCGCAAGCTGGAGGAAGAGGAACGCCAGAAGATCATCGAGCTGATGTGGCAGCTTGTCTATGCGGACGGCCGCGTGCACGAGTTCGAGGACAACACCATCTGGCGTGTCTCGGAATTGCTCGGCGTCTCCTCGCGCGACCGGATTGCCCTGCGCCAGAAAGTTGCCCGCGAGCAGGGACAGCCGGACACGGAGTGAGCCGGCAACTGCCTGATTTCAGGGCGCATTGCTCTGGATTAGCGCTCGACGCCGGGCCGGTTGCAACGTTATCGTGACACCATGAATCCTGATCCTGCTTCCCCGCACCGGCCGCGCATCCTGATCGTCCTGCATCAGGAAACCTCGTCGCCCGGCCGTGTGGGACAGGAGCTTGTGAAGCGCGGCTTTGCACTGGACATCCGCCGCCCGCGCTTCGGCGACACGCTGCCCCACACGATGGAGCATCACGCGGGTGCCGTCATCTTCGGCGGGCCGATGAGCGCCAATGATCCGGAAGCCTTCGTCCACCGGGAGATCGACTGGATCGGCGTGCCCCTCTCGGAGCAGAAGCCCTTTCTTGGCATCTGCCTTGGCGCGCAGATGATGGTGAAGCACCTGGGCGGCAAGGTTGGCGCTCATCCGCAGGACCTGGTCGAGATCGGCTACTATCCGCTGCACCCGACAGAAACCGGCAAATCGCTGATGCACTGGCCATCCAAGGTGTACCAATGGCACCGGGAGGGCTTCAACCTGCCGCGCGGGGCCGATCTTCTGGCATCGGGCGACACCTATCCCAATCAGGCGATCCGTGTTGGCCCCGCCGCCTATGGCATCCAGTTTCACCCGGAACTCACCCACGCCATGATGGTGCGCTGGACCACGAAAGGCGCCCCGCGCATGTCCCTGCCCGGCGCGCAAGGCCGCCAGGACCATTTCGCCGGCCGCTACGTCTTCGACCAGGCCTTGCGCAAATGGCTGGACGACTTCCTCGACATCTGGATCGGGCGGGCTGGGTAAAACCTCACCACGGCCAGACGCTGATGAGCACGCGGATACTCATGGCAAAGCATACGATGACAGTGACCGGACGAATGATCCTTGCTCCGCCCTTGAAGGCAAAGTGGGCGCCGAGATAGGCACCGGCCATCTGCCCCAGCACCATGACACCACCCGCCACCCAGGCGATCTGGCCGAAGAGAATGAAATAGAACAACGCGCCCAGATTGCTGGTCAGGTTGAACAGCTTGGCATGGGCTGTGGCATTGCGGATGGTCATGCCGCGCAGGAGCACCAGCGACGTGGAGCTGAAAGACCCGGTGCCCGGCCCGAAGAAACCGTCATAAAAGCCGAGGGCGGGCGCGGCCGTCACCGCATAGCGCTCGGCGCTCATGCGCGGCGCCCGCTCTTCATCAAGGTTCCTGGCGAAGAACAGGAAATAGAGGCCGATCGACACCAGCAGCAAGGGGATGAACAGCACCAGCAGCTCCGCATTGATCTGCTGCAGCACCCAGCCGCCGAAGATGGAGCCCAGCGATATGGCGATGATGGGCAGGATGTTTGCCCGCACAGACACCATGCCCCGGCTGATGAAATAGGTGGCGGCCGTCAGCGTGCCGGAACTGCCCTGCAGCTTGTTGGTCGCCAGCGCCGTTGCGGGCGGCAGGCCCGCCAGCAGCAGCGCTGGGATGGTGATCAGCCCGCCGCCGCCTGCAATCGCATCGATCCAGCCGGCCATGAGAGCGGCAAGAAACAGGAGGCCGAGAACCTCATAGGACAGTTCCATGGAAGAACACCGGAAGGGGCTGGGGGCCTGCCGTCTCATGTAAGGCGGGGGCACGGACCAGCATCTGGGAATGGGACGCCTGCGATGCCACGGAATATGAGGACTGGCAAGGGCGGTTTTAGGGTTGCTACAGGTTGAAGCAAAAAGGGGAGACCAAAGCCCCAGCCCCTAACGAAAATGTGGTCCGTAGATTTTGCTCTTCGAACCACATTTGCACTTATGTTAATTTTATAGACTTATTAGCGAACTGTGGGGTTGGCCACGTTTTCGATTGCGGAAAGTTCTGGATGGCTGTCCAGATACTCACCAAGCTCTGGGTCTTCCGCAAGTCGGAGCTGTTCGTCTTGAATCTCATATTCCGAGCCCAGCTCCTGCCGCAAAAGTTCGAGGAGTTGATCCACTCCAAGATTGAAACGTTCGCACAAATCTTGCGTCCAAAGGCTCGGATCAGGCGGGTAAATAGGATTCAGGTATCCTGAATGTTCAAAATCAAGCACGTCTCGCAATGAACGAGCGACATCGGATAGGGCGACTCTTGGTTCGAGCGTTACACGTCCTTCCTGATCATAGCAGGCGGAATCAACCGGGCCACTGCCAAGCTTTTCGCGGGTCTCTTCGTTTGCCGCCCATAAACAACCACCTGCGCCATACTCGAAAAAATACCTGAGAACAAATTTTGACATTCGCGTTGATCCGCTCATCTTTTTTTATTCTTGAACTCAAGCCTTGGTCTCGTTGTTGATGGGTAACAGAATCATTTCTGTTTCTTCGAGACCCTCGATCTCAATTGGAAAAGCTTGGTACTATAATCTACCAAAGCGATTTTCATTATCGAACCTATGTCACCAACTCGGTATAGGAATTCGTTCTTTGCGACAAAGGCTTCCTTGGAGTCATTGACTCTCAAAGCGGCGAAGTTGGAGAATTCCTTGATGAGTAAGTCATAGCGCTCCTTGCACGTTTTCAAGAGTTCTAAGTTCATCTCGCTGAATTCCTCACGCAATTCTGTTGCGGATGGCGGTATGATCTCATCCAAGTCGGGGAGTGGGGAAGTCGGTTCTTCGCTCGCTAACCGAGGGTCATTAAGGGCTTCGGACACTCTGTCTTGAAGTATTTCGAACCTGTTTAGGTCGGTTAATCCCCTGTCAGGTATGACTCCCAACCAAAAGTCTGAAGCTACCTGCTCCCGCAGGAAACCAACACGCTCGACGCACACCGCTGCCGTTCGATCCATTGCAAATACGATAACCGCGGACGCCGTTCCGGAGGACAGGGGAATGGAAAGGGAGGCACCGATTGCCAAGGCAGTCCATTCGAATTTGGATATCGATAAGAGTCTAGACAAAGTGCAACATCCATTTTCCTAGTCGATTGAGACGATATTATTCGTATAGATCGGGGATTATTCGATATCAGCCCGTTTTCTTCAGTATTTTAATTGATTGCTACGGGAGGGGGTATGCACGGCCCGACGGGAACTTCTTCGTTCCCTGGCTCACTTTCCTGTTCCTGTTTGGATTTGCGGATTTTTGCAGAAATTGACGTTCACTCCGCCGTAGGGTGGGGGAAGGCGCAATTTTTACTTGTTTCAGATTTTTGAAGCATATCCGAACCCCGAAAGTCCCATGGAACTAAGGGGTTCGGGTAAGTTTTATAATATGCGCCCACATTTACGTTAGGGGAGACCGAAGCCTCCCCTTGCGCATTTCCTGTCTGACGCTGCGGTCAGGCCTTGAACACCACCAGCAGGTCCTTGGCGTCGATCTGGCTGCCGGGCGTGACGAGCACTTCGGAGACCACACCGTCGCGCTCGGCATGAAGCGCGGTTTCCATCTTCATGGCTTCGATGGACAAGAGCACGTCACCGGCCTTGACCTCCTGTCCCGCCGCAATGGCAACGGTGGAGATGACGCCCGGCATCGGCGCGCCCACGTGGGCCTCGTTGCCGGCCTCGGCCTTGCGGCGGGCGGCATTGCCTGCGGCGCCATGGGCCCGGTCCGGCACCTTGATGATGCGCGGCTGGCCGTTCAGCTCGAAGAACACCTTCTTCTCGCCCTGCTCATCCGTTTCGCCCACCGCCTGGCAGCGGACCACCAGCGTTTTGCCCGGCTCCAGCTCGACGAGGATTTCCTCGCCCACCTCAAGCCCGTAGAAATAGACCGGCGTCGGCAGCACCGAAGTCGGGCCATACTGGCTCTGCGCCTTGGCAAAGTCGGTGTAGACCTTCGGGTACATGAGATAGGAGGCCAGATCCATGTCGCCGATCTCAAGCCCGGTCTTTTCAGCCGCTTCCTTGCGGCGGGCTTCCAGATCTTCCTGCTTCAGGAGCGAGCCGGGGCGCACGGTGATGGGCGTATCGCCCTTCAGCACCTTGGCCTGCAGCGCCTGCGGCCAGCCGGCCGGGGGCTGCCCCAGATCGCCGCGCAGCATCTGCACCACTGAATCCGGGAAGGCCACATCCTTGGACGGGTCCACCACATCAGCCACCGTCAGGCCCTGGCTGACCATCATCAGTGCCATGTCGCCGACCACCTTGGAGGACGGCGTGACCTTGACGATATCGCCGAACATCATGTTGGCATCGGCATAGGCCTGCGCCACTTCGTGCCAGCGGGTTTCAAGGCCAAGCGAGCGGGCCTGTTCCTTGAGGTTGGTGAACTGACCGCCCGGCATCTCGTGCAGATAGACTTCGGAGGCAGGCCCCTTGAGGTCGCTTTCGAAGGCCGCATACTGGCCGCGCACCGCTTCCCAGTAGAAGGAAATGCGGCGGATGGCCTCTGCCGAAAGCCCCGGATCGCGATCCGAGCCCTTCAGCGCCTCGACGATGGAGCCAAGGCAGGGCTGCGAGGTGTTGCCGGAGAAGGCATCCATCGCCGCATCAATGGCATCCACGCCTGCATCCACCGCAGCCAGAACCGTGGCAGCCGAAACGCCGGAAGTGTCATGCGTGTGGAAGTGGATCGGAATGCCGACTTCTTCCTTCAGCGCCTTGAACAGGATGCGCGCGGCCGCAGGCTTTAGCAGGCCCGCCATGTCCTTGACGCCGAGGATATGCGCACCCGCCTTTTCCAGCTCCTTGGCGAGGCTGACATAGTACTTCAGGTCATACTGCGGCCTTGCGCTGTCGAGCAGATCACCCGTGTAGCACAGCGCGCCCTCGCAAAGCTTGTCCGTCTCCAGCACGGCGTCGATGGAGACACGCATGTTCTCCACCCAGTTGAGGCAGTCGAACACGCGGAACAGATCAACACCGTTCTGCGCTGCCTGATGCACGAAGAAGCGCACCACATTGTCCGGATAGTTGGTGTAGCCAACGCCGTTGGAGCCGCGCAGCAGCATCTGCAGCAGAATATTCGGCGCCTTCTGGCGGATCAGGCGCAGGCGCTCCCACGGATCTTCCGTCAGGAAGCGCATGGCCACGTCAAAGGTCGCCCCGCCCCAGCATTCCAGCGACAGAAGCTGCGGCAGACCGGTGGCATAGGCATCGGTGATGGCGGCAATGTCGTGGGTGCGCACGCGGGTGGCCAGCAGCGACTGGTGGCCATCCCGCATGGTGGTGTCGGTCACCAGCACCTGCGGCTGCGCCTTCATCCAATTTGCAAAGCCCTTCGGCCCCAGCTGTTCCAGCAGCTGGCGGGTGCCATCGGGCTTCACATTGCCAAAATCCGGAACGACGGGGGCAGCCGCTTCCCGGCCGGGGCGCGGGCGCGAGCGGGTTTCCGGGTGGCCGTTGACGGAGACATCGGCGATATAGGTCAGCAGCTTGGTGGCGCGGTCCTGCCGCTTCACCTGCGCAAACAGTTCCGGCGTGCCGTCGATAAAGCGCGTGGTGTAGTTGTTGGCGCGGAAGTCCGGGTGGCCGATGATGTTTTCAAGGAACACAAGGTTGGTCGCCACGCCGCGGATGCGGAACTCGCGCAGGGCGCGTTCCATGCGCTTGCAGGCTTCCTCGGCGCTGGGGGCCCAGGCCGTGACCTTTTCCAGCAGCGGATCGTAGAAGCGGGTGATCACAGCGCCCGAATAGGCCGTGCCGCCATCAAGGCGGATGCCGAAGCCCGTCGCGCCGCGATAGGCGGTGATGCGGCCATAGTCGGGGATGAAGTTCTGTTCCGGGTCTTCGGTGGTGATGCGGCACTGCAGCGCATGGCCGTTGAGCCGCACATCGCCCTGCGCCGGGACACCGCTCGCGTCGGTACCGATGGCGGCCCCGCCTGCGATACGGATCTGCGCCTTGACGATGTCGATGCCGGTCACCTGCTCGGTCACCGTATGCTCCACCTGCACGCGCGGGTTCACCTCGATGAAGTAGATGGCGCCCGTGTCCGAATCCATCAGGAACTCGACAGTCCCGGCCCCGCAGTAATTCACCGCCTGGCCGATTTTCAGGCCATAGCCGCACAGTTCCTGCCGCTGGGCCTCGGAGAGATACGGCGCAGGCGCACGCTCAACCACCTTCTGGTGGCGGCGCTGGATGGAGCAGTCACGCTCGAACAGATGCACCAGATTGCCGTGCGAATCGCCCAGGATCTGCACTTCCACATGGCGGGCGCGCTCGACCAGCTTCTCCAGATAGATCTCGTCCTTGCCGAAGGCGGCCTTGGCCTCGCGCTTGGCGGCGACCACTTCGCGCACCAGCGTGGCCTCGTCACGGATGACGCGCATGCCGCGCCCGCCGCCGCCCCAGGAGGCCTTGAGCATCACCGGATAACCGATGCCGGCGGCCTGAATCTTGATCTCCTCGATGTCATCGGGCAGCGGATCGGTGGCCGGCATGACCGGAACTCCGGCCTCGATGGCGAGATTGCGCGCCGCCACCTTGTTGCCAAGGCGGCGCATGGTCTCGGGCTGCGGGCCGATGAAGATGATGCCGTTCTGGGCGCAGGCCTCGGCAAACTCGGGGCTCTCCGACAGGAAGCCATAGCCGGGGTGAATGGCATCGGCGCCCGAGAGTTTGGCAACCCGGATGATCTCGTCGATGGACAGATAGGCCTCGATCGGGCCCAGGCCCTTGCCGACCTGATAGGCCTCGTCGGCCTTGAAGCGGTGCAGCGCCAGTTTGTCCTGCTCGGCAAATATGGCGACGGTTTTCAGCCCAAGCTCATTCGCGGCACGGAACACGCGGATGGCGATTTCAGATCTGTTGGCAACGAGAATCTTACGGATGGCCAAGCCCATACCTCCCCAATATGAAAGCGCATGAGTCATACAAAGGGATGAGAGCAAAGAAAAGAGCCAACACTCTTGACCTATTCGCCTGCGCCAGCTCAACAATCAAACGCCCCATAATGGGACATAATTCTTTATCTTTTGCCCGGTTCAACTGGTTGCCATAAGCAACCATTTATACCCTCCAACCGCTATTTCGTGGCTCTGCCGCCTGAACACTACAAACTGTCGTACGAACAAAACAAAAACGCATAACGGACAGCGATTCGTGCATGAGTCGTTCCGCTTTGGTGCTGAAGGTTGAGATAGCGCTCGTGAAAATTGCTGATCCGGTTAACCTGATCTGCACGATTTCCTGAGCTTGACGCGATTCCGGAAAACGGCGCCCTGCCCACCTTAAATCCTTGGTCAGATTCAGGATTTCGTGGTCACCCCCTTGCCGGAAACCACATGTCGTAGGGAACAAAAACAGACTCGCGGCTTGTCTGCGATTCGATCAGCCTTTGTTCCAGACTCGTTCCTTTGCCCGGATTCGCTGCCCCGTTTCAGCCATGGCGCCGCGTTAGAACCGGGGCCGAAAATCGTGAGGGACAGGGGGAAGACCCTATGCTAGACAGCCTTCCGCACGCCCTGACCTTTGTGAGGGCCAAGACACCCGGCCGAACGAAGCACTCCGCGCGATGCCTCCGATCCAGATCATGACCTTGCCGCCGGCCGCCCGGTCCAGAACCGTTACGGCGGTGCTGGGCCCGACCAACACCGGCAAGACCCATCTCGCCATCGAGCGAATGCTGGCCCAGCCCTCCGGCCTCATCGGCCTGCCGCTGCGCCTGCTGGCGCGCGAGGTCTATGGCCGTCTGGTGGAGCGCGCAGGCGAGGCTGCGGTTGCCCTGATCACGGGCGAAGAGAAGATCGTCCCCAAGGCGCCGCGCTTCTGGGTTTCGACGGTCGAGGCCATGCCGCTCGATCTCAACACCGAGTTTGTCGCCATCGACGAGGTGCAGCTGGCCGCCGACATGGAGCGCGGCCACGTCTTCACCAACCGCATCCTGAACCTGCGCGGCCGCTCCGAGACGCTGCTGCTGGGTTCTGCGACCGCCCGTCCCCTGCTGGAAAAGCTCATTCCCGGCCTCAATGTGGTGACGCGGCCGCGCATGTCGGTGCTGACCTATGCAGGTTCCAAGAAGATATCCCGCCTGCCGGCCCGTTCTGCCGTCGTCGCCTTCTCCTCCAGCGAGGTCTATGCGATTGCCGAGCTGATCCGCCGTCAGCGCGGCGGCGCGGCGGTGGTGCTGGGCTCGCTCAGCCCACGGACGCGCAACGCACAGGTGGAGCTGTTCCAGAACGGTGACGTGGACTATCTGATCGCCACCGACGCGATCGGCATGGGCCTCAATCTGGATGTGGACCACATCGCATTTGCCGGAAACCGCAAGTTCGACGGCTATCAATACCGCAATCTCAGCCCCGCCGAGATGGGCCAGATCGCCGGGCGCGCCGGGCGCCACATGCGCGATGGCTCCTTCGGTGTGACGGGCCGTGTCGATCCCTTGTCCGATGATCTCGTGGAGATGATCGAAAGCCACCGGTTCGATGCGCTGAAAGTTTTCCAGTGGCGCAACACGCAGCTCGATTTCACGTCGATTTCCAGCCTGCGTGACACACTGGACCTGCCTCCGCGCGAAGACGGGCTGGTGCGCGCACCACCCGCCGACGACGCGCAGGCCCTCGAATATGCCGCAAAGGATCACGGCATCCGCGACATGGCGTCCTCCCCCGCACGGGTGGCGCTGCTCTGGGATGTCTGCCAGGTGCCGGACTATCGCAAGATTGCCCCGGCTAACCACGGAGACCTGCTTATCCACCTATACACGTTGCTCGTGCGCAACGGGGTGGTCGATGAAGACTGGTTTCAGCGTCAAGTGGCTTTCGCAGACAGGGTGGATGGTGATATCGACACTCTTGCGAACCGGATTGCGCACATCCGCACCTGGACTTTCGTGGCAAACCGTGCCGAATGGCTGAAGGACCCTGTTCACTGGCAGGGTGTCACCAGAGGCATTGAAGACAGACTGTCGGACGCCCTGCATGACCGTTTGACCCAACGGTTCGTGGACAGGCGGACAAGCGTATTGATGAGACGTTTGAGAGAGAACGCCATGTTGGAAGCGGAAATCACGCAGACTGGGGACGTCCTTGTGGAGGGCCAGCATATCGGCCGCCTGCAGGGGTTCCGGTTCGCGCCGGATGCGGTTGCGGACAGCCCGGAAGGGAAGGCCGTACGCGCAGCAGCCCAGAAGGCACTGGCCAGCGAGATCGAAGCCCGTTCCGACCGGCTGTCGCGCGCGCCCAATGAAGATTTCGTCCTGAGCACGGACGGCACCATCCGCTGGCAGGGCGAACCTGTCGCCCGTCTCACCGCCGGTGACGACGCGCTGGTGCCCGGCTTCGTGCTGCTGGCCGACGAGCACCTGACCGGCCCCGCCCGTGACCGGGTGCAGGCTCGCGTTGACCTGTGGGTCAAGGCGCATGTCGGCACGCTGCTGAAGCCGCTGATCGACCTGAAGGACGCCGAAGGGCTGGAAGGCCTTGCCCGTGGCATCGCTTACCGCATCTATGAGGCGCTCGGCATTCTGGAACGCCAGGATGTGGCCAATGATGTGCGCCAGCTCGATCAGGACATGCGCGCCTCGCTGCGCAAGCTGGGTGTCCGCTTCGGCGCCTACAACATCTATGTCCCGGCCCTGCTGAAGCCGGCTCCGAGCCAGCTTCTGGCCCAGCTCTGGGCGCTGAAGCACGGCACGCCGGACATGCCCGGCCTCGTGGAGCTGCCGCAGTTGTCCGCCTCGGGCCGCACCTCGATCACCGTCGATCCGCAGATCGACAAGGCGCTGTACAAGGTTGTCGGCTTCCGCGTCTGCGGCCCGCGCGCCGTTCGCGTCGATATTCTGGAGCGCCTGGCCGACCTCATCCGCCCGCTCATCGCCTGGAAGCCGCTTGATGCCAGCGTCACGCCTCCGGATGGTGCCATTGCTCAGGGCGGCGGCTTTACCGTCACCGTGGCGATGACCTCGCTGCTGGGCTGCGCAGGCGATGACTTCACGGAAATCCTGAAGTCTCTGGGCTATCGCAACGAAAAGCGCGAGATCGAGCGCCCGGTGGCCGCAGCTGCCGTGGCCAGCGTGACGGTTGAGGCCGCACCTGCCGATACGGCCGCGGCCGAAGCCGCTCCGGTCGAAGCCGTTCCGGCGGAAGCGGAAGCTGCAGTGGAAGAAACCGCAGCAGAAGCTCCGGCAGAAGCTGAAGCCACCGCAGAACCGGTTGCAGCCGAGGCTGAGGCAGAGACGGCTGACGCCGGCGAAGCTGCCGCCGCCGTTGCCACCGAAACCGTCACCATCGACATCTGGCGTCCGGGCCGCACCGGCGGGCGTTCGCGTCAGGGCGGTGAAGCTGGCGAGCGCCGCGGCGGAGGTGACCGCGGTGACCGCAACAAGGGCGGCCGCGGCCGTCCGCAGCAGGGCAAGCGCGGCGAAGGCGAAGGCGCAGAAGGCGGCCGCAACCGCTCCGGCGGTGAGCACCGCGGAAACCGTGACGGCAACCGCGAAGGCCGCCGTGATGACCGGCGCGACGACCGCCGCGAAGGCGGCAAGGGCGGCAAGCCGCACCATCAGGGCCAGAAGCAGGGTCAGGGCCATGCCGGCCAGCGTGACCGTGCGCCGCGTCCGGAAAAGCCGATTGATCCGAACTCGCCCTTCGCAGCCCTGCTGGCTCTGAAGGCCAACATGGAAAAAGGCAAGTCCTGAGCGCCAAAGGCACATCAGACACGGCCCCGCACGCGGGGCCGTCCGCCTCGCAGCGGATCGACAAGTGGCTCTGGTTTGCCAGGGTGACGAAATCCCGCACCCTGGCTCAGAAACTGGCCACCGGCGGGCATGTGCGCGTCAACCGCGAGAAGATCGACAGCGCCAGCAAGGCCATCCGCACCGGCGATGTCCTGACCATCACGCTGGAACGGCGGGTTGTCGTGCTGGAAGTCGCCGGTCTCGGCACCCGGCGCGGCCCCGCCCCGGAAGCACAGCTGCTCTACAAGGACCTGACCCCGCCGCCCGCCCCGCGCGCGGATGTGCCCTCTGCGCCGGCGCAGCGGGATCCCGGATCGGGCCGCCCCACCAAACGCGACCGGCGCCGCATGGACGCTTTTCACTCCGGCCTCGAGGATCCGGAGTAAGTTGATCCCCTGACAGGCAAAAGGACGCATGCGCTTTTCTTTCGCCAGGCCATTCCTGCCCTTACTGTGCTTGCCACAAAGGGGCAAAAGCGGTAGGCAACGGCCCTGAAACGGGAAGCAGGCTCTGCCGGTCCGCCGTAGCTGAGGGAGACGGCGCGAGGACCGGCTGATACCGCCAGCGCCATCAAGAGGAACGCGATGACCTACGTCGTCACTGACAACTGCATCAAGTGCAAGTACACCGACTGTGTCGAAGTCTGCCCGGTCGATTGTTTCTATGAAGGCGAGAACATGCTCGTCATCAACCCGGACGAATGCATCGACTGCGGCGTGTGCGAGCCGGAGTGCCCGGCCGAGGCCATTCTGCCGGATACCGAGCCCGGCCTCGAGAAGTGGATCGAGCTCAACGCCGAGTATGCGGCAAAATGGCCCAACATCACCGAGAAGAAGGATGCCCTTCCCGAGGCACCCGAGTTCGACGGCATCAAGAACAAGCTGGAAACGCACTTCTCGCCCAACGGTCCGGACGGCGCCTGAGCAATTGCAAGGCTTGATGCGTCAGCATCCTGGAGCCTTGGCAAAAGCGGGAAATCCTTGACCTGACGCATGGCGGAAGCCTGCAGGTTACGATACGGAAGCAAGTTGCCAGAGCGGCCAGCATAACACCCGGTCGCTTTCTGCTTTGGTTTTTTGCGTTTTTGTGATAGGTTGTTCAAGTAGTCGTCGCAGTCTTGGTTCACCCCCTCCCCCTGGAGGTTTTTTTATGGTCGCAGTCCACCGCTGGATCGTGCGCGAGATCAAGTTTCTCCGCAGCCATGCACATGTGAAATGCGGCCCGTTTGAACCGGCGAGCACCGGCGGCTGACCACCCAAGACGTACAGACAGGTCCGGTGCTCATGCGTGAGCAGGTTCCGGTCCGGTTTGCGTTACCACAGGAACAACGGTCCGCCCCGTGGCGGCCCGGTACGGCTCATTCAGCCGTAACTGCGCAGGAGTTACGAAGCGTATGGCAACCCCCACCAAGAAGACCGCGCAGCGTCAGGGCTTCAAGACTGGCGAACATATCGTCTATCCCGCTCACGGCGTCGGCCAGATCACGGCCATCGAAGAGCAGAGCGTTGCGGGTTATGCGCTGGAACTGCTGGTCATCAGCTTCGAGAAGGACAAGATGACCCTGCGTGTCCCCGTCGCCAAGATCGCCTCGGTCGGCATGCGCAAGCTGGCGGATGCCGCTGCTGTGAAGAAGGCTCTGGAGACCGTTCGCGGCCGTCCGCGCGTCAAGCGCACCATGTGGAGCCGCCGCGCCCAGGAATACGAAGCCAAGATCAACTCCGGCGACCTGCTGGCCATTTCCGAAGTCGTGCGCGATCTCTACCGCTCCGACGCCCAGCCGGAACAGTCCTATTCCGAGCGCCAGCTCTATGAAGCTGCACTAGACCGGATGGCCCGTGAAATCGCGGCCGTGAACAAGTGCTCCGAGACGGAAGCCGTCAAGCAGATCGAGCAGAACCTCGCCAAGACCCCGGCCCGCATCAAGAGCGCCGAGGAAGAAGGCGAGCAGGAAGAAGAAGCCGCCTGATCAGGCCGCCTCTTTTCACGATCAGGAAGGGCGTCCGGCGCAAGCCGTGCGCCCTTTTCCTTTTTTTGCCCTCACTGAGGCCATTGTCTCATACTAACTTCCGATGAGCCAGGCTTATCCGGGAACCGATCAAGCCCGTGCGGGGTTTGAACAGTCCCAGGGGGTGATGCGTCAGCATCTCAGATGCCTTGGTCTGATGAGACGCTGCAGCCACATTTTCGTGATGCGCCTGCGTCAGAATGTGCCAGAAACCTGGCCCGGCGGGCAGGCCGAAAGGCAGCCCTCAAACGAAAAGCCTATTCAGGGCAAGGAGTTGCCCTCCCCCGCAGCTTTGCGTGCCTGAGGCGCGCTGACGGGCACTGCATTCCCCGGCAGCCACGCCACCGTCCAAACCGGGTGAAAACGCTGATCTGGACCGCCGCAAGTGGCGTAACATATCCGACAAGCAACAGGGAGCCTGCCATCATGAGTACATCGATGAGCACCCGGCGTCAGATCGTCAAGGCCGCCATCAACGCGCCGTACCTTAGCCGCGAGGAAGAACAGCAGCTCGCCATCAAATGGCGGGATGAACAGGATCAGGCCGCACTGGACCGCCTGTCCCTCTCGCATATGCGTCTCGTCATCGCCGTGGCCGCCCGCTTCCGCAACTTCGGTCTGCCGATGAACGACCTGATCCAGGAAGGCCACGTGGGCCTGCTGGAAGCCGCAGGCCGGTTCGAGCCGGAGCGCGAGGTCCGCTTCTCCACCTATGCCACATGGTGGATCCGCGCCTCCATCCAGGACTATATCCTGCGCAACTGGTCGATCGTGCGCGGGGGAACTTCCTCGACGCAGAAGTCGCTGTTCTTCAACCTGCGCCGTCTGCGCGCCAAGATCAGCGCCGAGCAACAGGGCATCAACGAAAGCGAGATGCACCGGCAGATCGCCGAAACCATCGGCGTGAAGATTGCCGACGTGGACATGATGAGCGCCCGGCTGTCCGGTCCCGATACCTCGCTCAACGCGCCCCTGTCAGATACGGAAGGCAGCAGCGCCGACCGGCAGGACTTCCTCGTCTCCGATGCGCCGCTTCCCGATGAAGTGGTCAGCGGCGAGATCGATGGCGAACGCCAGCGCAAGTGGCTCCGCTCCGCCATGAATGTGCTGACCGAGCGCGAACGGCAGATCGTGCGCGAGCGGCGCCTGAAGGAAGAAAGCGCCACGCTGGAAGCCATTGGCCAGACCATGGGCATCTCCAAGGAGCGTGTCCGCCAGATCGAGAACCGGGCATTGGAAAAGCTGAAGGAAGCCCTGCTCAAGGCCCAGCCGGACCGTCTGGCCCTGATGCCGTGAGGGGGGGCATGCTCCCAGGGGGAGAGTGCTTTTAACCGGCGATCCTTGCCAAGACACTGATACCGGCGTTTGATGATCTTGACTCATCGAGCGCGGGTTAAGCCCGTGCGGCGCTTGAGCATTTTCAAGGCGTGATGCGTCAGCATCTCAGAGCCTTGGTATGAGTCACCCCGGCCAAGCGTAGCGCGAGCCGGGGTCTACTCGCTTGCAGAGCGCCTCTGTCATCCTGAGCTTTGGCAACGGGTTCCCGCCGGAAGCACCACTCACCGCTCTGCGAACGAGTGGTTCCCCGGATCTCCGCTTCGCTCCGTCCGGGACGACTCCCAGGCACGGTTTCAGGCTCAGCTCAACCCCGCTTCAATCCACCACCAGCTTCACCGACGTTCCTGCCGGGATCTCGTCATCCGGGCGGAATCCGTTCAGCACGGAGAAGAACTCCAGCCGGCGGGATGGTTCGATGCCGCTCATGCCGATGGCAAGGCTGCGCGGCGTATCGCCGTCGCGGCTCTGCACCACCTTGATGCGCAGCGACTGCAGCCGCGCCCGCTCTGTCGGAGACAGCTGGCGGAAGCTCTGGATCGTCTGGTCATAGTCGCGGGTGAAAGCCCCGCCCGGATCCCGGCTGGCAAAGATGAAGCGGTAGCCATTGCGGCCGATGCGCACCACGGCGATGCGGAAGGACCAGCCCTGCGTGATCGCGGAGCCGACAACCGCCGGCAGGCCGTTAATGGTCGTTTCCTTGACGCTGTCGGGAATGAGACCGTTGATCCAGCCCGCATTCATGTAGCTGCGCAGGCTGTCATAGCCGGTCAGATCGGCCCCATCAAAGCGCATGGCCGTGCCCGAGCCATTGCTGGCCAGCACGGCCTCCGGCGAGTTTTCCAGCACATAGCCGGCCGGCACCGAGAAACCGATGCCAAGCGCCTTGTGCAGGAAGTCGCGCCCGCGCACGAAGCCCTCCAGCGGATCATCGCCAAACAGCATGCCGTCGATGTTCGACAGATAGGCCGTGCGGTCACGCTCGCCGATGCCCGGCGCGCTGATGGCGCGCGCCTCCTGGACGGCAAGGTTCATGCGCTCCGGCGTGCTCGGATGCGAGGAAATGAAATCCGGCGCGGAAGAGCCTTCCTTGCGCGCGCTCTGGAGCGCCGCAAAGGCCGACATGGAATTGAGGAAACGTGCAGCGGCAAAGGGGTCAAACCCGGCGCGGGCCAGCGTGCGCACGCCGATCTTGTCCGCCTCCAGCTCCTGCGCCTGCGAGAAGCGGGCGAAGGAAAGCTGCGAGGAGATGACCGCCTCTTTCACCTTCTCCGGATCCTTCACCACATTGCTGACAACGCGGTTGGCAAGCTCCGTAGCCTCGGCCTTCTGCTGCCGCTGGATGGCGTGATTCGCCGTCACATGCGCCATTTCATGGGCCAGCACCGCCGCAGCCTCGGACGTGTCATTGGCCAGCGCCAGCAGCCCGCGGGTGATGTAGAGATAGCCACCCGGCAGGGCGAAGGCATTCACCGCCGGAGAATTGAGGATGGTGATGCGGTAGCTCTGGCTCGGATCATCGGAAGCGGCCACGAGACGGCCGACAACAGCCGCAATCGCCCGCTCCGCGCCGGGGTTCTGATAGACGCCGCCATAGGTCGCCACCACACGTGGATGTTCACGCGCGCCGATATCAGCCGCAAGGCCCGGCCGCAGCGTGCCCGGTGCCACGACGCCCACAGAAGCCGAATTGCCGCCCAGCATCTGGCAGCCCGCGAGACTGGCCATCAGGCCTGCCGTCAACAGGGTGCGGAGCGCCTTGCGCACCGGGCTAGACTGGTTCTTCACTGGCACTGTTCCAACCGGCAATTCATTCACCGCCCGACACTCTGTCCCTGGCAAAAGCTTCAATCTGGACCGGATCGGTCACCTCCAGCAAAGGCCCGTTCCTGTCCTGCAAAATTCCCCTCACCCGGACCCAGCGCCCTTCCAGCGCCTCCGGCGGCACCCCTTTGGCGGCCAGTTCGGCATCCAGCCGGGCATCAATTGTGACTGTGAAATCCGAAGACCAGTGACGGCCAAAATTCAGATAGCGAGTCTTGCCGCTTTTTCCAAGAGATACAACAGGTCCTTCAACGATCGTGAAGAGCCCTGTGCGCTCCGAAAGCCCGGCCAGATCGCCCGAGCGCAACCGCACCCCTTCGCCCCAGTCCGCCCCAAGCTTCTTTCGTGCAACGCTTTCGCGAAGCTGGAGTTCCCTCAGGCACTCAGAGGAAATGGCCGGCGCCGCATTGCCACGGGCCTTCACGGGCGGCAGAACGAAGGCAAAGCCATCCGCCAGAAGCCGGCCCTGCAGCCACCCGCCCGGTGCCTCCACCTGGGCGGCGCGGCGGCGCCAGCGGTCTTCCGGCCCCAGGTCACGCACTGTCAGCCCGGTGCCGGGCGCCAGCATGTCCCGCAAGGCATCGCGGCCCGGCTGGGCCAGCCAGACGCCCGCCAGCACGATGCGGCGGCCATCCTCAAGGGTCAGTTCGCCGCTATCCGATATGGAGGCGAGGCGAACGGCTTCGGCCTTGCCTGCACTGCCATGGCAAGCCAGTTCGGAGGGAAGGCCGGCGGCCTGCGCCCGTGCAGCAGGCATGACAAAGGGCGGGAGGACCAATCCGAGCCCGCACACAAAGGCAGCGCTTCCCGCCCTGCCCCAAAGGCCTCTTGCCCTGCGCATCACAGAACTTGCCTGCATCCACCCTCCAGCCAGCGGAAACCACCTGCCCCGAACCGCCCAAAGCCCTGCAGGCCCGGCAAGCCACAGCCAGGTGAGGAATATCCCGGTCTGGCACCCCTGTCGCATAGGGGATGATTGCGGCTCATAAATGGCGGAAAAGGCACAAGATTTAAGCGCATTGCAGCTTCACCCGCAATTCACACCCACCGCGGCGGCACCCTGCCCCTGACAATGGATTGTCAACAGCCCCCTGCCACCACATTTCCCGCCACACACACTCTCGCCCTCGCCCGCAAATCATGCTATGCGCATTCCCGGCTGGTCCCGTAGCTCAGCAGGATAGAGCATCAGATTCCTAATCTGAGGGTCACAGGTTCGAATCCTGTCGGGATCACCAATAATTTCAAGCGCTTACGCTAAGTGACGCCATTCTCCAGCTGGCCAATATAAGCAATATATAAACACTGCACTGCCCTTCCCCTCCCCCTTCACGCTGATTCTCTCTTTTCTCTATTTCAATAAAGAAAGGCCGTCATCGTCGTCATGGCCGTCATTTCCGTTTGATTTCAAACGCTTAGTAATTGACAGGGGTTGTCATCGGTCGTCATTCGGTCGTCATCGCGCCGCGCACAAAACAGCCCAGCGCCTCGCTCATGAGTTGCAACTTTAGCGCCGATGACAGAATAAGCCGTTGGTTTCTTTAGAAGTTTAGGCTTTGTGTTTAGTGTGAGGCTGGCGGCGGCTCGGGGTCTTTCCACCCGTCGGCGCCTCAGGGCTTTGTACGGTCCCTTCCATAGGGGGGGCCTTAATCGCGCCCCGTCTCCCTGCCGGTCATCTGCGGCAGCGTGCTGCAATGAGTGGAAGGGGGCGCGGGAGAAGGGAGGCCCAAAAAACAGAAGGCCCACGCCTTGGCGAGGCGCGGGCCATGAGGAAAGCGAAAGAGTGTTAGGCTCAGTCTGCCGCCTTCAGGTTCTTGGCGATCTTGGCGACAGTCCCTTTAGCGGCACCGGTCGCGGCCATGATCATTGACCAGCTGTCGCCACGCTCCAGCATCCGCGCAATCGCGGCATTCCGTGCGTCATTAGCCGGACGCCCCGTGTATCGGCCACCAGCCTTGGCCTTGGCGATGCCCTCCGCCTGCCGCCGCCGCCGGTCTGCGTAATCCTTCCGGGCAATTGCGGCAAGCATGTCCAACATCATCCCGTTGATCGCCTCAGCCATGCGGCTGGAGAATTCATCGGTTGCCGTAGCGCTGGCCAGCGTCCAACTCGTCGGCAGGTCCAGGGCAACGACCTTCACCCCGCGAGCCGCGATTTCTGCCTTGAGGCGTTCCCAATCTTCACCAGACAGGCGAGACAGACGGTCCACCTGTTCAATCAACAACACATCGCCGCGCTCACTGTCCGCAAGCAAGCGGAAGAGCTCTGGACGGTCCAAGCTGGCACCGCTTTCGTTCTCGATGTAGCGGGCGGCTATCTTCAGACCGCGTTCCTTTGCAAAGGCGTCAAGGGCAGCGCGGGCGCGGGTGGCGTCCTGTTCCTTGGTGGATGCACGAAGATAAGCCCGGACCAACATAGGAACCCCCATCGGTCTATTTTGTATGGTTCAATATGTATCGGTCTATTTAGGGTTATGCAAGTATCTTTTTGCACCAGCGCTTTGCGTGGTGCAAAAATAGTATACCCTTTTTGAACAGAGCCGTCAGAGCCACGATATTGCAATTGTCCGGCTACCGGCAGCCCGTCGCTTCTCAACAGCTATTCCTTTCGCTCGCAAAAGAGGGGCAGCACGGGCCACGGCATCGCCCAGCGTGTTGGGCTTCAGCGGCAGGAACTTTCCGCCTGTCGCATCTTCCGCGCCCAGCCGCGTCAGAGCAGCCAAGAGGGCCGTTGCCGTCCCCTCCCAACGCCCGGTCGGGTGTTCCTCGCGCATCAAGCGTTCTATCGCCACGGCCACCGGATCGCCCTCAAATACGGCCTCAGCCGTTTCTCGACGGTTCGCCTCATAGGCTGTCATGAAATCGCCAGCCATCCAGCCCAAGCCCGGTTCCGCTGCTGCCATCAAGCGGGCGAAGTCCGCCATGCGCGGTGCACGTTCCAGCTTTGTGCTGTCATAGCGCCGGACAGCCGCCGCCACCGCGTCGAGAAGCGCGCCAATGATGCCAGGGCGCACGGCCTCCCACGCCGCCCAGAAATCGTCCTCAGATTGCCGGGCTGTCTCGTCAATGCGAAGCAGGCGAACCGTCAGGCTGCGGTCAGCCATATCGGCCCGCCCGGTCAGGGACGGAATCCCATTCACCAGCACAGGCCGCGAGCCCGCGAACCAAAAGGGTTCCGCGTCAGAGTGCAGCTTACGGGTAAGAAAACCGCTGCCGGTGGAGAGACGACAGACGGAATCGCTGAACCAGTTTTCCACTTTCGACAGATTGTCGAAAGACAGCACGTGCGACGAGATCGCCATCGTGAAGAGATCGCGCTCGTCTTTCGGCTGCGCAAGCCCCGAGACTGCCGAAGGGTCCACCAAGCCCCGCAGGAGCCTTGCCATCGTCGATTTGCCGGAGCCCTGCTCCCCGCCAAGCGCCAAGACCGGAAACGCACTGCCGCGCCCCCAAAGGGCCGCGACGAGCCAGGCAACGATTAGCCTGAAGTCGCTGTCATCGGCGTTTATGAAACCACGAAGTTCCTCAATCAAATGCCCGGCTTCCGGCTCCGGAAGGGCGTGCATCGTCTCACCCCGCAAAAACTTGACCGGCGGACGGGCGATCACCTCCCAACCGTTGCCAGTGATCCGGACAGCCCGCCAAGCGTCATCGCAGAGATCCAGCCAGCACGCCTCGCCGTCCCAAGCAGTCCGCAAAAACGTCTTATGACGGGGGCCTTCCTCCACAGCTCGAACCTGAAGCACCCGCAACGCATCGGCCAGCATTTGCCCGGCTGGGGCATTCCCGGTGGCGCGGTAGAACTGTCCGGCAGCCCAGCGCGCAAAGGCCGCGCTGTCCAATCGCCAATGCTCTAGGTGCCCGTTAACAGGAACGGTGGCGAAACCCACCTTCTCCGGGGAGTGCCACAGCTCCGCCGCATCCAGTGAAGCCAAGAAAGCATCCCGTTTCGGCGGGCTCTTGCGTTCCCGGCGCTTGCCGCGCCCCCCTTGCTTCGCAGTGTCGGCAAGGCTGTCCGGGGCCGTCTCGGGAGCCGGTTCCGGCGCTGGGCGCATACCTGCTTCATCCCGCGCAAAATCATTCCCCAGTGGCGCGAGGGAGACTTCTTTAGCGGTCGCCACCAGATGCAGAACTTTAGCCGTGTTCCATCCTTGCTCTTTAGCGTCCGCAGCATCCCAGCCTTTGGCGACGCCTTGCGGCGGCTCGATCACACGAACGGACACAGCCCCCGCCGCCAGCGCGAGCCGGGCCACTTCATCCGCATAGACCCGGCCGGGCGCATCGGCATCCGGCCAGATGACCACAGCCCGCCCAGCCAGAGGCGACCAGTCAGACTTCGCTGCCCCCTTGCCGCCGCCGCTCGACGTTGTGGCCACATGGTCCGGCAACAACGCTGCCGCCGCGTCTGCTGCCTTCTCCCCCTCTGTGATGATGACCGGCGCGTCCGGGCGCTGGGCGAGCCGGTCGAGGCCGTACAGCGGCCGGTTTTCGGGAATGGCCGTCCAGCGCCACGCCTCGCGCCCAGATGCATTCCGGCACCAGGTCAAAGGCATCACGTCCTTGCCGCCGTCCGGCTTTTCGAACCGGGCGACGAGGGCGAGAACCCCGCCCGCAGCATTTCGATAAATCCATACGGCGGACGGCCTGCCTTTCGCGGGGTGCTCCTTTGGCGGCTTCGGCGCGCCGGGCGGCACAGGCAGCACCGGGAGCCAGGCAGGAACCGACGCCGGAGCGGCAGGGGCCGGGGCCGGGCTGGCGCTGCCGGAGATCGGGGCGAAGGGGTCAATCGTCATAGGCATTCACCCCCAGCATACCAGCCACCTTTTCCGCCGCTTCCGGCTGTTTGAGGTCAAATAAAAACGCCGCCAGCGCGACAAGATCGCGCCCGCCGTCACCCGTCGCAAAATCCGCCCATTTGCCAGTGCTAAGGTTCACCTTCAGCGAACCGCGCCGCCGGTCACCGCGTTTTGGGTTCCGTGCGACCCACTCGACGCCCTCGCGCCGTCCGTCCGGGAGCCACCGGCTGACAATTGACGGCGCAGCTGCCAGCGCTGCGCTCGCCACCCGTTCGAAATTAATCCGCCGCCGCCTCATGCTTCGTCGCCTTCTCTGGCGAAAAATGCAGGCGCAATAACTTCAGTGAGCCCCTGCGCAAGCCGTCCTCGCTCTTCGCCCGGAAGATCGAGGCCCAGCGCTGTCGTGAGGATTCTTTCCGCCCACCAGCCACCTTCTATGCCGGAGACAAGGCCCAGCAGCGACAACACATCGCGCCCATGTGCCCGCACTCTAGCTCCGCCGAGATCGAACCGGCCAACCCAACGCCCACCCCGCAGAACTGAAAACCGTACCCCCGCACGGGCATTGTTGTAGAAGAATGACCCTTCCGAAGATTCCCCACGCGGAAACAGCGCACTAAGCAATTCGCGCATCAAAGGGTGCAATGCCGCGCCGGGCGGCGACTTCGACAAAGCCCAGAGGGCCTCAGGGCGCAAACCGGCCACCACCGGCAGCAGAGTCCCTGTGTGCCGGTCGAAGAAATCCCGCAACGCGGCCCGGCTCAAGCCCGAGACTCGGAAGCCCGTAAAAGCCTCCAGCAGCTCCGCCGCATAGAGGCCGCCTGAGCTGCCAGCGAGCGAAGCGAGCAGCCCCAGCAGCCCGCCACTATGCTGGAGAGAACGCCCGCCCGCTTCCTCCGCTGGCATCCAAAACCAGCTGCCGGGTGCTGCAATCTCGACACGCCCCAAGCCATCGCAGTGATACTCAATCGTCTGGACGCGCCAAGGCGAGCGGCTGCACTTCCGCACGTCCAGAGCGGCAGCCATGAGTGACCGCATGAGAGGCGCAAAATGCCGTTCAGCCGGATGCAACCGGGCCAGAAGATTCACCCCTGAGAGCGGCGCAAAACTGCGTTGAGCGGCCTTGACAGAGGAAAATTCCGCGCCTTCACGCGGCATTAGCCGGTACTGACCGGGCCGCATTTTGATCGCGTAGGCGCTGCTGCACCCCGCCACACGCCAGCCCTCCCCGGCCCCGTGGCGATGGCTGCTGCCGCACCACGGGCAAGGCGCAGTCACCAGCCCCTTGCCAACTTTCACGGCCTCAAGCTCAACGCCGGAGAAGCCCAGGAACCGGGCAAAGTCTTCAAACTCGGCAGCACTCATGGCCGAACCTCCGTGCGCTGGGCATCAGCGGCGGACGTCGAGGCAAAAGTCTGCGAAGCGCAAAAGTCGAGCAGATCACACCGGCGGTATCGGACCAGCCGGCCAACTTTAACAAACACGGGGCCAGCACCGCGCACCCGCCACGCCTGCAAAGCACGATGGCTTATCTTGAGAAAGTCAGCCGCCCCGCGCTCCGTCAACAGAGCTTCAGGGTCAAGTCGTTGTTCATGTTCCATGGACCCTCATCCTTATCTTAGCCAACCGCACAATTGCGACGGCGCACGATGAGGGTGCAGGCACGGCATTCATTCCGCACCCTTTTTAGTCCATGAAAGCCGCACACACTTTTAAAGGCGGGCCGGACTAAAGAACCGGAGCCAGCTGCTCTTTTAAAAGGTTGCGCATCCAATAAAATATAGATTCCTCATAGGAAAACAAAGTATCACCCGGCTCACTGGGCCTATCTTCTCTAAATTCATGCATAAATCCATTAAAATAATAAGAAACCTCCCCTATTAAATGCTTAACGTCAGAATGACTATTTGACGTTCCCGGTTTTTGTCTCTCTGGAAATTCAAGAGCGACATCCCAATCCCCCCAAAAAACCCGCTCCGCCGTAAGTAAAAAATCATGAAACCCTCCATGGTATGTTTCGGTTGGCTTTTCACCTGTCAAAAAGTAATAAATACCGCCTGCAAAGCCAGCAAAAGCCCTGCGCCTGACGGCGGAAGGCCGTCCCTTCGCATTTATAAGTGATTTCCACTCGACTGCACTTTGCAAAAGAACAACCGAGAAATCCTTTATTTTACTTATTTTCTTAAGATCAAAAGCGCCGTATATTCCACCCTCAACAATTCCATGCATATATCTATTTGAGCCCTCTGCTCCATATCTTCTCTGATCATCAGCCACCTCACTAATTCCACTACGCAAGAACAAATTATGTAATATCTCAAAATTATCTGAAGCTTTTTCAGTTAAGTTGATAATTTCTTCAAGTACAGATGAAATTATCTTTGGGTCCATCCACCTGCAATCTCTGTAAATTTCATCAACAGAAGATCCACACGCAAATAACGCCCACCTAGTCCACCAATATGGACAATCAACACCAAGGGAAAGCAGGCGCGACCGCAAGCCTTCTCCGCCTTTTGCCAGAAGTTGCTCTAACCAATCATCAAGACCAATTTCCGAAGCGGGGCCGCAAGGCTTTACATACGGCTTCCAAGCGTCAGGCATTGGAAAATAATAATATTGTTCCTCAGCGCTATATTCGGGACCATATCCATTGAATGGAATGGTATCTCCATATAGACGCTTCCATAGATGATAAGACCTAAACTCTTCAGAGTACTGAACTTCAGGCGTTTTTCTAGTTTCTGGACAAAAAACATAGGCATCTTTTTTACCAGAGGTCCACGCATCCAACCTCCGCCTTACCGCTTCTTCACATGCATAACTGCTGAAATCGCGTTTAAGCCTTTCAAACAACTGAGCCATAATCAAACCTTCTCACAAATCAGGAAGAACGGGCGCAGGGCACCAGGTCAACCCCGTCAACGTCAACCGGTGGCGTCAACCCCGTCAACCGCGTCAACCCAACATTTTTGGCGGGGTGTCTGGCCCTTTTTCGGGGTCTTTCCGCCCGTAGCGCGGCTTTGCGGTCATACGGTCCCTGGAAGGGGGGGGCTGGCGTCGGCAGGGCAGACCATCATCCCTCGACCGCATCCCGCCGCAGGCGCACCCCAACACCGCCTGCTGCATCGGCCGCCAGGAACTCGACGCCTGCGGCTTCAAGGGCACCTTGCACGGCTTGGATGGTATCAAGCCCGCTGCTGAGAATGCTGCTGCCCCGTGCTTCCATTTTCCGGATCGTCCCGACATTGACGCCTGCCGCAGCGGCAAGAGCGATCTGCTCCATGCCCACAAGCGCCCGCGCGGCCTTCAGCTGGTTTCCCGTCGATAGCATTCCATACTCCGAATAGCTTTGATAACTACCATCGTAGCTATCAGGTTGACACTTCGTTACGAATGATTATGATATCTATCATAATCAATTTGAGGCGCAAAGCGATGCTGTTTAACCGTTCCACCATCTTCCGCGCTGCATGGGCAGACGCCCGCGCAGTTCACGCAAATTTCACGCGGAATGCCCGAATTTTCGGCCCTGCGCCGTCCTTGCAGTCCTGCTTCAGCAAAGCCCTGCGCGAGGCATGGGCGACAGCCAAGGCCGCAGCCGCCAAGGCCAAGGCCAAGCAGGCAGCACGGGCAGCCGTTGCGGCCCTGCCAGCCGCAGAGCGGGCACGCCTTGCCGCCGCCGCAAGTGAGGCAATCACTTTGCTTGACTATTCCGACAGCCCAAGCACCACCATAGCCGCCCGGCGCGCTCAGCTGACGGCAAAACTTGCAGCACTCACAGCGTGAAAAATGAAAGGAAAACCATGGAACAGCGTCATCAGCCTTGCCCTGTGGCCGCTCTGGGAGTTGAAGCCGCCGCCCTCGGTGCGCTTTACAACGATCTCAGCCAGGCCGGGCTTCTGTCCCAGCCAAACATCAGAGATTCAGCCTCCGGACTCGCAGACGCCATAACCGTAATTGAGAAAATGGCCTCGCACCGCGTGCCGGAGAACTTTACGGGGGCGTATTTTAAACTACTCCTGATCGCCGCAGACCTGAATGACCTCAGTGACTGGCCAGAGCAATCCGACCACGAGCGGGGCGAAATGGAACGCCGGATGAGGCGAAACCTTGGGCACCTTCTGGAATTCCTGAGGCCGCACGCGGGAGCAGACATTGCCCTCTTTGATCGCGACGAAACCTCCATCCTGCGTCATGCTCAGCGGCCCGAAGATCTGCGGCAGATGCTGGCGACGACCGGCACCAAGTGAAGGAACACGTCATGACACAAACAACCCTGCTGGAAATAATCGCGGCTTATCGTGCCGGTGCAGAGGCTTTCCAAAACCTCCCGCCGCACGCAATTGACGAAGCGGAAAACCCGGAATCGCTGATCGCTTCCACATATGGCAAACCTTACGAAGCTCTCGAAAACTGGACCGCCGCCGCAGCAACACCACAAGAAGCCGTCGCTGCCTTGCAACTGGCGCTGGAGTTTGCACAGGCTGACGGCTGCGGCCCAGCGCCATCAGCGCTCATGGCCGCAGCGCTGGGCTTCCTTGAGAGAGCCAGCGCGCCTTGAGCACCAGCCAGAGGGCCAACTATACATGATCCGGCTCCCGCTTCGGGGGCCGTTTTCTTTTTGCAGCAGCCAGTTCAATGACCTCAGCCGGCGCTTTCTCCCCCTTCAATCCCGCCTCGATCCGCGCCCCGACAGCATCAGACAGAACCCGGATCGGATCCGCATCGGGGCTTACGTATCTGTTGGTCATTGTCAGGTTGGAATGCCGCAGCAGGTGGGAGATAAGGAACGCATTGCTTCCCGCTTGTCCGGCGAAAGTTCCGACCGTATGCCGCAGGTCATGCAGGCGCACATCCTCAAGCCCGGCGTGAGCGCGGATGCGCTGCCACGCGTTTTCGACCACCTCTTTCGA
This sequence comes from Pannonibacter sp. I15F10I1, assembly GCF_900185665.1. Taxonomy (NCBI): domain Bacteria; kingdom Pseudomonadati; phylum Pseudomonadota; class Alphaproteobacteria; order Hyphomicrobiales; family Stappiaceae; genus Pannonibacter; species Pannonibacter sp. I15F10I1. The sequence goes on from NZ_FYAN01000002.1 coordinate 343,189, forward strand.
AACATGGCGCTTAGGGTCGGCATCACGGGGCAGCACCCACGGCCCGCGCCGGGGCAGCCCGGCCAGGACAGCCAAGGCACCAGCGCCAACTGGATGCGCCCGCCGCCCACCGCCCTTCCGCGCCGGAAAGGCAACCGTCCCGGCTTCCGCGTCAACGTGGTTCCATTTCAGCTCAAGCACCTCTGACAACCTTGCGCCCGTCAGCAAGAGTAACCGGATAGCCGCGATGGCGGGAGCGCTCACGGCGGCACGCCGGGCTTCAGTGTCCTTGGCGAGATGTTTCCGCACATCGCCTTCAGCTTTGATCTTCCAAGGCAACCCTTTTGCTTCCGCCTCGTCCAGTGCCGCCCCCAGCCGGGCCAGCTCATTCATGTTCAGAAAACGTTCCCTGTGCACTTCAGGGAACCGCTTCACGAGGCGGGTCGGGTTCGAAAGTTCAGGCCGCAGCCCCCAAAACTTCCGCAAGATTGAAGGCTTTCGACAGAACGGACAGGGCGACGTTGGCTTGGCGCGGCGTCTCAGCCAGACCGCTATGGAACTTTGCAATGTCCTGCCGCTTGATCCCGGTCACCTTCGCCTTGCCGATACGCGGAATGATGATCTTTTCGACCAGGCGGCGCACTTCCTTGCGGGTTGATTCCGCGTTTTGCACATCGACGTGAGCCGTCAGGAACCGCTGCAGCAGGTCCGCAACCGTGTCACCCGTCCGCAGCGCCCGTCTTTCGGCAGCCGGGTCCTTGCCGGTCCTGACCTGCCCGAGGCGAGCCGCCGCCAGCTTGCGCGCCTGATCGGGCGCAAGCTCACCGTGGCGGCCTATCACCATGCGCCGCGTCCGGCCTTCCTCTGTCCGATAGGCCACGACATAGCTCTTCACCCCCGCCGGGGTGATCTGCAAGCCAAAGCCTTTCAAGGCGTCATCCCACAAAAAGCTAAGCTTTTCCTGAGGCTTGGCGGCATCGACTATTCTTTTGGTCAGGTTAGGCATCTCAGTTCCGGGCCTTTCTGTCCGATGACGACCATGACAACACCTGCTAAAACAGTGACGACCTTAAGCCGTTGTAAAACAACAATAATGACGACCATGACGGCAATGACGACCTTTCCCATATACTACACACGCTATAAGCCGCACGTCGCGCTGGGCCACGCTGCCAGGCAGAACACCCCACCCACAGCGGGCATTCAATATAAGCACCATATAAACAGATGGTGTCAAACTGCCTCGTAGGGCATCGTAAGCCATTCATGCTAACTATTTGATTTTGCGTAATCCGTAGTAGCTAATCGTATCAGGTGATACATATAAAAACAGATTCCTAATCTGAGGGTCACAGGTTCGAATCCTGTCGGGATCACCATTTTTTCAGGCCAGTCAAACCGCCGTTACCGCTCTGCACTCCGTGCAGCGAAATCTCCGGCAACACATGCTTCCTTCTCTTTCGTCATGGCCGGGCTTGTCCTGGCCATCTGCAAACCATTGATTTGTTTAGATCCTCGGCACAAGGCCGAGGATGACGATGGAGGGGCTACAGGTTTGCCGGCGGCCTCATGCCCGCCCGGACCTCTCAACCTCACACCTTCACCCAGGCTCCCGCCTTGTCCGATGCAAACAACGCGTCGAGGATGACCATGTTCTGGATGGCGTCTTCGGGGCCGTAGGGGAACGGGGCTTCGCCGAGGATGGCGAGGCCGAAGGCGTCGATGAGTTCGGCGTATTGATCGGCAGGCTCAACCTCGATGCGCTGCGCACCGGCATCGGCAAACTGGACGCCATCATCCAGCAGCAGCGAGACGGATCCGCCCTGCGGGGCGTTATAGGGGATGGTGATTTCCAGCCGCTTCTTCGTGCCCACGAGCTGCAGGCGCTGATAGGGCGCAAGCTGGGTGGCGACGGTGAAATCAAGACGGCGGCCGCCGCCGAAATCCAGAATGCCGCTGGAAAGACGGTCCGTGCCGAAAGCCGGATCCCGGTCGACCATCGACATGACGCGGACAGGCTCGGCCTCGAAGAAGAAGCGCCCGGCCACCATCGGATAGCAGCCAATATCCAGCAGCGCCCCGCCGCCGATGCCGGCCTGATTGCGGATGTTGTCCGGGTCGGCGTTGAAGTAACTGAAGAAGGACTGGATGGCCCGCAGCTCGCCCAGCTCGCCCGAGCGGACGATCTCGCGCGCCTTCAGCCACTGCGGATGCCAGCGCACCATGAAGCCTTCGGCCACCAGCGGGCCGGATTTCGGCAGGGTGAGCAGCTGGCGCGCCTCTTCGGCGTTGAGCGCCATCGGCTTTTCGCACAGGACGTGCTTGCCCGCCCTGGCGGCCTCAAGGGTCAGCGGCACATGCAGGTGGTTCGGCAGCGGATTGTAGATCGCGTCGATGTTCGGATCCGCCAGCAGCGCCTCATAGCTGCCGTGCGCCACCTGAATGCCGAGCTGGTCCGCGGTTTCCTCCGCCTTGGCCGCATCGCGCGAGGCAATGGCGACCAGTGAGCCGGTATGCGAGGCACGGATGCCGGGGATCACCTTTTCACGGGCAATCTTGGCAGTGGACAGGACACCCCAGCGGATGGGCCGTGAAACCAGAGACATGAGTTACGCTCCTCAACGTATGGAAAGCCGTTCCTCCGGCAGCTGCGGAGGAACGGAAAGACGGGAGCCGCAGATTGTCAGGCTTTGCCGCAGAAGGCCAGAGTCATGGGCTGAAAAACCTGCCCAGACTGCGTCACACTCTCAGTAACGCTTGGGCACGTAAAGTTCTTCCGGCAGCGTCATGCGCTCGTAATCCGGGTTGAACACGCGGTCCGGCAGCTTGACCGGATCATGCGGGATCTCCTCGTAAGGCACCATGGACAGAAGGTGCGAGATGCAGTTGAGCCGCGCCGCCTTCTTGTCGTTGCCTTCGACGATGAACCAGGGCGCCTCGGGAATGTTGGTGCGGGCGAAGGTTTCTTCCTTGGCCTTGGTATAGGCCTCCCAGCGCACCCGCGACTGCAGGTCCATGGGCGACAGCTTCCACTGCTTCAGCGGATCATGGATGCGCATCAGGAAGCGCAGCTGCTGCTCCTGATCGGTGATGGAAAACCAGTATTTCACCAGCTTGATGCCGGAGCGCACCAGCATACGCTCGAACTCGGGTACGTCGTGGTAGAATTCCTCCACCTGATCATGGCTGGCAAAGCCCATGACGCGCTCAACGCCAGAGCGGTTGTACCAGGAGCGGTCGAACATCACCATTTCGCCGGCAGCCGGCAGATGCGGCACATAGCGCTGGAAATACCACTGGCTCTTTTCGCGCTCGGTCGGGGCGGGCAGCGCCACGACGCGGGCGACGCGCGGGTTCAGCCGCTGGGTGATGCGCTTGATCACGCCGCCCTTGCCGGCGGCATCGCGGCCTTCAAACAGAACCACGAGCTTGTAGCCGGTGTGCTGCACCCAGTCCTGCATTTTCACCAGCTCGGCCTGAAGGCGCAGCAGCTCGTGGAAATAGACCTGCCGCTCCACCGTGGACTTGTGCTTCAGATCGGAAATGAAGGCGAGTTCACGGGCCAGTTCCGGCGACATGAGCTGGTCGTCGATCTCCATTTCCAGCTCTTCGTCCAGGCTGTCCAGCCACTCCGCCTGCGCCCAGCTGATATCCCGATTGTCGTCCATGACCGTCCCGTCTCCAGATCCGGCGGCTGCGCCGCCCCTTGATGCCGGCAAACTACACGCAGATTGCGACAGATTGCCGAAGGTTCCCGGCCTGATGTGGGGATTTTCGCGCAAGCCGGAAAGGGAACCAGGAACGAAAACGGGCGGCAAAGCGCCGCCCGTTCTGTCTTTGTGAGCCGGTTGCCGGATCAGAGCTTGTCGGTCACGACCGTGGTGGTGGCGCCGGAGGGCTCCTTGGTGATCACCGGGTCGGAGCCGCCGGAGAGCAGCGACTTCACGGTGCGCTCGTAAGCCTCCATGTCGAGCTTGCCGTCGGATCCATCCACCAGCTTCACCACTTCGCCGACCATGCGCTTCTGGTGCTTTTCGGTCTGGGCACCGGTCGCATCGTTTTCCAGCACGATCTCGGCGGCTTCATCCGGATTCTCGGCCGCATAGGCCCAGCCCTTCATGGAAGCGCGCACGAAGCGGGCGTATTTGTCCACCATGGCCGGGTCGTTCAGGCTGGCTTCCAGCACATAGAGCCCGTCTTCCAGCGTGGCGACGCCCTGATCCTCATATTTGAAGACCATCAGATCATCTGCCGGAATGCCGGCATCGATCACCTGCCAGTACTCATTGTAGGTCATGGTGGAGATGCAGTCGGCCTGCTTCTGCAGCAGCGGATCCACGTTGAAGCCCTGCTTCAGCACAGTGACGCCATCGGCCCCGCCTGCCGTGGGCATGTTCAGCTGGCTCATCCACGACAGGAACGGATATTCGTTGCCGAAGAACCAGACCCCCAGCGTGCGCCCCTTGAAATCCTCGGGAGAGGTGATGCCGGTTTCCTTGCGGCAGGTCAGCATCATGCCGGACTTCTTGAACGGCTGGGCGATGTTAACGAGCGGCACGCCCTTCTCGCGCGAGGCGAGGGCAGAGGGCATCCAGTCGATGATGACGTCGGCACCCCCACCGGCGATCACCTGCGGCGGGGCAATGTCCGGACCGCCCGGCTTGATGGTGACATCAAGGCCTTCAGCCTCGTAGAAACCCTTGTCCTTGGCCACGTAGTAGCCCGCGAACTGGCCCTGCGTCACCCACTTGAGCTGCAGCGTCAGCTGGTCCGCCGCATGGGCCGCGCCCGTGGTGAGGGCTCCTGCCAGCATGGTGGCGGCGGCGAGGGCCTTTACTGCGAAATGCGCCATTCCCCTTCTCCTCTTGCATGCCCGGAGCTGAAGCCCCGGTCTCTGGAAGTGTCATGCGGGAGCAGGCGTGGCGGCGTGAAGACTGCCAGCCGGTTTCCGGTGGCGGGTCCCCCCATATCCTTCGCCTCCCCCTCCGGGCCCGTTTGCCGGGCCATCTTCTTGTCGTCACCTGACCATTTGGTCAAAAAAGCCTAGGGAACCTGCGGCCCTAAGGTCAAGGTGATTATTTACGCAGCGGCGGCTATTTTGTAACCAGACGCAAGGTCAAGAGTGCGCGGCTTTCGGGGCCGGGTCAAAGGGATTCCATCTCCGCAATTGGATGGATTGCAGGCAGGCAGCTGTCATCTTATGTTCATATGAACGTCGCCAGCGGTTCATATGAGCGGACTATGGGAGAGGAACCGCCCGGTGCACAGTCAGCCGAAAGACGGCAATGGCTTGAGGCCTGACCCCGGAAGAGCGGGCGGCAACCAGAGTGGTGGTGCGAATATGCTCGGTCAGCAGGACTTAAGCAACAGGCAATCGGAGATTGCCGATCTGGTGCAGAGCCATGGCTTCATGTCGGTGGAGAGCCTTGCCGAACGCTTTGACGTGACGACCCAGACCATCCGGCGCGATGTGAACCGGCTGTGCGAAATGGGCATCCTGCGGCGCACCCACGGCGGGGTGGAACCGCCCGTGCCGGGCGGCAATGTGCATTACAGCACCCGCCGCATCATGAACCTGCCGCAGAAGCGCCGCATCGCCCGCATGGTCGCCAGCATGATCCCCGACGGGGCCTCGCTTGCCTTTTCCATCGGCACCACGCCGGAACTCGTCATGCAGGAACTGGTGCGCCATGAAAGGCTGCACATCTTCACCAACAATCTCTATGTGGCGGTGACAGCCTCGGAGAACCCCGGCTTTCATGTCACCATCGCCGGAGGGCGCCTGCGTTCGGGCGACAGGGACGTGCTGGGCACGGTGACGCAGGACTTCTTCGCCAGCTACAAGGTGGACTACGGCATCTTCGGCGTCGGCGGCGTGGATGAAGACGGCACGCTGCTGGACTTCACCGAAGAGGAAGTGGCGGCGCGGCAGGCGATCCTTGCCAACTGCCGCAATTCCCTGCTGGTGCTGGACCAGAGCAAGTTCGGCCGCGTTGCCCATGTGCGCGGCGGGCACCTCAGCCACCTCAGCCATGTGGTCTGCGATGGCCCCATCCCGGACGCGCTGGTTCCCGTGCTGGAAGCCTCGGGAACACAGCTCGTCATCTGCCCGCCGGAAGAAGACTGACCGGCCTACCGGCCGTCATCCGCAAGCCTGCCCATCTGTCCGCCCGCGATCACCGCGACGGATTTCAGCACCATGAAGCAAGGCACATCCGGCGCCAGCTGCAAGCTGGTAGCGGAGCGGGCGGTGATCCGGGCGAGGAACAGATGCGGGCCGCAGACCAGTTGCACCAGCAGGCTGCCGGTCTGGGCCGGTGTCAGACCAGTCACCTTGGCGGGCAGCACGTTGAGAGCGGACAGGCCCTGCGGCACCTGGCGGGAGATGAGGATATCCTCCGCCTCGATGCGCAGCCGCACAGGCTCACCCGGACTGGCGGAGAGGCGCGGCAGCAGCAGGCGGTTCTCAGCTCCGTCTCCGTCAGGCAGGCCGACTTCCGTCAGGCCATCGTCCGTATGGGCACGAACGGTTCCCTCCAGCAAAGCGCCAGCGCCGGAAGGCCCGAGGGCGGAGAGGGACTGCGGATCGGCCAGAACTGCGCCGGGCGCCCCGGCATGGCGCACACGGCCAGCCTCCAGCAGCACCACATGGGAGGCAAGGCGGGTGACTTCCGCCAGCGAGTGACTGACATAAAGCACCGGCACATCGCTCTCGTGCGTCAACCGCTCCAGATAGGGCAGGATTTCCGCCTTGCGCGCCTCGTCCAGGGCCGCCAGCGGCTCGTCCATCAGCAGGAGACGCGGGCGGGAGAGCAGCGCCCGGCCAATCGCCACCCGCTGCTTCTCACCGCCCGACAGCGACGCCGGGCGGCGGGCAAGCAATGGCGCGAGCCCAAGCAGATCAACGATCCGTTCCAGATCCACCGGCCTGCCACCGCCGTTGAAGGCATGGCCATAGAGAAGGTTCTGCCGGACGGTGAGATGCGGAAACAGCCGGCCTTCCTGAAACACATAGCCGATGCGGCGCCGGTGCGGTGGCATGAAGACCTTTGCGGCACTGTCCCACAGCACCTCGCCATTCAGCCGCACGTGACCAGCATCCGGGCGCAAAAGGCCTGCAACCGCCTGCACCAGCGTCGTCTTGCCCGAGCCGGACCTGCCAAAGAGGGCCGTCACCCCGGCGCTGCCGGTGAACGCCGCGTCCAGCGAGAAGCCCGGAAAGGCATGACGGATGGAAACATCAAGCGTCATCGGCCGGAAATCCTGCGGGCGACCCGTGCGGAGACGAATTCGGACAAGAGCAACGCCGCCATGGCAATGGCAATCGCAATCAGCACCAGCCGGAAGGCGGCAGGCTCGCCGCCCGGCACCTGCAAAAAGGCATAGATGGCGGAGGGCAGCGTCTGCGTCTGGCCGGGAATGTTGGAGACAAAGGTGATGGTGGCGCCAAACTCTCCCATCGCCTTGGCAAAGGCGAGGATCGCCCCGGCAATGATGCCGGGCAGGATCAGCGGCAGGGTAACGGTGAGGAACACCCAGAGGCGCGAGGCCCCCAGCGTTGAGGCCGCCTCTTCCAGCTTCACATCCACCGCCTCGATGGACAGGCGCATGGCACGCACCATCAGCGGAAAGGCCATGACGGCGGCAGCGAGCGCCGCACCCGTCCAGCGGAAAGCGAAGACGATCCCGAAGGTTTCCTCCAGAAAGCTTCCCACCGGGGCCCTGCGGCCAAAGGTGATGAGCAGCAGATAGCCGGTGACGACCGGCGGCAGGATCAGCGGCAGATGTACAAGGCCATTGAGCAGCTGCCGCCCGTAGAACCGCCCCCGCGCCAGCGCAAAGGCGGTGGCAAGGCCCAAAGGCAGGCTGATCAGCGTGGCCCAGAAGGCAACCTTGAGGGAGAGCGCCACGGCGCGCCACTCTTCAGGACTGAGCCATTCCGTCATTGCCACCCCGCCAGACCCTCCGATGCTTCAAGCCCATCACTGCGTCAGAACCGTAAAGCCTTCCGCCTTGAACACGGCAGCGGCCTTCTCACCCTTGACATAATCCAGAAACGCTTCCGCCCCATCCCGTGCCGAAGCAGTGAGCGCTGCGGGAAACACGATAGGAGCATGGCTGCCTTGCGGGAAGGTGCCCACGATGCTGACCTTTTCGTCAGCGGCTGCATCGGTGCTGTAGACGATGCCGAAAGGTGCTTCGCCGGTGGCAACGAGCGCAAGGGCGGCACGCACATTGTCCGACTGTGCCACCTTGGGCTCGACCGAGGCCCACAGGCCCAGCGAGGTCAGTGCCGCCTTGCCATAGACACCTGCGGGAACGCTGTCCACAAGGGCCATGGCCAGCTGGCCGCTGCCAATCAGCCCGGACAGATCCAGCTCCGGGGTGAGCGCCACCTTGGGCGCATCACTGCCATGGGCAACAAGCACCAGCGTATTGCCCAGAAGATCAACCCGAGTTCCGGACCTGATCAGACCAGCCTCGTCCAGCTTGTCCATCCAGTCCGTGCTCGCGGAAATGAAAATATCCGCCGGCGCCCCCTGCTCGATCTGCCGGGCGAGTGCCGCACTGCCGGCATAGGACACCACAACAGACCCGCCTCCACCGGCCTGATAGTCCGCCACGATCTGCTGCAGCGCCGTCTGAAGCGAGGCCGCCGCAAAGACTGTCACCTCCTGCGCCTGCGCTGCGAAGCTGGAGAGGAACAGGGCCGCAACGGCGGTCACCGCGAGTGCGGCACCGCGCAGGCGCCCCGCCGTGCTGCGGCAAAGATGGATGGTCATGCGTCTCTCCCTGACAGGCAAAGGCAGCGGTCAGCCGCCTGTCGTTATATTCGACAGGAAACATCGCAAAGCTCACCTTGCAAGGCAAGCGTTATTTCTCACCGGGAATATCCCTTAGCAGGGCGCAGATGGCGTCGATCTCGGGCGCGCCTTCCTGTGCGAGCCGCTCCACCAGCCGGTGGTAGTTCGCCAGAACCATCTCCCCGGCCTCCGTCAGCCGCGCGCCGCCGCCCTTTGCCCCGCCGCGCGCACTGTCCACCAGCGGCTCACGGAAGGCCGCATTGAGATGCTCCACCAGCTGCCAGGCGCGCTTGTAGCTCATGCCCATGCGCCGGCCGGCCCCGGCAATGGAGCCTTCCTCGCGGATGAATTCCAGAAGTTCAGCCTTGCCCGGCCCCAGCATCGCATCATTGCCAAAGACCAGCCGCAGCCTGAGGCGCGGCCAAGGCTCGCCCGCTGGCACCGGGGAGGTATCGGAAACGGTGGCGGAAACATCATCTTGCATCATCCCGCCACCCTGCAAACCGCCCGCCGCTTTGGCAAGCGGAAAGCTCATCTTGAATGTCCGGATACAGCTGGTTCAGTCGATCGGTCCGAAAACAAAAAGCGATGCTTAGATCAAGTTCTCAGACGGGCGGTATTTCATTGCGCTCAGGAATTTCGACCAGAACAGGCATATGATCACTCGCGGCCAGCCAATCGTCCGGCCTGCCAACTTCGCAACTAGCGCCATCCAGTAGCGAATTGGAAATAAAAGCATAGTCGATATGGTACGGCTTATTCGGCTTTCGATACATAAAGAATGTTGGTTCTTGCTCTCCCCCTTGCACTTCATTGCGCAGCACATGATATGCACTCTCAAGACCAATAAGCGACAAATGCCTCACGACATCACTATGATTCCACCAGCGATCCCAAACATCCCAACATGAATTGCTATTAAAATCACCAATCAAGATCGAATTTCCAGACTCAAGAAAACAGCTATTCTTTTGCAAAAATTTCCAAACCTGACCAATATATTTGAATGTCGGAGAATTTGCCTGACGCGACCAAACTCCAACGAGATTTATTGAATCATTCACTCTACATGGCAGAAAAAGTTCTAGCGCCCCCAAGTCAAGCGGACTCGCCTCAAGTGTTACACCTGATCGGGCAAATATACCTAGGCCACGATTTTTGTTAGGCCCCACCCATAGATAATTCCGAGCCCAATCATGATAAGATGAGCACTGAACATGAGAGGGATCTTCGCACTCCTGAATAATAAATACGTCAGCCTGCATAGACTGAAGCATTGAAAACTTCTTCCTTAGAGCACCGTTACAATTCCAAGTTACAAAGCGCAAAACCAACCTCAAATCTATGCAATATCAATAGATACAATCAAATTTGTTTAACACTTCCCTAAGAAACACGACTGCGTGTCACGGACTGGGCAAGCGGGGGAGGACGCTCCATATTGCATCCGAGGCCTTGCGAAGGCACCCCCTTTCCCGCCTGACATTCAGGAGTTCATCCATGACACGATACGAGAAGTCGGCAGATGCCATTGCCAAGCTGACGCCCGAGCAATACCGCGTGACCCAGCAGAACGGCACCGAGCGTCCGGGCACGGGCGAATATCTCTATAACAAGGAGCCGGGCATCTACGTGGACATCGTCTCCGGTGAGCCGCTGTTTGCCTCCTCGGACAAGTATGAATCCGGCTGCGGCTGGCCGAGCTTCACCAAGCCCATCGAACCGGCCAACGTGGCGGAGCTGCATGACGCGTCGCACGGCATGATCCGCACCGAGGTGCGCTCCGCCCATGGCGACAGCCATCTGGGGCACGTGTTCCCCGATGGCCCGCGTGACCGGGGCGGCCTGCGCTATTGCATCAACTCGGCCTCGCTGCGCTTCGTGCACAGGGATGACATGGAGCGGGAGGGCTATGGCGCCTATCTCGACCAGGTGGAGGAGATCTGACGATGACAGAGACAGCCATTCTCGCTGGCGGATGCTTCTGGGGCATGCAGGATCTGATCCGCAAGCTGCCGGGTGTCCTCTCCACCCGCGTCGGCTACACCGGCGGCGATGTGCCCAATGCCACCTACCGCAATCACGGCACCCATGCGGAAGGGATCGAGATCATCTTTGATCCGGAGCAGATCAGCTACCGGCGGATTCTGGAGTTCTTCTTCCAGATCCACGACCCCACCACACCCAACCGGCAAGGCAATGACGTGGGCATGTCCTACCGTTCGGCCATCTATTACCTGAGCGATGAGCAGAAGCAGACGGCCATCGACACAGTCAAAGATGTCAATGCATCGGGCATCTGGCCGGGGATAGTGGTGACGGAGATCGAACCTGCCGGTGATTTCTGGGAAGCCGAGCCAGAACATCAGGACTATCTTTTGCGTTACCCGAATGGATATACTTGCCATTATCCCCGGCCCAACTGGGTCCTGCCCCGCCGCCCGGCGGAGGACTGATTTTTCGCGGCGGGCGCCGGTCCGGTGCCCGCGCTCCAGCCTGCTTCTCCGCGCCCAATGGGCCGCAGTTCCGGAATACCCATGACCGAGCCGCTTTTCCGCTTTGACAACAGCTACGCCCGCGACCTTGAGGGCCTTTACATTGTTCAGGCGGGCGCGCCGGCGCCAGCGCCGCGCATGCTGAAATTCAATGCGGAACTGGCACAGGAACTGGGCCTGGACGCAGCCCGGCTTTCCGGCGAGGAAGGAGCACGGATCTTCTCCGGCACAGTGATGCCACTAGGTGCCTCTCCGCTTGCCCAGGCCTATGCCGGGCATCAGTTCGGCGGTTTTTCGCCGCAACTGGGCGATGGCCGGGCGCTTCTCTTGGGCGAGATCCTTGCCCCGGATGGCAAGCGGTTCGACATTCACCTGAAAGGCTCGGGCCGGACCCCCTTCTCCCGGGGCGGCGACGGCAAGGCAGCCGTTGGGCCGGTGCTGCGGGAGTATGTCATCGGCGAAGCCATGCACGGCCTCGGCATCCCGACCACGCGGGCGCTGGCGGCGGTTGCCACCGGAGAACCGGTGCTGCGCGACAGGGTTCTGCCCGGCGCAGTTCTGGCGCGGGTGGCTTCAAGCCACATCCGGGTGGGCACGTTCCAGTTCTTCGCCGCACGCGGTGATATTGCCCGGCTGACAAAGCTTGCCGCCTATACCATTGCCCGCCATGACCCAGACCTTGCCCCCGATGCCAAGGTGACGCCTGAGGCCGCCCTTGGCCTGCTGGACCGCGTGGTCCGGCGGCAGGCCTTTCTGGTGGCGCAATGGATGCTCGTCGGCTTCATCCACGGTGTGATGAACACCGACAACATGACCATTTCCGGCGAGACCATCGACTACGGCCCCTGCGCCTTCATGGAAGGCTATGACCTCAGGACCGTGTTCAGCTCCATCGACACCCATGGCCGCTATGCCTATGGCAACCAGCCGGCCATCGCCCAGTGGAACCTTGCCCGGCTGGCAGAAGCGCTGCTGCCGCTGATGGGCGATGATGAAGATGCCGCCATCGAGAAGGCCGGCGCCTGCGTCAACGGCTATGCGGAGCATTTCCAGGCCGCCTGGATCAACGGCGCGCGGGCGAAGCTTGGCCTAGCCTCCAGCGAAGAGGGCGACGACGCCCTGGTGAAATCCCTGCTTGCCGCCATGAGCACGCCGCAGGGCGCACCGGGCCAGCATGCGGCGGACTTCACCGGCACCTTCCGCGCCCTCTGCCGCTTCGGGGATGAGGGCGAGGCCGCCCTCGCCCCGTTCTTCGGTGGCACGGAGCGCATCACAGAGTTTGCGCAAGCCTACACGGCACGCCTTGCCCGCGACAGCATGGCGCCCGCACAGCGCCGCGCTGCGATGGAAGCGGTGAACCCCATCTACATCCCGCGCAATCACAAGGTGGAAGAAGCCCTCGCCGCCGCCACAGAGGGCGACCTTAAGCCCTTCGACAGGCTGGTGGATGTTATCTCCCAGCCCTTCACCGAGCGCCCCGGCCTTGAAGCCTACGCCGAACCCGCCCCCTCCACCTTCGGCCCCTACCGCACGTTCTGCGGGACGTGAGGGGAAGGCAGCAGGTAATAACGTTCACCTCTCCGTAGTCATCCCGGACGCAGCAAAGCGGAGATCCGGGATCGGTGAGCCGGGGTACTGGCTGGTTTTCACCCGAGAGGCCTTGGCTCACCGGTCCCGGCTCTCACGCTGCTCGGCCGGGATGACTACGGGGGAAGCTTGTGGTTCACATCTCCCCTCACCCCAGCGGCGAAAAGCTCAGCCCGCCGGCATACCGGCTCGCAGGCTTGCCCTCATCGTCCAGCAGCAGCAAGTGCAGCCAGCGCTGGTCGAACAGGGCCCGCACACCGGGATGGCGGGAGAGGATGTCCAGCACCGCCTGTTCCGGCGCCTCCACCATCACGGTCAGCCGCAGCGGTTCGTGCATCAGCTTTTCGCCGTCATGCACCGACTGCCAGGTGAGGCCGGTGCGCAGCAGGCCGCCATTGCCTTCCACCACGCCCATGCCACCCGCCGCATTGTGCAGCAGCTTGTTGCCCGCACCGAAGAGCTGCGGCACAACGGCTGAGCCGTAATATTGCAGGCTGATCCAGCTGGCGACGACGACCGGCGCGGTGAGGATCAGTTCCAGCACGCGGAAGCCTTCATCCTTGGCCGCCACATAGTCGTGCAGGAACACCCGCCCCCCGAGATCGGCCCCGGCGCTGTGCTGGCGCGGAGCGGCGATGAAGGCGGCGCAGCCTGCGAGGCCCCATTCGGGCCGGGTCTGCGACCAGTCCCGCGCCCTTGCGCCCATCGCCTGCTGCCGATCAGCCCCCGGCAGCTTCTCTGCCCGTTCCGCCCGCGCCAGAGTGCCAGCCGATGCCAGCCAGTCCTTCAGCTGCGCCAGATCCTCCACATGGGCCGGGGCATCAACATCGCCCTCATAGAGAGTGACGCCATCGGAAGCGGTGTCATGCAGCCCGGCGAGGAACAGGGTGTCCTCAGGAACGGCGATGCCCTCAGCGGTCAGCCCTGCCCGCACGGCCGGATCATTCAGCAGAGATACCAGAAGCCGGGCGTTGACCTCGCCGGAATGGCCGCCGCAGGCGCCGCATTGCAGGGCGCTGGAATGCAGGTTGTTGCGCACATCCGAGCCATGGCCCGCAATCAGCACGATCCGGGCAAAGCCTTGCGTCAGCGACATGGCCCGCAGCACGGTGGCCGCCGTGGCAACCGCCTGATCCGGTGCCAGCGGCGGATCGAACCGGGGCGCAGGCGTGGTATCAGCCGCAGCCTTTGCCGGCAGCAGCGCATCCTTGATCAGCTTGGCCGCATAGAGCGGGCCCGCCGCCTCGACAAAGGCGAAGGACGACACCGCCGCCTGCCGGAACCGGCCAAAAGCCCGCTTTGCGCGCGCCGCAATCCGGGTGTTCCTGTCTGCCTCTTCCTGTCCAACCGGCGTCGAGCAGGAGAACCGGGCAGGCTGCAGCAGCACGGGCAGCCGCTTTTCCGCCCGGCTTGAGGCAAAGCCCCGGTGGCTGGTGCCGATGCCGAAGAAGCCCGCAAAGCCAAGGGTCCGGATGGCAGGGTCAAGCGATTCCAGCGCCCGCCGGAACACTTCCGAGCGCACGTCGATGCAGAAGGCTGCCTGCACGGCGGGCCTCTGCACGGCGCTGGCGGCAAGCGGCGTCTTGCGGGCGGCCAGCTTGCCAGAAAGTTTGCGCTGCGCGGCCCGCTCCGATGCTTCCTGCAGCACCGCATCAATGATCATGTCTTCAGAGGGCACGGCAGGCTGGGCATGGGCGGCAGCCGTCTTGCGCCACAGGAGCAGACTTGCCTCTCCCTTGATGCCCTGCCCGGCCAGATGCAGGAACAGTGCCTCTTCCCACACGAGCCGGATGGCCAAGAGATCAAGAAGCGTTGCATCCGTGCCGCCGGAAAGCTCTGCCTCCCACAGCCGGTAGCGGGCGGCCTGCGCCCAGCCGCCAAGACCGAGCAGCAGCTGATGGAAATAGCTTTCCAGCGCCTCACCCGTCAGCCCCAGCGTCGTCACGGCCCGCAGGAGTGCGCCCTGCGCCGTATCCGGTGCGGCGGCAACGAAAGCGCCAAAGCCGGTCAGCCCCATGATTTCGGGCGTCAGGTCATGCGAGCCGTTCATCTGCCAGCCGGCGTAGACGGAACGGCCCTTCGCCAGCGGCCAGAGTGCCTGACCCTCATCAAACAGCGCGGCGCAGAATGCGCCCATCCGGTCGGTCACCAGCGCCTCCAAATCCCAGTCCCCCAGCGCCGTGGCAAGTGCCGCGACGGTGGGCAGAGCCTGGGGTGCGGACGGCTCGGCATTCAGCCGGACGAGGACGCCCGCAGCATCGAGGGGCAGCGGCTCAGGGCTTGCCGCAAGTGCCTGTGCGATGTCTTCCCGTGTCAGATCCCCCTCTGCCAGCTTGGCGGCAAAGACGCTGCGGGGCAGAGTGATGCGCACACCGGCCAGCCGGGCCAGCTTTGCAGCCGTCTGGGCAAGGGTCATGCCCGTCTGGCCAAGGAAGGGATTGACGGCGACGGTTGCCGCCAGCGGGAAGGCAGGCGGGATCTGCCGCTGGGCGGCCTGTGCGGCCTCCATAACGGTGGCGAGCGGCAGGGCGGGAAGCGTATCACCAAGAGAAGCGGCTTCAGCCGGATGCATGTGCAGGGTCATTTCAGGTCTCCCGTTCGGAGAAAAGGACAAGCAGAGGTCGGCAGGTCAGGAGCGCAGGGCGGGCCGTGCCAGCCAGCGGTCCAGCAGCGCATTGACGTAGAGCCCGTTGGCGAGATGCACCCTGAGGCCAGCTGCAGCCGGATGCGCCGCCCAGAGCGGGAACATCGCCTGCGTCACCGCGATCACACCGAAGGTTGCCAGCGACAGCAGCAGCAGAGCCGTTTCCAGCGGGCCGGGCTGCGGCACCGGCGGCAGCGTGCCGCCGTAGATGGCTGCGGCCACACCGTGGAAGGCGAAATAGGCTGCAGCGGTTGCCAGCGAAGCGGCAATCGTGCGCAGCATCAGCCCGCGCGGCGCGGCACCAGCCAGCCCCTGCGCCATCAGATAGGCGACGCCGAAGATGAGGATGACACCGAGGGCCAGCGCCTGCGGCGGCTTGTCGGCCCAGCCGAAGGCCGCAGCCGCCAGGGCATAGACACCCACCGCCAGCGCAAAGGCCCGCGCCACGGCTCTGGCTTCCGGAACTGCCACCGGCCCCGGCCGGGAGGCTGCGGTCACCGCTTCCACCGCCGTGCCCGAGGAGAGGAAGGCGTGGGCCTTGTAGAGCGAATGAGCCACGATGTGCAGCAGCGCCAGATGGAACAGACCGAAACCGCACTGCAGGACCATGAAGCCCATCTGCGCCACGGTGGACCAGGCAAGCGCCGTCTTCACCAGAGGCTGGGTCAGCATCACCAGCGCGCCGAAGAGCGCCGTGAAGCCGCCGATCACCACCAGCAGTGCCAGCACACCGGGGCTGAGCAGCATCACATCCGCAAAGCGCACCAGCAGGAAACCGCCCGCATTGATGACGCCCGCGTGCAGCAGGGCCGACACCGGAGTCGGGGCTTCCATCACTTCCGTCAGCCAGCCGTGCAGCGGGAACTGCGCCGACTTGAGGCAGGCGGCAAGGGCAATGAGCGCCGCCGCCGCGACCGCCAGCGTGCCACCTTCGCCCATCCGGGCCTCAGCCAGAATGGCCGCAATGTCACCTGTGCCATAGCTGAAGCCCAGCGCGAGCACACCGGCCAGCAGCACCGCATCGCCCGTCCAGGCGCTCAGCCGCTTCTTGGCCAGCACCTTGGTGACACCCGGCCGCTCCGGATAGAACCGCAACAGCTGCATCAGCGACTGGCTGGCCATCACCCAGGCAAGCCAGATCTGCGCCAGCGTCGCGGCAGAGACGAGCAGGATCACGGCCGCCAGCGTCAGGCACAGCCAGCCCATGAAGCCCCCCTGCCGCGCTTCGCCGTCGAGATAGGTCCGCGAGTAGCGCAGCACGATCCAGCCGATGAAGCTGACCAGCACCAGCATGGTGACCGACACCGCATCCAGCCGCAGACCGGGCATGAACAGATCCGCCAGCGGATGTCCCGTCTGCACGATGACCTGCTGCGGACCCGTGATCAGGAAACCGGCCAGAGCCGCAAGCGCCAGAAGAAAGGCCGCAAGACCGGAAAGCTCAGCCAGGCGCGGCAGCGGATGGGGACGGCGGCTCCGCCGCAGCACAGGACGCAGCGCAGCCACGGAGGCCACGAGAGCCAGCAGCCCGGCAGCGCCAGCAACGGCAATCACGCCATGGGACGCGGCAGAGAGAAGCGCAGCAGGCAGAAGCGCGGCGGACATTTCAGGCATCGGAACCTCCGGGTTACTCGGACGCCGCAGTTGGTATCAGCCCGCCAAACCCAATAAAAATACATTGTTTGTGCGTTTTCGTTCTATAAAATAGAACTATGCCTGACCTGAACTATCATCACCTGCGCTATTTCCGGGCCGTGGCCCATGATGGCAACCTGACCCGCACGGCGGAGCGGCTGAACCTGTCGCAGTCGGCCCTGTCCGTACAGATCCGCCAGCTGGAGGAGCGGCTGGGCCATGCCCTGTTCGAGCGGCGGGGCCGCCAGCTGCATCTGACCGAGGCCGGACGGATCGCACTGGATCATGCCGATGCCATCTTCTCAGCCGGAGAAGAGCTGATCGCCACCCTGCGCCAGACCGGCACCACCCGGCAGGTGCTGCGGGTGGGCGGCATGGCGACGCTGTCGCGCAACTTCCAGATTGCTTTCCTGCGCCCGGTGCTGGGCCGGGCGGATGTGGAAGTAGTGCTGCGCTCCGGCTCACCGGCGGAATTGCTGCATCAGCTGGAAACACTGAACCTTGACGTGGTGCTGCTGACCCGCCCGCCGGAGAACAAGGCGGACCTGCCCTTCATCGCTCACAAGCTGGCCGAACAGCCAGTCAGCCTGATTGGCAAGGCAGATGCGGAAACGGCGGGCCTGAGCCTTGGCGAACATCTTGCCCGCTCGCCGCTGATCCTGCCGACGCGGGACAGCAGCGTGCGCACCGGCTTCGATGCGCTGGCCGCCAGGCTGGATGTCAGCCCGCAGATCGCCGCCGAGGTGGATGACATGGCGATGATGCGTCTTCTCGCCCGCGAGGGGCTTGGCCTCGCCGTGATGCCGCCCATCGTGGTGCGGGACGAGCTGGCCAGCGGGCTCTTGCGGGAAATCGACCGGCTGGAAGGCCTGACGGAAAGCTTCTATGCGGTCACCCTGTCCCGCCGCTTCCCCAATCCGCTGCTGCGCGATCTCATCGCCGCACGCCCGGCTGACTTTGCCGCCGGGAATGATGCAGACTGAGGTCAGAAACTATCGCGCACCTTGAGGTGCATATGGCTGTGGCTGGCGCCATCGCCATGCTGATGCACCTCCTCTTCCTCACTGATGGGCACAAGTGACAACGCGCCGTGGCGCACGCCCCGTTCGGTGAAGAGGCCATTGGCATAGTTCTCGACCGTCTCCACCGGCCCGCGCATCACCGCCACTTCCACCGCCACCGTGTGGTCCAGCGGCACGGACAGCGCGGCAACAGCCATGTGGTGATGCTCGTGCCGGGACTGGGGCACACGGCGGCCAAGGTCGCGCATCGACAGATCCACCGTGTAGCTGAGCACGCCGACGCATTGCGCATTGCCCGAGGCCTTGCGCGCCAGCCCGCGCCGCAGAAGATCACGCAGGGCTTCGGAGCGGTTGGTCGCACCCGAGCGCGCCATGAAGGCGTCCAGCTCGTCCAGAAGATCATCCTCGATGCTGATCGTGATCCGCTGCATGGGCCCTGTGTCTCCGCCTCGTGTTCAACCATGCCGCCAATTTGGGCAAGGCGGCCCTGCCAAGAGACTTGCATCGGATTGCCGCCAGATGCAGTATGAAAAAACAAAATGAATTTCATACTCGTCAGGACGACCGCCCCATGCCTCTGCGCAGCCGCCTTTTTGCCACCGCCTCCGCCCTTGCATTCGGGCTGCTTGCCGCCGCCAGCGTGACGGCGCAGCCCGCCCCCCCGGCGCTGGTGCTGGCGGTGGGAGGCGAGCCGGAAACCGGTTTTGACCCTATCACCGGCTGGGGCTCCTATGGCAATCCGCTGTTCCAGTCCACCTTGCTGAAGCTCGACACGGATCTGAACCTCGTTGGTGATCTGGCAACCGCATGGACCCTTTCGGATGACCGCAAGACCTGGACGCTGACCCTGCGCGAGGATGCAAAACTCCCGGACGGCACCGGCCTGACGGCGGAGGATGCAGCCTTCACCTACAACACGGCGCGTGATGCAGGCGGCGTCGTGGATCTCACCAATCTGCGCGAGGCGCGCGCCACCGGACCCTACACGCTGGAAATCGAGCTGAAGGAACCGCAGATCACCTTCACCAGCCGCCTTGCCAGCCTCGGCATCGTGCCGAAAGCCGCCTATGGCCCGGACTATGCCCGCAAGCCCGTTGGCTCCGGCCCTTTCCAGCTGGTGGAATGGCGGGAAGGCGAGCAGTTGGTGATAGAGCCAAATCCGCATTGGCATGGCACGAAGCCCGGCTTCGCCCGCGTCAGCTTCGTCTTCGGCTCGGAAGATGCTGCCGTCAGCCTCGCCCGCACCGGTGCCGCCCAACTCGTGGCCGTGCCTTCCTCGCTGGTGGACGAGACGCCGCAAGGCATGAAAAGCCTGCATGTGAAGACCGTGGACAATCGCGGCGTCATGTTCCCGATGGTGCCGGAAACAGGCGCGAAGACGGATGAAGGCTATCCGATCGGCAACAGCGTCACCGCAGACAAGGCCATCCGCACGGCGCTGAACGAGGCGCTGGACCGGCAGGCACTGGTGGATCTCGCCCTCTCTGGCCATGGACGGCCCGCCTATGGTCCGGCTGACGGCCTGCCCTGGGACAATGCAGATGCGAATGTGAAGGGCGGCGATAGTGAAGCGGCCCGCGCCACGTTGGCCGCAGGCGGCTGGCGCGACAGCAACGGCGATGGCGTTCTCGAAAAGGACGGCAAAGACGCGGCCTTCACCCTGCTTTATCCGGCGTCCGATTCCACCCGGCAGGCACTGACGCTTGGCGTTGTGGAACAGGCGAAGGCCATCGGCATCCGTATCACCCCGCAGGGCAAGAGCTGGACCGAAATCCGCACCCTGATGCATGCCAACGCCGTGCTCTTCGGCTTCGGCTCGCACAGCCCGGCGGAAATGTTCCGGCTGAACGGCAGCCGCTATGCGGGCGCGGGCTATTACAATCCGGGCTATTACAACAACCCAGCCGTTGATGCCGCCTTTGCCAAGGCTGAAGGCGCAGAAAGCTTCGAAGCCTCCCTGCCCTTCTGGCAGGCGGCGCAATGGGACGGCACCACCGGCTTCGGCTCCAAAGGCGATGCCGCATGGGCCTGGCTCGTCAATCTGGAGCATTCCTACTGGGTGTCGGACTGCCTCGACACCGGCCGCCAGCAGGTCCAGCCCCACGGCCACGGCTTCCCCATCACCCGCAACCTCGAAGACTGGCGCTGGACATGCCAATGAGGGCTGAACGTTCCGGAGACCAGCATCTCCTCTCCGCTCTTGAGCTGCCGGTTTCACAGATCTTGTTTGAAGCCGGTCAACGCGCAGGAAATGCCTGCAATCAGGCCGCCCCGGCACGGCCTTTCAGCCCCCCTCCCCCTCGTGGGGAGGGGTTAGGGGTGGGGGGAAAGGACGTGCCGGCAGGCAGAGTATCCATTGTTCTCAGGCAGCCATATCTCTCTATCTCTCTTCAGAAGAACATCCACCTTACAGATGACCGCAGGCTCAGAGCCCCCCACCCCTCACCCCTCCCCACCAGGGGGAGGGGGGCGGCGGCGTTCTGCGGCCATACTGATGCATCACTGCGGTTAGCTGTCCGCAACGGACGCGCCCCCGCACACCTGGCAAAGGAAGGCAGCCATCATGACTGACTGGCTGCTGCCTCTGCTCCGCAACCGCTTGATCCGGCTTGCATGGATGGTACCCGTAGGGGCCTTTGGGCTGTTTGCGCTGGTTTCGCTGGCGCCCATCGACCCGGTGCAGAGCTTTGTCGGCGCGAAGATGATGCAGGTGGGGCCGGAGCAGCGCGAGGCGATTGCGGCGGCCTGGGGCTTGAACGATCCATTCGGCGAGCGGTTTCTCCGCTGGGCCGGCAACGCGCTCTCCGGCGACTTCGGCAATTCCATCACCTACAACGCGCCCGTGCTCGACATCATCCGCGACCGGTTTCCCGCCTCGCTGGCGCTGATTGCGGCGGCCTTTGCCTTTTCCTTCGTGCTCGGTCTTGGCCTTGGCACGGTGGCCGCGGCCACGCGCGGGCGCTGGCCGGACCGGATCATCCGGGGCTTTTCGGTGATGCTCGCCTCCAGCCCCGGCTTCTGGGTGGCGCTGCTGCTGGTCGCCGTGTTTGCCGTGGGCCTCAACTGGCTGCCCGCTTGCTGCGCCGCCCCGCCGGGACTGCAGGCCGATGAAGCCACCCTTGGCCAGCGCCTGTGGCACATGATCCTGCCGGCTATCTCGCTCTCCATCGTCGGCATTGCGCCGCTGATCCTGCACACGCGCCAGAGCATGATTGCCTTTCTCGACAGCCCCGCCGGACGGCATCTGGCCGCCCATGGCTGGACCAGCCTGCCGCTGGCTTTCGGGCCGGGCCTGCGCCACGCGCTCGGCTGTGCGCTGACCGTGCATCTGGCCGGTGCGGGCGAGTTGTTCGGCGGCTCCGTGCTGGCCGAAACCGTCTTTGCATGGCCGGGCCTTGGGCAGGCAACCGTCCGGGCTGCCACAGGCGCGGATGCGCCGCTGCTGATCGGCATCGGCCTTGCCACGCTGCTGTTCGTCTTTGCCGGAAACCTTGCCGCCGACATTGCCGCAAGACTGCTCGACCCGCGCCTTGCCCGGAAGGAGGCCGCATGAGCCTTGCCCATACAAGTGACGCCGCCCCCGCGCAGGTGCTCCCAGCCCGCCCGCGCAGCAATCCGCAGAAGCGCGTTGCCCTGCTGGGGCTTGCCGCGCTTGGGCTCATCGCCGCCATCGGCCTTGCTGCGCCGCTGGTTCCGGAAAGCTGGTATGCGGTGAACCCGGCAGCACGCGGCCTGGCCCCCTCGCTGGCCCATCCCGTGGGCACCGATCTTCTGGGCCGGGACCTGGCCGCACGCACGCTCTCCGCCCTTGGCCGCAGCATCTGGGTGGGCTTCTTTTCTGCGGCCCTTTCAACGTTGATCGCGCTCGCCATCGGTCTTGCCGCAAGTCTCGACCGGCGGACAGACCGGCTGCTGGGCGGGGTAACAGAACTGGCGCTCGGCCTGCCGCATTTCGTGCTGCTGATCCTCATCTGCTATGCCGCAGGCGGCGGCACCACGGGGGTGATCATTGCGGTTTCCCTCACGCACTGGCCGCGTCTGTCGCGCGTGCTGCGGCATGAGGCGCAGACGGTGCTGACCTCGGACTATGTGATGATCTCCCGCGCCCTTGGCCGTTCCCCCGGCTGGATCGCCCGCCGGCATCTCGTGCCGCATCTGCTGCCGCAGCTCGCCGCCGGTTTCGTGCTGATCTTCCCGCATGCCATCCTGCATGAGGCGGGCCTCAGCTTCATCGGCCTTGGCATCGAGCCGCACCTGCCCTCCATCGGCATGATGCTGTCGGAATCCCTGCGCGGGCTGATGGCCGGAAAATGGTGGATCGCCGCCGGTCCCGGTCTTGCCCTGATGCTGGTGGCGCTGTGTTTTGAGCTTCTGGGCGAGCGCCTGCGCAAGGCGGCAGACCCGCGTGCGGTGGATATCGCATGAGCCTTTCGGTCATCAACCTGACGGTCAGTTTCCCCAGCGCGGACGGCCAGTCCGTGCAGGCGCTCAAGGGCCTGAGCCTCACTGTCGAACGCGGCGAAGTGGCCGGGCTTGCGGGCGCATCGGGTGCGGGCAAGAGCCTTGTGGCTGAGGCGCTGATCGGTCTGCTGCCGGGCAATGCCATCACAGGCGGCCATGTGACCGTGGACGGCCAGAAGCCGCACCCCGGATCGCTCGCCCTTGCGCCGCAGACCATCGACGCCCTGGACCCGCTCACCCGCACCGGCCCGCAACTCGCCCGCTTCGGCAAGCCATTTGGCCGGGCGGTGGATGCCGGAAAGCTGCTGGCAGATGTAGGGCTTGAGCCGGACGTGGCCCATGCCTTCCCGCATGAACTGTCCGGCGGCATGGCCAAGCGCGTGCTGCTGGCCAGTGCGCTGGCCTCAGGCGCTGACTTCATCATTGCAGACGAGCCCACCAGCGGGCTCGACCCGGACAATGCAGACCGCATCATCGCGCTGATTGCCAGTCTTGCCCAGAAGGGCCAGGGCCTGCTGGTGATCAGCCACGACCTGAAACGCCTTGCCGCCATTGCCCGGCGCATCACCGTGATGCAGGATGGTGCCATCGTGGAGACGGCAGATGCAGAATGCTTTGCCAGCGAAGGATCGACCCTTTCCGCCCCCTACACACGCGCCCTGTGGCGGGCGCAGGAGATCTACGGCACATGCTGAGCGCGGAAAGGCTGAGCCTGAAACTCGGGCAGAAGCAGGTGCTGGACGGCGTGAGCCTGACGCTTGAGCCGGGCAGCGTGACCGGTCTTGGCGGGCCATCGGGGGCAGGCAAGACCAGCCTCGGCCGCTGTCTTGCCGGGCTTATTGCGCCAGCAGAAGGCGCCGTGCGTCTCAATGGTTCCGCCCTGCCACCCTTGCGCGCGGGACGCCCGCACCCGGTGCAATATGTGCCGCAGATGGCGGAGCTTGCCGTCGATCCACGCTGGCGCATCGGCGATATCCTGCGCAACGGCGGGGAGCCTGATGCAGAGGTTCTAGCCGCCCTCGGGATTGATCCGGCCTGGGAAACACGCCACGCGGGGGAGGTTTCGGGCGGTGAGTTGACCCGTGTTTCGCTGGCGCGGCTGATCCTGCCCTCCACCCGGGTGCTGATCCTCGACGAGGTGACGGCCCGGCTTGACGCGCTGTCGGAGGATGCCCTGTGGCAGGCGCTTTTGCCTCTGGCGAGACAGCGAGGTCTGACCCTCCTGATCATCAGCCACAAGCAGGGCCTGCGGCAGCATCTGTGCAACGCGAGCCATCTTCTGGAAAACGGCAGACTGGTTCAGGAAACCGGCTTGCCGGCTTCCGCAATGCGCCGGTCCTGAGCGCCCAGCGCCTCCAGTGCTTCAAGGGTTGTCTCGGCAGGCACCCACCCCAGCGCCATCAGCGCGGCCGGGCTGGCGGCAAGCGAGCCGCCCAGCCGTTCGGCCATCTCGCCCTTGCCTGCCAGTTTCAAGCCCAGCTCCAGCAGCGCTGGTGGCACCGGCAGAAGACCCGGCCTGCGGCCAAGGCCGCGCCGGTAGGCCGCGATGATCCCGGCGAGCGTCACCGGCTCCGGGTCCGCCACGATCAGCGGGCGGTTGGGGGCTTCCGGCAGCCGCATCACGCAGTCCACCGCACCGGCCAGATTGGCCAGCGAGATCAGCGAGCGCTTGCCGGTGAAAAGCCCGAAGGGCAGCGGCACGGGCTTGCGGGCCAGCGCGAACAGCGCTTCCAGATTACCCCTCGCGCCCGGCCCATGCACCAGCACCGGCCGCAGCGCGGCGTAAGGCAATCCGGCTTCGGCAATCGCGGCCTCGGCCTCCAGCTTCGAGCGGCCATAGGCATCGGTGGGCTGCGCGGCATCTGCTTCCGTCAGCACGTGATCGGCCGAGGGGCCGGACTGGGCACGGATGGAGGACAGGAACACGAAGCGCTTCACGCCAGCCTTGCGCGCGGCCTGTGCCAGTGCCGCCGTCGCGTCGCGGTTGACAGCCCGGTAGTCATCCTCCGGTCGGCCAGACATGGCATGGGCGATGCCGGCGGAATGGACCACGAAATCCACATCCCGCATCGCCTGATCAAGGTTGCGCGGACGGGCAAGGTCACCGATGAATTCCTGATCCGCGCTCACAGCATCCTCCACCGGACGGCGCAGCAGCAGCCGCAGACGGTATCCCCGGCGGATGAGATCGGCAGCCAGATACTGGCCGACAAAGCCGGTGGCACCGGTCAGCGCAACAAGCGGGGCTTCGGTCATGGGGCATCTCCGGTCAGCTGGCGTGAACGGCACAAGCGGTACTGCACCCGTCCCGCCCACACAAGCCCCGCTAAAAACGGCGGCCCCTTTCCCGAAGCTGTCAGCCTCTTCCCTCCGCCAGAGCCCGGACGAGCAGCAGCATGACCAGCGCCTGACCGTAAGGGGCGGGCACATTCGGGATCTGGCGGTAGAAGTCCAGCGTATGGCCCATGGGCGTTCCATCCGACACCTGCAGCACGATACCGCTGTCATCGATCCGCTCCAGCACCGCCGCCAGTGCCCGGTCGGCCACCGGGCGGTAATCCTGCGGCAGCAGGCCAAGGTCGATGCCGCGCAGAATGCCATAGGCGATGGCGGCAGTGGCCGAGGTTTCCTCCGGCGACTGCGGGTCCAGCACCAGCGTGCAGAACATGCCGTTGCCGCGCTGGTTCTCCGCCAGCGTGCGCACCTGCGCGTCCAGAATGAAGGTGAGATGCGCCTTCAGATGGCCGGGGATATCCTTGACGAGGCCGAACAGCTCCGGAATTGCCACGGTGATCCAGGCATTGCCCCGCGCCCAGAAGGCCTTGGCGAAGTTGTGGTTCCCGTTGAAAGTCCAGCCATGATACCACAGGCCGGTGACCGGATCGGCGAGGAACCGTTCATGCACGAGGAACTGGTAGAAGGCTTCCTCGATCCAGTCTTGCCGGCCGAAGCGCTGCCCGGCGCGGGCCAGGAACAGGCACGTCATGAACAGCGTGTCGTCCCACAGCTCGCCATCGTTCATCCGCTCCTTCACCACATGCTGGAAACCGCCGTCGCGGGTGCGGGCAAGGCTGGTCATCAGCCAGTCCGCCCAGTCCTTCACCAGTGCCTCGAAATCCGGCCGGTCCACATGATCGATCAGCACCGACAGCGGCAGCATGGGCGAGGAGGAATTGACCTGGCGCGGCGGGATGCCCTTGGAAATCTGCCAGTCATACCAGCGGGCAATCGCCTCGATCAGCGACCGGTCGCCCACCGCCTCCGCATGGCGGATGAGACCGTAGATGCCGACGCCCACTTCCCAGTCCCATTCCTCGAACTGCAGGTCATAGGCATCTTCGGAAATCGCGGCGGTCTGGTTCATGCCCTTGAGGCGGGCGAGACCGACCGCCACGCGGGACAGCGTCGCGGACAAGGTGTCGGGATTGATCATCAACATGGCGGGGTCCTGTCAATCGGCGGATCAGATCAATGGGAGACGGCAGGAAACTGCCGGATGAGCGGGTCGAGGCTGCGGTTGGGGAAAGGCATCGCCGTGCCATCCACAACAAGGCCGGAGCCCCAGGAAAGCGCGAGGGACGGATGGCCCGCCCCCGAAAGCGTCAGGGTGAGCACATCAGCATCAAAGGCGAGGCCGAGAGCCTGAACGCTGGAGCGGAAGCGGGCAAAGGCAGCAGCGGGATCAGCCTCTCCTGCAGCCTCCCCCATCAGCGCCGCCCAGCCGCAGCGGCTGGCATGGGCGCGGAACTCGATACCCGCGCCCGGCCCTTCCGTCACCGCCTCAAGCGGGGCGCTGGCCGTGAGCGCGGCAAAGCCTGCGCCCGAGCGCAGGAACAGCCAATTGCCGTCCTGCCGCACCTCATCAAAGGCAGAGGTTTCCACGTAAGCGTGGGTGAAGCCGATACGGGGATTCTCGCCCAGATCGAACACCAGCAGCGCGGCGTTGCCGTGCTGGCCAACGCGGGGCATGACGCCATTGCCCGCCCAGTAGGACGGACGCTGGCCGCCCCAGGGATCATCGGCACCGGGATGATTGACCCAGGCGCGGGCAAAGGGATGGGCGGCAAAGCGCAGATCCACCTGATGCTGCTGGTGGCCTTTTTTGCCCGGCTCACCATCCACCATGGAGGAGAGCTGCACATGGGCGGACTTGTAGAGTGCCAGCCGGGCCGCCTCGTCATGGCCCTGCACGTAATGGGCTGTCAGCGCCGTACCCGGAGCGGGACTTACCACGTCAAGCGCGCGTTGCGGCGGAGCGTAGGAGCCTGCCGCCAGCATCGGCAAGGCGGCCACACCATCATTCAGCCAGCCCTCGCCAAAGCCGAGGGTAGCGAAGGGGCCAAGCTCGGTCAGCGGACCGGCGCGCAGTTCCTTGTCATAGGCCCGGCCCATGGTGCCGGCCGGAACACCGCCCAGCGTGTGCAGGCCGATCATCAGGAACAGCCGGTCCAGCAGTTGCGCCGCCCGCTCGCGGATACGGCCATCGCCCAGATGCTCCAGCGCCAGAAGACCGATGAAGTCGATCGGGTAATAGGCGGCAGAGTTCCACTCGGCGAGGCCATGGGCCTCGACACTGTCGAACCAGCGCATCAACCGCTCTTCCCCCAGCCGTGCCTGCTCCACACCCTTGCGGCCGGAACAGGTGAAACTGGCATCGGGATAAAGCCGTCCGGCAAGATATTGCGAGACGTGGAAGCACAGCACGTGATTCTCGCTCCAGAACCACATCACGTCATTGCCCGGCTCATCCACCCAGTAGCGGTAGCCCAGCACCGAGGCATCGATGGCATCCCGCAGATCCTGCGGCAGGCCCGCGCCGTAATCCGCCGCCAGCCACAGCAGCGGCACCATCACGAAGTCGGAGCAGTCGCGCCGCTCGTCGATGGCTTCCAGCGTGTTGGCGATGATTTCGCGGAAGGTGGCATCCACCGGCTTTCCAGCCGCCTGCATGGCGATGGCACGCCCGGCGCGCATTTCGCCATGGCTGGCGAGAAACTCCAGCACCTTCGGCTTGCGGTCAGCAAGCGGCAGGGCGCGCCAGTCGAGCTTTTCCAGCCGGTGCGTGGCAAAGGCAATGTGCCGCTCCACCCGCGCCGTGCCGATGGAGAAGGTCAGGTCCAGCGGATGATAGGCATCGGGCAGCGCTTCCGCCCCCGGCAGGCTCACCCGTGTTTCCCCCTTGCGCAGCACGGCAGAGGATTGCAGCAGCGGCGGCTTGTCGCGCATGTGCACGCTGGGCTGGATGCGGGCGGCGATGGTCACATCCACATCCGGCGCATGGGCAAAGACAAGAGCCAGTTCGCCGGTGATGCTGTGGAACGGATCCGGGCGCACGGAGGTGGCCAGCTCCATCAGCGCTGCAATGTCGGCAGGCGCCACATCCACCGGCAGAACCGCCGTGATCGCGGCATCGGAAAGCAGCGTCAGCTCGAAGAACCAGATGGCATCGCGCTCGGCCAGTTCTTCGGTCAGCACGATCACCTCACTGCCTTCCGGCTTGAGGTTCAATTCAATTTCCGTGCTGCTTTCCCTGTTGCGCTGGAACGGCTCGAAGGAGACGGCCTTTTCCCCATCCACCCAGATGGTAACACCGCCGCAGGTGGCAAGGCGGAAGCAGCAGGGCTCAGGCGAGGAAGGGACCAGACGGGTCTTCAGCCATCGCTTCAGCCGGGTTGGCCGGTGCCAGAAGCTGGAGAACTCCACCCGGCGGTTGAAGCCCGGCAGGTTCAGCGCCTCCACCTCGAAAGGCTCGAGCGGAACCTCGCGGGTTTTGATCTCGCCCCACAGGGCAACGCGGCAAGGCAAATCGCCCACATCGACGAAGCCGTTGATGAAGCGGTATTGCACCCGGTCCTCGGCCAGCGCCGGTGTGCCGGGGTAATAGGTCTGATGCACCGGCCCCATGGCCCAGGCAGTGACACTGCTACCTCGCATGACAGGGAAACCGGCAGCAGCAGATGCGGTGAGGGGCGCGGTCATTCATCCTCTCCTTCGCCGGACAGCGGCAGGCTGAGTTCGATCTTCTCCAGCAGATCCGGCAGGCGGCCGATCTGATTGAAGGTCAGCAGCGGGCGCTCGGCCCGGGTGCCGGGCTTGTGGCTGCGCCGGGTGGACCAGTTGAGAAAGAGGGAGATGAGACCGAAGCGGTTGGCGCCCAGAATGTCCCGCTCCAGATTGTTGCCCACCATCACCGTGCGCGCCCGGTCGCCTTCGGCAAGCCCCAGGGCTTCACAGGCGGCAGCAAATATCTTCGGCGAGGGCTTCAGTTCGCCGATGTCGCCGGAGATGATGTGAGCCTCGAAGCAGTCCCACAGGCCATGATGCTTGAGGATGTTCTCGAAGGTCGCGCGCGGGCCATCGGCCACCAGCGCCAGCCGGTAGCCGCTGCGCATCAGTTCGCGCAGCATATCGCCTGCGCCGGGAATGAGATCGGCGCTGGTGACCACTTCCGTTCCGGGGATCTTCACCTCGGTGCGCTCATCCACCAGGGTGTCGCCGCAGTCCAGAAACACCGCGGCCAGATGCGGCACGCGGGTTTCCAGACTGGCAACGAGCGCCTCCACCCGCCCCGGCACCCAGCTATCAAGCATGGGCCAGGGCATGAGGCACACACCGCCTTCCTCGTCGCTGCAGCGGGAGAACTGCCAGGACGGGGAAAACGCCATGCGCTTCAGGGCAAGGCGCGCCAGACGGCAGCTCAGCGGGGAGGCCGAGATGCGTCCGGCATCGGAGAACCGGTTGGAGAGGTGCACGCCCCCATCCCCGGCGAAGGCACCGCACATGGCCGCGATCAAGGGACCTGCATTGCGGCGCATCTCGCCGTCATCGGCCCAATGGGCATGTTTGCCCGGCTCCAGAAAGAGAACCGGGCGCCCCGCCTCCACCGGCAGCGCGCCACCGGGACGCAGCATGCGGCGGCGTGCGCCATGGCGCGAAGCCTCGACCCTGGCAATGCTGCCGTCCGGCTCGACATGCACCCAGACATGTTCAAGGTCATAGAGATGCTGAATGTCCCAGTCGTACCAGATCGCATATTCGATCACCGTGCGCCCGCGCGGGCGGATGATGAACTTCGAGGACAGCGAAGGCCCCTCCTCCCGGTAGACCGCATAGCCGGCGGCCAGCGGGCGGAAGGGTTCGGCATCATCCAGGCGCAGCACCGGCAGATAACGGGCGGCAAGGGCAAAGTCAGGTGCCTGATCCGCATCCTCCGGCAGGCCAGAGAGCGGCAGGTCTGCAAGAAGGGCGCGCATCAGCCGTGAACTCCGGTCAGGGTGAGGCTTTCGGCGTGGTGGCAGCGCACCTGACGTCCGCCCTCCACCGTGCGCAGGGCCGGAACCGTGGTGCGGCAGCTTTCATCCGCGTAAGGGCAGCGCGGATGGAACGGACAGCCAGAGGGCACATTCATGGCGTCGGCAATCTCACCCTTCAACGGCACGCGCTTGCGGGTGCGGTTGCCGCGCGGGTCCGGCTGCGGCACGGCGGCGAGCAGGGCTTCGGTGTAGGGATGCAGCGGGCGGGCGAACATCTCCTCCGTCGGGCCAACCTCCATCAGGCGGCCCAGATACATGACGCCGATCCGGTCGGAGATATGCTCCACCATGCCAAGGTCATGGGTGATGAAGAGATAGGTGAGGCCCAGTTGCTCCTGCAGGTCCTGCAGCAGGTTGATGTTCTGCGCCGCGACGGACACATCCAGCGCCGACACCGCTTCGTCTGCGGCAATGAAGCTGGGATTGAGCGCAAGTGCACGGGCGATGCCGATGCGCTGGCGCTGGCCGCCGGAGAAGGCATGCGGATAGCGCTGCAGATATTCCGGGCGCAGGCCGACAAGGCGCAACAACTCCGCCACCCGGTCGCGGATCTCGCTTTCCGAGCCAGCGCCATGCACCACCATGGGCTCGCCCACCAGCTCCAGCAGCGTCATGCGCGGGTTGAGCGAGGAATACGGGTCCTGAAAGATCATCTGCATTTCGCGGCGGATGTCGCGCATCTCCCGGTCGGAGAGACGCGAAATATCCACCACGGAGCCATTGCCGCGCCGGAACAGGATTTCCCCGCCGGTCAGGTCATAGGCACGCAGGATGAGGCGGGCGATGGAGGACTTGCCCGAGCCGCTTTCGCCCACAAGGCCAAAGGTCTCGCCCTTGCGGATATCAAAGGTGATGTCATCCACCGCCTTCACCGCCCCCACCTCGCGGCGGAACCAGCCTTCGTAAACGGGGAAATATTTCCGCACGCCCCTGACGGAGATGAGGGTGTTCTCGTCCATGATGAGATCCTGTGCGGCGGTCATTCGGCAGCCTCCGCAATGCCGGCAGTTCCGGCGAAATGGCAGCGGGCGCGCTGGCCGCTGGGAAAAACGGCATCCTCCGGCACGGTAACATCGCAGGTGCCGGCCACCCCATGCATGCAGCGCGGATGGAAGGAGCAGCCGCCGGGCACGTTGTAGGGGTCGGGCACCATGCCGGAAATGGTGCGCAGGCGGCGGCCATGGCTCTTGCCGAGGCGCGGGATCGATTGCAGCAGCGCCTGGGTATAGGGGTGCTTCGGCTCGTAGAAGATTTCATCCACGGTGCCGGTTTCCACCACGCGGCCCAGATACATCACCGCCACCCGGTCGGCGATATCGGCCACCACACCGAAATTGTGGGTGATGAAGACGATGGCCATGTTCAGCTCTTCCTGCAGCCGCTTCAGCAGCTCCAGGATCTGGGCTTCCGTGGTCACATCCAGTGCCGTGGTCGGCTCGTCGGCAATCAGCAGCGCCGGATCACAGGCCAGTGCCAGCGCGATCATCGCCCGCTGGCGCATACCGCCGGACAGGTGGTGCGGATAACGGTCCACGATGTCGGCCGGCCGGGGCATCTGCACGCGCTTCAGCAGCTCGATGGCCTGATTGCGCGCTTCGGCCTTGGACACCCTCTTGTGCAGCATCACCGTGCGCATGATCTGGGTGCCGATGGTGTGCACCGGCGACAGGGCCGTCATCGGCTCCTGAAACACCATGCCGATTTCGCCGCCGCGCAGGGAGCGCATGGTGCGGCTCTGCCGGTCTTCGGAGGAAATCAGCACCTCGTCACCCGATGAACGGCGGAAGCGGATGGTGCCGCTGGCATTGAGCGCATTGCGCGGCTGCAGCCGCATGATCGAGCGGGCCGTCACCGACTTGCCCGAACCGCTTTCGCCGACGATGCCCAGCACTTCGCCGCGGTTGACATGGTAGGAGACGCCATTGACCGCCCGCACCAGCCCGTCGCGGGTGGGGAAATGCACGCCGACATTGTCCAGTTCCAGCAGCCTCTCGGGCGGCATGGGGGCGAGATCAGGCCTTGGGGCTTTCTGCTTGAAAAACATGATGGCTCCTCCCCCTCAGTGGCCATAAGGATCGGCGGCATCGCGCAGGCCGTCGCCAATGAAGTTGAAGGCGAGGACAACGAGCACGACCGCAACGCCCGGGGCCAGAAGCCAGGGGGCCAGGGAAATGGTGCGAAGGTTTTGGGCGTCCTGCAGCAGCACGCCCCAGCTGACGACCGGCGGGCGCAGGCCCAGCCCCAGGAAGCTGAGCGCGGTTTCACCCAGGATCATCTCCGGGATCGCCAGCGTGACAGCCGCAATGATGTAGCTGGTCATGGCCGGCAGCATGTGGCGGGTGACGATCCGGTACTCCGAAGCACCCGCGAGCCGCGCCGCCAGCACATAGTCCTCCGTTTTCAGCGAGAAGAAGCGGCCACGCACGACACGGGCGAGATGCGTCCAGCCGATCAGCGACAGGATGATGGTGATCAGCACATAGACGAACAGCGGGTCCCAGGCGATGGGCAGCGCCGCCGCCAGACCCATCCACAGCGGGATCGTCGGAATGGAGCGGATGAACTCCATCAGCCGCTGGATGCCGGCGTCAAGCCAGCCGCCGTAGTAGCCCGAGATCGAGCCCAGCGCGAGGCCGAGGATGAAGGCGAAGGCAACGCCGATGAGGCCGGCCGACAGGGTGACGCGGGCGCCATAGAGAAGCCGGGTGAAGAGATCGCGGCCAAGGGAATCGGTGCCCAGCAGGTTGATCTGCTGCTTGCGGTCATCGATGCCAAAGAGATGCACCCGCGTCTCGTAGAGCCCGAGCAGGTGATAGCTTTCCCCTTCCACGAAGAAGCGGATGGGCAGCGGCTTTTCCGTATTGGGCAGATAGATCACCCGCGCCGTTTCCGGATCGCGCTTGCGCTCCAGCGGGTAGATGAACGGCCGGTGCAGGCTGCCTTCATGGAAGATATGCACCATGTTGGGCGGAGCAAAGGTGTTGAGGCGGCTGATCGTCTCCGGCCGGTAGGGCGAAACGAAATCGGCGAAGAGCGCCAGAACGCCAAGCACCGCCATGAAGATGAGCGAAGCCACCGCCAGTCTGTGCTTGCGGAAACGCCACCAGATGAGCGTCCATTGTTTCGCGGTCGAAAGCTCTCCGCCCATCACCTCCTCGCGCGGGGCAAGCGGCGGCAGGACCGGCATCCCGGCGGGCGTGGTGGACAGCGTCTGGTCGAGGGTCTGGGTCATATGGCCTTGCTCCTCATGCAAACCGGATGCGCGGATCGGACAGCGCAAGCAGGATGTCGGACACCACCGTGCCGATGACGGTGAAGACGCTGAGAATGAGAATGAAACTGCCGGCGAGATACATGTCCTGCATCTTCAGCGCCTGCAGCAGCAGCGGGCCGGTGGTGGGCAGGTTCAGCACCACGGCGGTGATCACGTCGCCGGAAAAGAGCGCAGGCAGCGCCCAGCCGACCGTGGAGATGAAGGGGTTGAGCGCCACGCGTACCGGATAGCGCCAGACAACGGTGCGCTCGGTGAAGCCCTGTGCGTAAGCCGTTTCCACATAGGGCTTGCGCAACTCGTCCAGCATGTTGGCGCGCATGACGCGGATCAGTCCCGCTGCACCGCCCGTGGCCAGCACCACCAGCGGAATCCATAGGTGTTCCAGCAGGTTGATGATCTTGGCCAGATCCCAGGGCTTTCCTTCGAACTGCGGCGAGATCAGCCCGCCCACATCCATGTTGAGCCAGACAAAGGCGGTCCACATCAGGATCAGCGCCAGCAGGAAATCCGGGACGCCCTTGCCGAGAAAGCCGAAGACCGTGAACACATAGTCGAAGATGGAATATTGCCGGGTGGCCGAATAGACGCCGACGGGAATGGCGATGAGCCAGGTGAAGATCATGCTGAGGGTGGAAATGAGCAGCGTCAGCCCGAGGCGGTCCCAGATCAGGTCGCTGACGGGTGCGTTCCATTCCAGCGACCGGCCAAAATCCCCGTAGAAGACAATGTTGGAGATCCAGCGCCAGTATTGCACCAGCAGCGGATCATTGAGCCCGAACTGGGCGCGCATCATCGCCTCTTCCGCCTCGGTGATGTACTCCCCGCCATTGCGCAGCTGCGCCGCATAGGCCGTGACGAAATCGCCCGGCGGCAGCTGGATGATGAGGAAGGAGATGAAGGAGACGAAGATCAGCGTGGGCACGGCCCAGGCCAGACGCCGCAAGATGTAACCAAGCATGAACACCCTCCAGTTCCGCACGCAGCCTCGGGGTGGAAGCAGGCAGTACGCCGCGCGGGCGGGAACAGGATTTCAGATTGACCGGATCCGGCACCCCCTGCCCTTCGGCATCGGGGGCGCCGGTCTGAACGTTGCAGCCGCAGCCGCCGCTACTGCTTCATCCACATCTGCTGGGTCACACCAAGGCCGATCCCGCGGGTGATGTCATCCTCGATGAGGTCATCGGGGAAGTTCATGAAGTTGTTCTTCACGATGGTGATGGCAGGCAGCTCCCCGACCACGCCAATGACCCAGCCCTGCGTGACGAAGGTCTTGATCAGGTCGTTGAGTGCGCCATCGGCTTCGGCGCGGCTTGCAGCCTTGGCCGCCTTGTCCCAATCCTCGAAGAGCTTGCGGATCGCGTGATCTGCAGGCGGCTCGATGCCCGAGGCACCCTTGGTCGAGTACCAGATGTAATACTGGTTGGCGTAGGAATCATTGCCCATCATGATGCGCGGGTCAGCCGCCACGACCGACAGGCGGTCGAAGGGATACCACTGCATCTGGAAGTCATTGTTGTCGCGGTTCGCGTCCCACTGGGTCCGGTCGATGATGCGCGGCAGCAGCTCGACACCGATATCCTTGAAATTGGCCGCGATGATTTCCATGGTCTTGGGACCATTGGCATGCTGCATTTCGACAACGATGGACAGGCGCCTGCCATCCGGGCGCAGGCGGAAGCCCTGGGCATCGCGCTTGTCGAGACCGGCCTTGTCCAGCAGCTCGTTGGCCAGATCGGGATCATACTCGGCCCAGTGCGTTTCCAGCTCGGGATCGAAATTCGGCGATCCGGTGACGGGAGAGGCCTGACGGGGCTCGGCAAGGCCGGAGAAGATCAGCTCGTTCACCGTCTCGCGATCGATGGAAACGCTGAGTGCCTGCCGGACTTCAGGTGTTTCGAACAGCCCGCGCAGCACTTCATCCTTGACGGTGAGGTTCGGCACCAGCGCCCAGGTCTGGGCCTGCGTCCAGCGGCGGACCGTGTAATTCCCCTTGGCCTCGTTCTCCTTGTAGAAGGTGAAGTCCTGCGGCTCGACATAGCGCATCTGCATGTCGATCTGGCCCTGCACGATCATCAGGTTGAAGGCTTCCTGATCGTTGAACAGCTTGTGGGTGATGCGGTCGATATAGGGCAGCTGGTTACCGGCCTGATCGACGGCGTAATAATAGGGGTTGCGGACCATGGTCACGATCTCGGCCGGAGCCGGGGTCTCGATCTTCCAGGCGGTGATCACCGGCAGGTCCGGGTTCTGCCACCAGGCGGTTGCCGCCCCGCGCGAGCCCCACAGGTCGCTCCACTTTTCGACGCCGAACTTCGCAGCCGCCGCCTTCAGCTCCTCTTCCGAAGCATATTTGTTGTTGAACTGCTTCAGATAGTGCTTGGGAAACAGGAAGCTCGGGCGGTCAAGGCTCGGGTTGCCGGTGGAATCCTTGGCGAGGATTTCAAGGAAATAGACATAAGGATCCTCGAAGCTGACCTTGAAGGTCTGCTCGTCGATGATCTCCAGCTTCATCGGCTTGCCGCCGGGGGCCAGCGTCTGGTCAATCTCGGCCAGAATGTCCTTGTTGAGATAGACATCGTCATACCAGAAGCGCACGTCTTCCGTGGTCACCGGCTCGCCATCCGACCACTTCAGCCCCTTCAGCAGGGAGAAGGTGAACTCGCGCGAATCCTCGCTGACCGAATAGGACGAGATATAGCCCGGCACCAGTTCCAGCGGGCCGCCGGTCTTCTGGCCCCACTTCACCACGCGCTCTTCCATGAGCTTGGTCGGGCCCCAGCGGTCGCCCGGCCCCTTGTAGGCGCGCTGCCAGTTGCCGCCATACTGGCCAACCTCAGCCGCCTCGATCACGGCCGGTGTCTCCGGCAGGCGCTGATCCACTGGCGGCAGCTTGCCCTCCTTCACAAGTGCTTCCAGCATCGGCGCTTCCTGGAAAGCATGGGCGGAACTGATGGCAGAGCCTGCCAGCAAGATCACCGCCAGTGAAGTGAAAATATTTTTACGAACCCCCATATCAATCTCCTCCCAGAGCCAGAAGCGCAACCATCAACACAGCAGATTAGCTTCTGATAAACTTGACGAAGGAGACGATCCCGCATTGAAAGTACAATTTCAAGAACAAAAATATTTTCATTTACTCGAAGCTTCCCTAGCACTTTCACGGATAATGAGCTGGCAGGCCAGTTCGATCCGGACGGGCGGGAAATCGGGTGCGTGCACGGCAAGACGGTTCTCGAGCGTCTGAACGGCCGCCGCGGCCAGATGGTCCAGCGGCACCCGGACGGTTGCCAGCGGCGGCGTGGTCAGCTCGCCGATGGTCACACCGTCAAAGCCGATGACGCTGACCTCCCCGGGGACGCTGATCCCGGCAGCGCGCAACGCATTGAGCGCACCGATGGCGAGATTGTCGGCTGCGCAGAAGATGGCCGTATTGCCGCCCAAGCCGCCCCGGGCTGCGATGAAGCGTGACAGCGCCGCCTCCCCGTGACCGGGTTCATAACCATCGGCGTAGAGCACCTCGCAGGCATCGGGCGAAAGGTCCCGGGCCAGCAGGGCGTCTCGCACCCCGTCCAGACGGCGGCGGATGGTGCTGCGGCCACGCCAGGTGAGATGCAGGATGCGCTGATGCCCGCGCGACAGCAGCCACTCCGCCGCAAGCCGCGCGCCATAGCGGTTGGACGGCACCACAGTGTCGATGGACATGGAGGGATCATCGCCATTGAGCAGCACCGTGGCGATGCCGGACGCGGCCAGCCCCTTGATCAGGCGTGGTGTGTGGTCATGCACCAGAATGATGCCATCGGCACCGCAGGCCCGCGCCCCGGCAATGATCTCCGGCGCACTCAGATCCCCTTCGCTGGCATGCGGCACCAGCTTGATGGCCCGGCGCTCGCACTCCCGTGTGAGGCCGGAGAGCATCGTCCAGGAAAAGAGGTTGGTGTTCACATGCGGCAGATTGGCGTTGGGCACCGCGAGATAGAGCGTCGAGAGCGAGGCAATCGCCCCCTTCTGCTGGCGCTTGGCCAGATACCCCAGCCTGCGGGCTGCATCCAGCACCCGGGCACGCACCTCGGCGCTGATCGGCGCCGTGCCGTTGAGCACATGCGAGACAGTGCTGAGCGCAACGCCCGCCTCCTGCGAGACATCCTTGATGCCGACCTTGCCCGGCGTCTTCTTCTCCATGCCAGCTCCTCCCAGAGCACACAGCAGCGCTTGCGGCTTTCAGCCTGCGTAATAGGGATTGGTGAAGAGCCGTGGCTCGCCGCCGTTCCAGATCTCATAGCGCAGGAACAGGCTGGCGAACGCCGCTTCATGCGTCAACGTGGCCCCGTCCGGAGACACAGCCTCCACGACGCCCTTGTCCGTGATCACCCGCAACTCGTCTCCGGCTGCAAGGCCGGTGAAGCTGGTGGCCAGTTTCTGCCCGGCCCTTGCTTCTTCGCCGAATTGCGGCCCGGCTTCGTCCGCAGGCTTTGCCATGCGGTCATCAGGCCCTGCCGCCACCACATTGCGCCCCGCACGGATGGCCTCCAGAATGCCCGCGACCGTATGGCTTTCCGCCAGCAGCCGGTTGGACGGATGACCATGGCGGCGGCGGTTCTTGAGGTGGAAATCGCTGCCCGCCGTCACCGGAATCCGGCGCCCGGCGCAAAGCAGTTCCTGCCAGAAATCGATGGCCTGCTGGTTCATCGGCGTCCAGTTGCCGTTCCAGATTTCCATGGCATCAAAGGCCACATCAAAACCGGCCTGCCAGCGCCCGCCATCGGAGTTCTGGAAGGGATGGTTGATCACCACCGTTGCCCCCTTCGAGCGGGCTTCGGCCATCTTGTCCGCCACATCCTGCGGCGAGCGGCAGCGCCAGTCCTCCACCGGCCGCTCCAGCCCGAAGAAATTGGTGTGGCCGTAGAAAGAGGTGAGTTCCATCGCCGGGATCACCAGAATGTCCGGATCATCCGGGCGGATGATGTTTTGCGACACGGTGTTGTGGTCGGTGATGGCGACGAAATCGAGCCGCGAGGCACGGGCGCGGTGGATGGCATCCAGCACCGTGACGCCGCCGTCGGAATGTTCCGAATGGCTGTGAATGTCGCCCACCAGCCATGTCCTGCGCTTGGGCACGAGGCGCACGCGCAGGTCCGTGTAGCAGTTGGGGCCGATCTTCACGATGCCCAGCACCACATCCCAGCGGCCCGGCAGGGGGCCGAGGTCATAGCCCGGCGTCGCCCTGTCAGCTGCCACATGCACATGGCCGCGCTCGGAGCCCGACCAGCCGCGCATGCGCCCGTTCTGGGCAAGGCCAATGTCGATAACGCTGCCGCCGCTGCCGGCCGGGAACACATAGCTGACCTCGATCCGCTCGATGCTGTCATCGACCGTGAAAGGGATCTCGATGAAGGACTTTTCGCCTTCCGGAAACTCGGTGATGCGGCGGGTGAATTCGTGCAGCAGCTGGGTCATGTCAGGCTCGGCATTGAAGAAGTGGCAAGAGCGTTCCGCGACAGGCTGAGCGTCAGGATTTCAAACGGCGCAAGGGAGAAACTGACAGCGCCCTCCTCCACCGTCAGGGCTTCAGGCTCGCGCTCCAGAAGGTCCGTGCGCGCGACGGCGCTGATGGCCGGGTCCAGCCGCAGCCGCGCCTTGCGGCGGGTGCCGGAAACCTCCCACAGGCGCAGGATCATGGCATCGCCCTCTTCGGCCTGTTTCACCGCCTCGATGCAGACACCCTCGCCCTCCAGCGTGAAGGGCATGGCAGCAGAGCCGCCAGCGGCAGCATCCGCAGCAGGAACGAAGCGCAGCGGCAGATTGAAAGCCTCCGCCGCCTGATGCACCGCCACCTTGTCCCCATCATGCAGCATCACCGCATAGCGCAGGTGATGCGCGCCCTGATCGGCCTCTGCCCAGGGCCAGGTGGGCGAGCGCAGCAGCGTCAGGCGCACATCGCTGCCGATCGCGTCATAGCCGTATTTGCAATCATTGAGGAAAGCGGCCCCGAAATCTGGCTCGCTGACATCGATCCAGCGCTGCATGGAACACTCGAAGCGGGCCTTGTCCCAGGAGGTGTTGCGGTGGGTGGCGCGGCGCACGTGGCCGAACTGGATCTCCGCATCAATGGCCGCCGTGTTGAGCGCCAGCGGGAAGGCCGCCTTCACCAGCGTGTTGTGCTCGTGCCAGCTGATGAAGCAATCCACCTCCACCTGCCGGGCGCCTGCCTCCAGCGAGATCACCTGCACAAGGCGCGAGGCTTCATAGCGCCATTCAAACCGGATGGCCGCCCGCAAGGGTCCGCGCTCCACCACCTCTGCCGAGACAAGATCATCGATCTCGAAGACCTGATCCTCGAAATCGGCATCAATGTCCCAGGCATCATATTCGGCCGGCATGTCGCGGAAGGCCTGCAGCCGGTTGGCTTTCGCGCCCGTTTTCAATACCTGCCGCCCGGTCTTGCGGTCGAGGAGCGACACCATGCGGCCAGCCTCATCGAACAGCACTTCGACATGCTCATTGGCAAGCCTGTCTGGCGAGACTTCCAGCCCGTCCAGCGGCGCAGGGGCCGTGTGGGCCTCCAGGCCGGCAAGCGCCAGCGGCGGCAGGGCACTGGCGCGCACCGCATGCGACGCCGAACCATCGGCATGCACGATAGCCTGACCAGAAATGAGGCCGCCGGCATCCGGCATCATCACCAGCCCGCTGCGCGCCGTGCCCGACGGATTGAACACCTGCGCCCCCTCACCCGGCAGCACCGCCAGCAGACGGGTTCTCAGCTCATCCGCAGCCGAGAACAGCCGCGCATAGTCCGCATCGCTGTCCTCATAGACCGCGCCGATGGAAGAGCCGGGCAGGATGTCGTGGAACTGGTTCAGCATCACGATGTCCCACAGGCGGCGCAGCTCTGCCGCCGGATAGGCCACGCCATACTGCGCCGCCAGAACAGCCAGCAGCTCCAGCTCCCGCAGCGCGGTTTCCGCCAGCCGGTTGCTGCGCTTGTTGCGGGCAACGGAAGTCAGCGTGCCGCGGTGAAACTCCAGATAGAGCTCGCCCACCCAGGTCGGATAGCTCTCCGGATTTTCCGCCATGCGCTTCAGCAGCCGCTCGAAGAAGGGGCGCATCGGCGCATGTTCCACCTTCGGGCAGCCGGGGATGCCGCGTTCCATGCGGCGGATGTTGTGCAGCATCTCCCGCGTCGGCCCGCCGCCGCCATCACCATGGCCATAGACGAGGAACAGCTCCTTGCTGAGATGCTGCTGCCCGTGCCGCCGCCAAGTGCCCATCACATGCGTCGGCTTCAGGTTGGGGCAGTAGGTCGTGCCGATGCTCTTGGAGTCATACGGCTGCGTCGTCAGGAAATAGGCGGCAACCTTGGTGCCGTCGATGCCCTGCCAGAACAGGCTCTCCTCCGGCATGCGGTTGGTGTCGTTCCACGACAGCTTGTGCGTGACGAAAGTATCCAGCCCCGCCCGCTGCATGATCTGCGGCAGGGCGGCGGAATAACCAAAGGTATCCGGCAGCCACACCATGCGCGGGCGCACGCCATAGGTCTCTTCGTGATAGCGCACGCCATAAAGGATATGCCGCACCAGCGACTCGCCGCTGGAAATATTCACATCCGGCTCCAGCCAGAGCGCCCCCTCGATCTCGAAGCGGCCCTCCTGAACGCGCGACGCAATACGCTGCGCCAGTTCCGGATAATCCTGCGCCAGATAGTCGAGCAGGACGCACTGGTTGTACATGAACTGATAGTCGGGAAACTCGTCCATCAGCGTCATGGCCGTGGCCATGGAGCGCGCCATCTTCTGCCGCGTCTCGCGCACCCGCCACAGCCAGGCAACGTCAATATGGGTGTGACCGGTGGCGGTGATGACGGGCTTTTGCTCGAAATCCTGAGCCGCATAAATTTCGCCCGCGTGATAACGGGCCAGCGCCAGCGAGGCGCGGAAGCGGGCATCGTTGCCGGGGCGCAGGTCGATGGCATCCACCGCCGCATCCAGTTGGCGCAGGATGAAGGACCGGCGCGGATCATCCTCCGCCAGCAACCGCGCCACATCGAGCGGCACCCGCAGGTCGTAATAGGT
The DNA here is from genome assembly GCF_900185665.1 of Pannonibacter sp. I15F10I1. Taxonomy (NCBI): domain Bacteria; kingdom Pseudomonadati; phylum Pseudomonadota; class Alphaproteobacteria; order Hyphomicrobiales; family Stappiaceae; genus Pannonibacter; species Pannonibacter sp. I15F10I1. The sequence goes on from NZ_FYAN01000002.1 coordinate 384,472, forward strand.
TTCCTCAACGTCGAGGTCATGGCGCACCAGATGGCAGGCAAACCCGAGCTGGCGCCGGTCCTCGATGGTGCCGGCCTCGATGAGGATGTCGAAGGCCTCGCCGGGGCGGGCTTCCTCGGTCAGCGGAAACTCCCGGTGGTTGCCATCCACGCCCTGCACGATGCGGCCGTTGACCCGCACGAGGCACTGCGGATCGGACCGGCCCATGACGCTGCCGAAGGCCGCTTCCACATGCACGGCAAGGCGCTGGCCGATCAGTTCGTCGGGCAGCGTGACGCTGCCGCCGAACCAGTAATAGCCATCCGGCTCGCCCCAGACGAGATCCCGGCTGACCGGCGTCCAGTCTTCGCGCGAGGAGGCAACAAGGGCGGCGCGGGTTTCAGAGGACCCGGCGCAATAGCGCAAGGCCACCTCATGGCCGGTGCGGGTGTAGATCCTCTGCTGCAAACGCGACAGCAGATGGTCCAGCTTGCGGATCAGCTTGCTCACGAAGGTTCCTCAAAGACCGTAGACAGACCAGACGGCGGGCACATCCGAAACGGCAACCTGCTCCTGCGCATGCCATCCCTGCGGCAGCGGCAAGGGGCGCTCGATCACCACATCCTCCAGCACCAGCCCTTCCACGTTGTGGGCATAAAGACCGGGCATGCCGCCCGGATAGGGCACGAGGCCGATGACCTTGCCATCGGCGCCCTTCACCCAGGCATTGGCGCGCCCGGCAGCATCCGGCGAAGGGGCCAGATCGGCAGCGGTCGGACGCACATCGTAATAATGGCCGCGCCAAACCCCATCAGCCTGCACCAGACGGATGCGCGACAGCCGCAGACCCGAGATGGCACCGGGCTTGTCGGCGATGAGGTTCACCGCCCCTTCCATACGCCCGGAAATATCCTCGAACACCACATCGCGCACATCGCCCGCAGCCTTGCCGCCGGGCGTGCCCAGAGGGCGGCGGTCCAGCACGGTGATGGTGACCGCCTCGCCCGAGCCCCAGAAGCCTTCCGGCGTTTCCTCGCAGGACAGGCCAATGCGGCGGAAGGCAATGTTGCGCACCTTGCCGCCATCGCGCGAGAAGATGCCAAGCGCCCGGTTGGAGCCGAGGATGCGGCAGTCGCGGAACTCGATGTTCTCGAAATCGCCGTGGCTTTCCGTGCCCAGCTTCAGCGCGCAACTGCGGCTTTCGATGTCGCAATCGGCCACCACGATATCGCGGCAGGCACCAGCGGGTGCCCCGTCCAGCCGGGCGCTGGTCTTCAGCACGATGCCATCGTCAGCGGTGGAAATGCGGCAGCGCTCGACCCGCACATCCCGGCAGGCATCCAGCACCATGCCGTCGGTGTTGGGCATTTCCAGATCATTGGTGACCGACAGGCCCGAGATGCGCAGACCCTCGCATTCGACGAAATGCAGCGTCCACATGGGTGAAGCTTCGACGGAAAAATCTGCAAGCGTCACGCCCTTGCAGTTCTCCAGCACCATCACCCGTGGCCGGGTGGCGGCAGGAATGAGCGTACCCATATCCTCCAGACGGCCCGTGACATAGGCAGGCCCCGGCGCGCTGATGAGGCCGGGGCCGGTGATGGAGATATCCGTGGCATCCTTCGCCGTGATCATGGCACGGCTGGATTGCTCCGCCTCGATGCCAACCTCATTGGCCGCATAGGCCTCGTAGCTTTCGGCAAAGACGAGCACGGCCCCGGCGCTGAAACGCAGATCAAGCCCCGAAGGCAGCTTCAACCCGGCGCAAGCATAACGTCCTGCAGCCAGCCGCAGCGCCTCGCCATTTGCGGCAGCCGCCTCCATCGCCGCCTGCAGCGCAGCCGTTGCGTCGCCCTCCACGGGCGTAAATAATTTTTCACCTGCGCACAAAGCACCCTCCCATCCACCGCCCTCCAGCAGCGAAATATGCAAAAGGATTAAACGGTTTTTTGCGGCAATCAAGGGCGGGAGATGCAGAAGAAGGAATTCCGTGGCGGAATTAAAAATGAAAAAATTTCATTTCTTATCGATTCCCGGACTTCCTTGCCCCACACTTCGCGCCGCCCCGGCCGTGTGCCGGGACCTGTCAGGTACGTGCAGCTCCACGGCCCCTCGGCCGTCACCCCGGCCATCGAGCCGGGGCGGCGCGGTGGGTGGAGATGCGGATTGCCTTTTGCCGCAGCCTCTCTTCTTCTCATCCCCGCGCAGGCGGGGATCAAGTAGTCCCGGTGCTTACCTCGCTCGCGCAGGGCGTATTAGATCCCGGTCTTGCCGCTGCGCGCCAAACCGGGATGACATGATGTGTGTTTGCGCGTCCCTCACTCCCGATGCAGGGAAGGAAACACAGCCCCACCGGAAACCGGTTCACCCTCACCCCCGAAATGCGCTAGAGCAGGGCAACGTCTTGCAAAGCCAGCGCCCGGTGCTGGCCCGCCTCACTTCAAGGATATCCAGATGCCCGAAGACACCCCGCTGAATGCCCCCTTTGCCGAACTGACCAGGCCGGACCTGCGCCGTGAGATGGCAGGGATGGCCACCCTGCGCGATGCACTGAGGCTTGCCGTCAGCGCCTTTCAGGAGGCGGGGCTCTATTATGGTCACGGCTCGGCAACGGCGGTGGATGAGGCGGTGTTCATGATCCTTGAAAGCCTCAACCTGCCGGTTGACGACTTCAACGCCTTTGCGGACGCTCGCCTGACAGAACGGGAAAAGACGCTGCTGGGCGAGCGGCTGGCCCTGCGCATCGAAAAGCGCCTTCCGGCGGCCTATATCACCGGCCGCAGCTACCTGCTGGGCCTGCCGTTCCGGTCCGACGCCCGTGCGCTGGTGCCGCGCTCCTATATCGCCGAACTTCTGCGCTCGCCGCTGTTCGACGGCTCGGAGCCGGCCCAGAGCCTCATCGGCGATCCCTATGAGGTGACGTCCGTTCTGGATCTTTGCACCGGCGGCGGCTCGCTCGCCATCTTTGCCGCCTATGCCTTCCCCAATGCCGCGGTGGATGCGGTGGATCTGTCGCCGGAAGCCTTGAGCCTTGCAGCCGAAAACGTGCGCGATCACGGGCTTGAGGACCGCATCACCCTGCTGCAGGGCGACCTCTTTGCCCCCGTCAAGGGCAAGACCTATGACCTCATCATCACCAACCCGCCCTATGTGGGGCCGGAGGTGATGGAGGTGCTGCCCGGCGAATTCCTGCACGAGCCGCAGATGGCGCTGGCCGGCGGCGGCGGTGACGGGCTCGATCTGGTGCGCCGCATCATCGAAGAGTGCCGCGCTCACCTCAACCCGGAAGGCGGCATGCTCTGCGAAATGGGCGAGGATCACGACATTCTCGACGAGGATTATCCGGACTGCGAGTTCCTGTGGCTCGATTCCGAAGACTCCGCCTCCGAAGTCTTCTGGCTGCCTGCCACCTCGCAGTGGAGCTGAGGGCAAGCCGCCCGCAAGACGCTGCGCCGCAATCGTGTCACACGGTTGCGGCGCTTATCCCGGCACCCTTGATCGCACTTGCAAAGACCGCCGGTTTTGGGTCAGGTGCCGGGAGGTCCAGCCGCGCGCAGGTTTGATTGCCTGGCGCAAGGACCGGTGATTTTCTGGGCGGGAGCAACCATGCGCGAGGTCAATCCGAAGGTCTTTGTCAGCGCAAAGATGGTTGCCGAGCGGGCTGGGGTGTCGCGGTCAGCGGTCTCACGCACCTTCACCGACGGCGCCAGCGTTTCAGAGGAAACCCGCCGGAAGGTGATGGAAGCCGCCGAAGCCCTTGGCTATCACGTCAATCACCTGGCCCGGCAGCTGCGCGAGCGCAGCAACATCGTCTGCCTGATCGTGTCGGACATGACGACGCCCGTGCGCGCCGGAATGCTCGAAAGCCTGACGCGCAAGCTTCAGGCCGCAGGCAAGATCACCATGGTGATCAACACGGAAAGCAACGAGGAAAGCGTCGGGCGCGCCCTGAAGCTGACGCTGCATTACAGAGCCGATGCGACTGTGGTTCTGTCCGGCACCCCCTCTTCGTCGCTGGTCCATACGGCGCTCGCCAACGGCCAGCAGGTCGTGCTGATCAACCGCGACGATGGCTTGCACGGCGCCCAGAATGTCGGCGTGGACAATGGGATGGCAGCCAAAGAAGCCCTCTTCCTGCTCCGGCGCGCAGGCTGCCGGAGAATTGGCCTCCTGACGTCGCAGGCGCGCACGCCAAGCCTGCTGGCCCGTGAGCGCTGTTTCACCGCCGCCGCCTCTGCCTGCAACCTCGAGGTCACCGTCTTTGAGGCGGGCCCGACAGGCTACCGTTCCGGCTATGAAGCGGCCCGCCGTGTCTTTGCCCGCTCCATCTCGCCCGATGGCGTCTTCTGCGTCACGGATTTGCTCGCCCTCGGCTTCATGGACGGTGCCCGCCAGGAATTCGGATTGAAGATCCCGGAAGACCTGTGCGTCATCGGCTTCGACAATATCGAACAGGCGGGCTGGGAAGCCTATCAGCTTACGACCTTTGAACAGCCGCTCGACCGCATGGCGGGCCATGTGGTGGATCTGCTGACCTTGCCCGAGCCATTGCCTGAAGAATTGCCCGGCAGGCAAAATACCGGGGCCGCCATCTTTGAACCGCTCCCGGTCTGGCGCCGTTCCGTGCGGGCGAAACCAGCCTGACACCAGGATTTCCATGCTTCGCGCAGGACACCAAGCCTTACAGCGCTGCCCCATCACGCCCTGAAATTATTCAGGCGCTGCACGGGTTTGACCCGTTTCTGGCGCGCCACTCCCGTCAAAGACCGGCGGACGAACCAATTTTTGCACACATGTGCAAAGCCATCTTGTCATGAAAGCGTTGCGTTGGCGCGATAGGCAGTCACCGCCGGAGCCGGACATATTGCACTCATGTGCAGTCAGGTGTCCTGCCATGCAGAAACCCGTTCTGATGGCAACCGGTGCTTCTCCTTTCCGGGCCGGAAGGGCGGGGCTCATGGAGAGCGAACGGCAGCGCCGGCCGGCTGCCGTAAACGGCGCTTGTGCCGCCTCTCGTTTGTTTGACCGCCGGCACGCGCCGGGTGCTCCTGCCTGGCCGCCATTGGAGAAGACAATGAACCGTCGCGCCTTTCTGATCTCTTCCGCTGGCTCCGCCGCCGGCATGATGCTGCTGCCGAAACCGTCCTTCGCCGCTGAAGGGCGGATCGACTGGTACACCGGTGCCGACAGCAACATTCTCGATTTCTGGACCAACATTGTGAAGCCGGCCTTCGAGGCCGCGCATGCGGGTGTGAAGCTGAACCTCGTCGATGCCGGCGACAATTCGGGGATCCAGGCCATTGCCGAGCGCGCAATCGCGGCAATGCAGACACAGACCGATCCGCAGGCTGACTACTTCGAGCATGCCGATCCGCGCCTTCCGCTTGGCGCGATCGAGGCCGGCCTCTATGTCAACATGAAGGAAGCAGGGCTGGCCAACTATGCGAAGGTGAACCCGCTGGCGATCGACAGCGATTACAGCCTGCCCTATCGCGGCTCGCAGGTTCTTCTTGCCTATGACACCGCCAAGCTGTCCCCGGCTGACGCTCCCAAGACCTGGGATGCGCTGGTTTCCTGGATCAAGGCCAATCCGGGCCAGTTCGTCTATAACCGTCCGGACAAGGGTGGTTCCGGCGGCAACTTTGTCCGCCGCGCCATCCACCAGGCCAACGGCCTCGATCCCAAGGCTTTCCGGGTGGACAATTACACGGAAGCCTTCGGCAACGAAGCTCTGGGCAAGGCCTGGGACCTGCTCACGGACATTGCCCCCTCGCTCTATGACAACGGCGCCTATTCCTCGGGCAACACCCAGTCGATCCAGTTGCTGGCTCAGGGCGTGGTCACCATGACGCCGGTCTGGTCGGACCAGGTGCTGCAGGCCATTGACAATGGCGTGCTGCCGGAAACGACCGGCATCGTGCAGCTGCAGGATCTGGCCCTGTGCGGCAACTTCTCGCGCGCCGTGGTGCTTGCCAATGGCCGCAACCGCGATGCGGCCCTCGCGCTTGCCAATTTTGTGCTGACCGAAGAAATCCAGAGCGCCATCCTGACCGAACTCGGCGGCTTCCCCGGTGTCAGCTGGGATTATGTTTCCCCTGAGTTGCGTGAAAAATTTGCAGACATCATCCCGGCTTCCATCCCGACCTTCCCGGCCGGCGCCTGGGAAACCGCCGTCAATGACGGCTGGTACCGCAACGTGGCACCGAACATCAACCGCCAGCAGTGAGCGGACAGACCGTGCCCGTCCGGCAAATCCATCCGGCAAGCAGGGGGCCAGCCGGCCTCCTGCTCGTCGCCGTGCCTGTGTTCCTCGCAGGCTGGCTCGTCATCTGGCCGATCTTCAGCGCCCTTTGGCGGACCGTCTGGCGTCCGCAGGCCGATGGGCAGATGGGCTTTGACCTGTCGAGCTACATCTTCTTCTTCTCCGATGCCTACAGCCTCAACAACCTGTCGCTGACGCTCTGGACCACGGGCGTCTGCGCGGCACTGCTTCTCGCCGTGTCTCTGCCGATCGCCCTGTACCTTCGCTTCGCCAGCAGCCGGACCGCCGCCTATGTGCAGGCGCTCGCTATCCTGCCGATGTTCGTGCCATCGATCATCCTGGCCTATGCCTTCATCCGTGTTCTGGGTCCCAACGGCATGGTGGATCTTCTGCTGAACAGTGCCGGACTACCGAAAATCCGCACGCCCTACCTGACGCCATGGGGACCGGTCATCGGCCTCGTCTGGGACAACATCCCCCTGACCGTGCTCATCCTTCTGTCCGGGCTCGGGTCCGTCAGCAACATGGCCATCGAAGCGGCCCGGGATGTGGGGGCAAACCGCCTGCGCGTGTTCTGGCACATCATCCTGCCGCGGATCGGAAATTCCATTCTGGTGGCTCTTTCCTTCGCAGTCCTCGGCATCTTCTCCGCCTTCACCCTGCCTTATCTTCTGGGGCCCGCGTCCCCGGAAATGATGGGCCCCTTCATGCAGCGCACCTTCCGTGATCTGAATGACCCGATAGCGGCCATTACCCAGGCCGTCATCACATTCAGCATCTGCCTCGTCTTCGGGCTCTTTTATGTGCGCTCCGTCGCCCGCAACCAGGGAAAGTGAGACGGCCGTGAGCAAGCTGACCGCCCCGCGTGCGCCCTTCGATGGAACAGGCCTTCTCTTCGCCGTCCTTCTGACGATTGCCGTTGTCCTGCCGCTGCTCGTCGTCGGTGTCTGGGCCTTCACCGAAGTCTGGCGCTATCCGAGCGTCATGCCTCAGCAATTCGGGCTGCGCTTCTGGGAGCAAACGCTGAACCGCTCCGATGTCTGGAATGCCTTGCGGCTCAGCCTCACGCTCTCGGCAGTCGTGACACTCGCATCGGCAGTGATCTGCCTGCCCGCGGCCTATGCCTTTGCCCGCATGCGCTTTCCGCTGAGGAACATCCTGTTCTTCTCGTTTCTCGCAGGCCACGCCTTTCCAAAATTCGGCCTGCTGGTCGCGATTGCGGCGATCTTCCTGCAGCTCGACCTGATCGGAACCTTCTGGGGCGTGGCGCTGATCCAGCTCGTCAACACGCTGATGTTCATGATCTGGATTCCCGTTGCGGCTTTCCAGGCGGTGGACCGCCGCATGGAGGAAGCGGCGCGTGATGTTGGCGCGGGGCCATTCCGGGTGTTCTGGTCGGTTACCCTGCCCCAGGCCGCTCCGACGATCGCAGCAGCCCTGCTCCTCACCTTTGTCAGCACCTTTTATGAAACCGAGGGCGCCTGGCTGATCGGCGCCCCCGGCATCCGCACCATGCCGGTGCTGATGATCAGCTTCATCAACAACCAGATGGTGATCCAGTTCGGCGCCGTGCTCTCGGTCATGCTCTGGGTTCCGTCCTTCATTGCCCTGATGTTCGCCCGCCGGGTGATCGGAGGCGCCTCCTTCGCCCGCGGCTTCGGCGGCTGAACGGTTCTTTCGGGAAAAAACAATGTCTGTTCTCAGCATAAACGGCATCTCCAAGGTCTTCCCCGGCGGAACCACCGCCGTGGACGGTTTCTCGCTTGAAGCCGCCGATGGCGAACTGGTCTGCCTGCTGGGGCCCTCCGGTTCCGGCAAGTCAACAGTGCTGCGCATGGTTGGGGGATTTGAGCGGCCGAGCGCGGGCGTGATTGCGATCGACGGTGAAGACGTGACACGGATTCCCCCCGAGCGGCGCCCCACGGGGATGGTTTTTCAAAGCCATGCGCTCTGGACCCATATGAATGTCTTCAACAATCTGGCCTTCGGGTTGAAGCTGCGGCATATGCCTGCGGCCGAAATCCGGGACAGGGTCGAGGCTGTGCTCGAACTGGTGGGTCTCGCCGGATATGGCAAGCGCATGACCACACAGCTGTCAGGCGGGCAGCAGCAGCGTGTCGCGCTGGCGCGTTCCCTGGTGCTGGAGCCCAAGATCCTGCTGCTCGACGAGCCTTTCGCCAGTCTCGACCAGCACCTGCGCGAACACCTGCGCGAGGAGGTCCGCGATATTCAGCTGCGGCTGAAGATCACCACCCTTTTCGTCACTCACGGGCAGGACGAGGCCTTGTCCATGGCCGACCGGATTGTCGTGATGCGCAATGGCCGGACCGAGCAGGCGGACCGGCCGGACGTGGTCTACCGGAACCCGCAGACGCCATTTGTCGCCGGCTTTATCGGTTCCATGAATTTCATCGAGGGCGTCGTGGCCAACGGCCAGTTCATGCATGATGATCTCAGCGTACCGCTGCCGGTGGCAGACGGTCCTGCGACCCTCGCCGTGCGGCCCGAAGCCCTTGGCCTTGCCGCAGACGCGAATGGGCCGGCGACGATCCATCGCATCACTGATTTCGGCACCCATGGCCTTGCCGATCTGGTCCTTGCCGATAGCACCCGGCTGAAAGCCATGGTTCCAGCACCCGATCACTTCGCGGCAGGGCAGACTGTCGGCCTGAGGCCCTCGGCCTTTGCCGCCTTCCGCAACGAACGGCAGATCTACAGGACAACGGCCCATGGCTGACCCGCTTTACATCGGCACCAATGGCCACCGCACCCGGCTGAAATGGCACAGGGCCCGCCGCAAGGGGACGGATGCGGAGTTCACGGCATCGCGGATCATGGAAGCCATGCAGCTTGGCGCCAGCGTCGAGGTCGATCTCGTCGTGCATGCTGATCGCGGATTTGCGATCCTGCATGATCTGGATCTGGCACGCAGCACCACGGGGACCGGACTGGTGCGTGACACCAGTGCCGCAGTCCTGCGCAGCCTGGAACTCAGGGGAAATAATGGCGCGCCGATTGGCGAGACCGTGATGCTTCTCGAAGATCTCTGCGGCCTGCTGGCACGCGCGCCCGCCCATCCTGACGCCCTGCTGCAGCTCGATTTCAAGGAAGACCTGTCTTGCCTGGATGAGCGCACCGCCGCGAATTTTGCGCAGGCAGCCGGACCGGTTGCCTCCCGGCTGATCCTCTCCGGTGGTGATGCCGGCGCCGTTGCCCTGCTTGCCGCCCGGACGCCGGGACTGAAGACCGGCTACGACCCGACCTATCCCGGTGTGCTTGATGGCCTGAAGAGCGTGCAGGACTTCATGAGCTTCATCACCCGCGCCCTTCAGGCAGCACCGGATGCAGCGATGATCTATCTGGACTATGAGCTGGTGCTTGCAGCCGATGCCGCAGGTGCGGATCTGATCGCGGCGGTACAAGCCGCCGGCCGCCAGGTTGATGCCTGGACGATCCGGACGGTCGAGGCAGAGACAATCGCGGCGGCCCGCCGTCTGATCGAATTGAATGCCGATCAGATCACCACGGACGACCCCGAAAAACTTTACGAGGCCCTGGCATGAGTACCGGCTTGCAGACGATCGAGGCGGGCAAGGTGCTCGCAGACATGGAAGAAGCCGCGCGCCTCGCGGGAGATCTGACCCTCGGCTATTTCCACAAGCGCGGCACACTCCACATCGGGGTGAAGGGGCCAGGGGATTTCGTCAGCATTGCCGACGAGCAATCCGAGATCCTGATCCGCGATTACCTGTTGAGCCGTTATCCGGACTGGAGCTTCACCGGTGAGGAGTTTCCCTCTGTCGAAGGCGCCAGCACGGCATGCCGCTTCCTGGTGGACCCGATCGATGGAACGACCAACTTCCTCAATGGCATGGATTATACAATCACCATCGCCTTGCGGCAGGGCGCAAGAACCCTGTGCGGTCTCGTCTACAATCCGGTAACCGGTGAAATGTTCACGTCCGTCCTCGGCGGCGGCGCCTTCGTCAATGGCGAGAAGCTCACCATCCGCGACAATGCGGACACCGGCCAGATGGTCATCGGCACGGGGCTTCCGGCACCGGGCCTGAGCCTCTATCCCGGAGCCTATGACCGGATCGATGCGATCCGCGCGCCAATTGGCGCTGTACGGGTCATCGGCAGCGCGGCCAACTGCTGCGCCTATGTCGCCAGTGGCCGTTTCAGCGGCTATTTCGAGCAGACCGGCTTCATTGATACGGCCGCCGGCATCCTTCTCATTCAGGAGGCAGGCGGCATTGTAACCGACTGGTGGGGCAGAGGGCCCGAACACTATGAGCGCTCCGGCATCCTCATCGCCGCCGCCCCCTCCGCCCATGCCTATCTGCTCAGCCATTTGCAAAAGGTAGCCATTCCGGACCAGTGGCGCGGATAGGGCTCCACGTGAGCTTTGCGCGCGTGACGGATCGCTGAGCCTCAAGGCGTCCCGTCTTTACGCAGCAGGATGACCGTTCCCGCAGGATCCGAGGTCCAGAGGCCTGAGACACCGGTCAGCGGCTCTAGCTCATCACGCCGCGGGCTTCCCAGGCTGGCCAGGGCAGCATCGGGATTGTCATCAAAAAGTTCGATCCAGACATCGGTCTGACTTTGATGCGGCACGCGGCCGCGATAGAACTCGACAGTTATCTCGGGCCAGGCTCCTCTTCAGGTGCCACGGCTCCCCGGCCAGGCCGTGAGTGCGAGATCGATCAGCCGCTTCAGCCGGGCATTGCAAGCGCCATCGCAGGCCTGTGCCGACATGCCTTGGATAATCGCACCATAAAAGCGCGCCAGCGTATCGGTGTCGGTTTCAACAGGCAGCTCACGTTCCTCGACGGCCCGGTCAAAGCGGGTTTTGAGGATCTGCATCGATGCTTCCCGCAAGGCCGCTGTCATCTGCGCGACGGATGCGTTTTCTTCCGCATGCTGCAGAACGGCCGTCGAGACCATGCAACCTCGCGGCTTGCCGGGCTGGGTGTCTCCATCAGCGATATCATAGAGATACAGCCTGAGGGCATCGTAAGCTGGAAGAGGAGACGCCAAGATCGCCAGCCGCCGGCTGCTTTCACGGGCGATGCTGAACTCCAGCGCCTGACGGTACAACGCCTCCTTTGAGCCGAACATGGAGTAAAGTGTCGGCGGATTGATCCCCATGGCCTTCGTGAGATCGGCGGTTGAGGTCCCTTCATAGCCACGCTCCCAGAACAAGCGAGCCGCGATGTCGAGGCCCACGTCGCGATCGAGCGCGCGCGGTCTGCCCCGTTTGCGAACTGGATTCGACATTAAATAGTGATCCCTATTAATTTATTGACAGGAGTCGCCACGCCATTATTGTAGCGACTGCTATTTAATTTAGCAGCGGAGCGATTCATGACCAAGAGACTTGAAAATAAGATAGCCCTCATCACTGGAAGTTCACGCGGCATCGGCCGGGCGGTTGCGCTTGCCTTCGCGAAGGAAGGCGCCGCTCTGATCGGCTTGCACTATACCGCAAATGCCGATGCGGCCAATGCCACGCTTCGCGACATCGAGGCGCTCGGGGTGAAGGCGGTTGGTGTCAAGGCTGACTTGCGGGAGGGCAAGGAGGCGGCCGATAGCCTTTGGGCACAGTTCAGCGAGGCCGCACGTGCCGAGACGGGTTCCTCCACTCTCGACATTCTGGTGAACAACGCCGGCATCGCGCCCGCCCTGCCCTTGAAGCAGACGAGCGAAGCCGCCTTCGACGAGGTTATGACCATCAATTACAAGGCGCCCTTCTTCCTGATCCAGGCAGTGGCCGATCATATTCGTGACAATGGCCGCATCATCAATGTGTCCACCGGGTTCACCCGGATTGCAGCGCCGACCCATCCGGCCTATGCGGCCTCCAAGGGAGCGCTGGAGACATTGACACTGGCGCTGGCACCTGAGTTCGCCCCTCGGGGAATTACGGTCAATGCCGTGCTGCCGGGCGTGACGGAAACGGACATGAATGCCGAGTGGCTGGCATCGCCCGAAGCGCGCGCCGGCGCCGAAGCCCTCTCGGTCTTCTCACGTGTCGGCAAGCCGGAGGACGTTGCCGGCGTCATCGCCTTCCTCGCATCGGACGACGCGCGCTGGACGACGGGCCAGATGATTGATGCGACCGGCGGCGCCCGGATCTGAACGATCCCATCTCCGCTATGCAGTCATGAGCGGGCCGCCTCTCATGGCCCTGGCGGGCGCATCGCCATTTGGATGCGCTCGCCAACGCGACATCATCCTTGGAAGCAGGCAATGTTTACTTTGGACGCACGGAGGAGGATTGGGCCTTCGTTTTGCCGCAGCGCCCCTCTTCCCCCTTGAGGGGGAGATGTCTGCGCCAGCAGACAGAGGGGGGTGGCAGCGCTTCAGCTCGGTACCATCTCGCATACAAACGGACAGTCCGTTCCCCCCCCCTCTGCCCCCTGCCGGGGGCATCTCCCCCTCAAGGGGGGAGAGGAGTTGGTGCCTGACTGGCAGTCCCTTGTAAACACTGCGTCCCTCGCTCCCGGCATGTCCGGTGAGGGGATAGATCGCTCCAGATACCCCCCCCGGCCAGGAACATGTTCGTGCATCAAAGGTTTGATCCCGGAAACGAAGGAAGGGAGCCATGAAAGAACCAGTGACATCCGCAAAACTCCGCGATGAGATCGACCACGGTCAGACTGCGGATAAAGTGTCTTTCCCTGACCCCGCAGCAGCGCCGCTTGGAACCGATGATGAAGCAGCCGGAAACCCGCCAACGGCAGAGCAGGTCGCCATGGCACGCAAGCAAGAGCTGAAAGAGGGGCCGGCACGCCGGCATGAACTTGACGGCCGGCCGCGACGGGGAAGGATCAAGCTCCTTCTTGTCGCTGCGATCATCCTCGCCGCAGTCGCCGGCTACTATCTGAGCCGCTAAGAGCCGTCCGGCAACGCGCAGCAGCCCGGTCAATGTCCCTGGCCCGCTGCTGCCACATGGCGGGAACATCCGGGATAGCCGGGACTTTACACAGAGTACTCAAGCCGGAGAGAGCCATGACAGATCGAGCCAGCCACAAACCCTATCACCAGCCAGCCGGCGGATGGGGATCGCTCAAGTCATTGCTCAAACATTCGGTCCAGCAGGGCGCAGTGTCGAGCGGGGCCGGGTTGATGCACTCTCACAACAAGACCGGCGGCTATATGTGTACCAGTTGCGCGTGGGCTAAACCCGGGAAACCCCATCTGGCCGAATTCTGCGAGAACGGGGCGAAAGCGACGTTCTGGGATCTGACTGCAAAGCGCACAACGCCGGAGTTTTTCGCGAAGCATAAAGTCTCCGGCCTGCTCAACTGGACGGACCATGACCTCGAAAACGAGGGGCGCCTGACCCATCCGATGCGGTATGACGCCGGCAGCGACACCTATGTCGAGGTGTCCTGGGCAGAAGCTTTCGACGATATCGGCGCGCATTTGAAACGCTATTCGCCCAAGGATGTGGTGTTCTACACCTCGGGCCGTGCCGCCCTCGAGACATCCTATATGTATCAGTTGCTGGCCCGGCTTTACGGCAACAACAACCTGCCCGACAGTTCCAACATGTGCCATGAAACCACCTCGGTGGCGCTGCCGCAAAGCATCGGCACCCCGGTTGGCACGGTCCTGCTCGAGGATTTTCAGGAAACGGACTGCATCCTGTCCTTCGGTCAGAATGTAGGCACCAATTCGCCGCGCCTGCTGCACACGCTGCAGGAGGTGCGCGAACGCGATGTGCCCGTCGTCGTGTTCAATCCGTTGCGCGAACGCGGCTGGGAAGCCTTTGTCAATCCGCAGCGGCCCGGCCAGATGCTGACCAACAAGGCCACCCCGATCGCAACACAATATTACCAGCCATGCGCCGGCAGCGACATTGCGGTGATGACCGGCATGGCCAAGGCGCTCTTCGCCTGGGATGATGCTGCACAGGCCGCAGGCGAAGCGCGCGTTCTCGACGACAAATTCATCGCCGCCCATACGCATGGGTTTGAGGCATTTGAGGCGATGGTGCGCGGCACCACTTGGTCCGATATCGAAGCCGCCTGCGGGTTGCCGCGCGACGCGCTGCAGGCGGCCGCAAGGACCTATGCCGAGGCGAAGTCGGTCATCGCGATCTACGGCATGGGCCTGACACAGCACAAGCTGGGCGTCGGCACCGTGCAGATGCTGATCAACCTGCTGCTGATGCGCGGCAATATGGGGCGGCCGGGAGCAGGTATCTGTCCGGTGCGCGGGCATTCGAATGTTCAGGGCCAGCGCACGGTGGGTATTGCCGAAAAAACCGAACTCGTGCCGCTGGACAAGATGGCGGAACGCTATGGTTTCGCGCCGCCGCGCGAAGACGGCATGAACACCGTCGAGGCTTGCGAGGCCATCGCCGCCGGCAAGGTCAGCGCCTTTGTCGGGCTGGGCGGCAATTTCATCCGCGCCATCCCCGAGCGCGACTTGATGGAACGCAAATGGCGAGATCTCGATCTTTCGGTGCAGATCGCCACCAAGCTCAACCGCACGCATCTCATCACCGCCCGCACCACCTATCTGCTGCCGACCCTCGTGCGCTCCGAGATCGACGAACAGGCCACCGGCCCGCAGATTGTCACAATGGAGGATTCCACCACATGCATCCATGCCTCCCGCGGGAAGTATCGTCCGGCCAGCCCGCATCTGCTGTCCGAACCGGCGATCGTGGCCGGAATTGCCAAAGCCGCCCTGCCGGAAAACCCTTCGGTGCCGTGGGATCTCTGGGTGGCGGATTACGCGCTGATCCGCGACGAGATTGAGGCGGTCTTCCCCGATGATTTTCGCGGCTTCAACGCCCGGCTTGACCTGCCGGGGGGCTTCCCGCGCCCTGTGGCCGCCCGCGAGCGCATCTGGGAGACCGACACCGGCAAGGCAAATTTCAAGACACCCACGGCTCTGCACGCCAGTTTTGATAGCGGCAGCGATCCCGGCGTCTTGCGCCTGATCACGCTCCGCTCGAACGATCAGTTCAACACCACCATCTATGGCGATGCCGACCGGCTGCGTGGCATTCATCACTCCCGCATGATCGTGATGATGAACCCCAAAGACCGGATGCGGTTCCAGATTGCCAAGAACGAGCTGGTCCGGCTGACCGCTGCCACGGACGATGGTGTATCACGGAGTGTCGGCGGCTTGCAGGTGATCGACTATGACATCCCCGAAGGCACCATTGCCGCCTATTATCCAGAGTGCAATCCATTGATCCCGCTCTGGCAATATGCTGAGGAGAGCAAGACCCCCGCCGCCAAGTCTGTCCCGGTGCTGGTCCACCGGGAGGCTCTGATGCATGAGGGCTGACCTGGCTCCGGCGGTGCGCGCCTTTTACTTGCGGAACGTGGCTTTCGACGGTTTTGCCTGTTTGCTTTGTACTTGTTTTGTTCTTTGTTGATTATATAGGTGTTTTTGAATGGTTTTACCCCGTTTTGTGGACGGGGTTTTTGTGATTTGTTTT